>NZ_CP150265.1:883333-1225000 GCF_037976325.1 Paenibacillus sp. FSL K6-3182
CAGAGTTGCCTAGATTAGGCTTCGGATGCTTAAGATCGATTTCTTGATGGGCTACGTTCAAATCACCGCAAACAATGACAGGCTTTAAGGCATCAAGCTGCTGAAGATAACCGCGGAAGCGATCTTCCCATTCCATGCGGTAATCCAAGCGCGATAAGTCGCGCTTGGCGTTAGGCGTATATACCGTAACTAGATAGAATCCTTCAAACTCCAGCGTAATGACTCGTCCCTCTGGCTCCGAGTTTTCCTCAATACCATAGTGCACGGAGAGTGGTTTTATGCGGGTGAACACCGCAGTGCCTGAGTAACCCTTCTTAATCGCGTAATTCCAATATTGCGAGTACTCCTCACCAAGCTCCATGTTGATTTGTCCATCCTGCAGCTTCGTTTCTTGCAGGCAAAAAATATCTGCATCCGTTTCCTTGAAATAATCGTTAAAACCTTTCGTTACGCATGCCCGTAAACCATTTACGTTCCAAGATACAAGCTTAATCATGATCTATCTCCTTACGTTTTCTATCATTAAGTACTAGTTTATCATATTTTCTTCAAAGGACTGTTGGAAACATCATGCTCTGTGCATAAAAAAAAGGCTGTGCCAAGCGATTAGACACCTGCTAGGAGACCACATTAGTTAATATATATAAAATATCATTTGCAAACGTTATATACAGTTAAGTATTTTAATGTAAAAATTGATAGTGACGATAATGTAGATTTAAGCAGCATTCTTGCGATAGATGAGATTGCTTATAAGAACCGTAAACGTTTGAAGAAGAAGGAGGCTGTCATGATAAAAATATATAAGAGTGAATCAGGAAAAGAACAGGTTCTGCGTTCCTATAATGCGCTTCTGGAGCTGTGGCCAACGGAATTTGAGGAGCTGGACATTAACACCAAATACGGCGTCACGCATTGTCTTATTTCTGGTCATAAATCGAATCCGCCGCTGCTGCTGCTTCACGGCGTTGGAGATAATTCGGCGGTGATGTGGATGCTAAACATAAAGGAATTATCCAACCATTTTTATTGCATTGCAGTAGATACGATGGGTGGACCAGGAAAAAGTGTGCCTAACGAAAACTTTCAGAAAAAGACGTTTGATCAGGTGGATTGGATCAATGAAATCGTTGATCAAATGGGATTGGATCAATTTCATATCGCTGGTGTGTCGAATGGAGCTTATATGGCTTTTAATTATACGGTTAACGAGGCAAGTAGAGTGAACAAAGTCGTTTGCATGGAGGGAGGTATGGTTACAACACCAATTAAAACGATGGTGAGCACCTTAATGATGATGATGCCGGAAATACTGATTCCAACCCGCAATAATATGCTAAAAATTATAAAAAAGCTAAGTTCGCCCCAATCCCGCGTTTATGAACAGCACCCCGAATTAGCGGATCATCTTGTGCTTGCTATGAAAAATCATAATCAACAAGCGATGTTTGCACATAAGCTGCAGAAATATGATCAAGCGTCAGCAGCTGCGATAAAGGATAAGCTGTATTTTCTGATGGGTGAGTACAAGCTATCCCATAAGAAGGATTTTTTGCAGGTATTAAACGCAGGACAATTTCGTTACAAAATAATCCCTCATGCAGGACACGGCGTTAATCATGAACAGCCTGATGCTGTACATAATGAACTAATCCCATTTTTACTTCATTGAACTTGTATTGCTCGGAGCAAGCGATAATACGAAGCGACTAGGCCGACACACTCTCTATATGGAGAAAGAGCTCGGTCCTTTTTTGCGTGTGGTAAAAGTTGGTTGACATGTCTTTAGCCTAATGATAGGATAAAAGTACACTAGAACTAGGAAATATGACTTTAAGATAAATGCAGCAAGGAGGCATGGGCATGAATCAACAAAGTGAACAGAGCCAGCTTGATCTTCGGTTATTTCGTATATGGTTCAAAGCGTCTAAGGCAGTTGGCGACAATGTGCGCAAGGATATAGAAAGCCATGGCATTAGTCAGGAACATTTTATGATATTGGAGCTTTTGTATAGCAAGGGGCCTCATCCGATACAGAAAATAAGTGAAAAGTTCTGCATTCCAAGCGGCAGCATTACCTATGTTGTTGATAAGCTTGAGAAAAAAGGATATGTGAGGCGAGAGCCAAGCGCTACAGACCGTAGAGGCTCAAATGTCATTCTTACCGAAGCGGGGCAAACACTGTTTGATGATATTTTTCCGAAGCATGCGGATGTCATTACACGCAATTTGAGTTCTGTAAGCAACGAGGATAAAGAGAAGCTTATTGAGCTATTAAAAACGATCGGCATTAATGCAGAACAATTGAGCAAATAACATAAAAGTTTAAGGGGATGTATCAAATGACAACGATTAATCTTGCTATTATATATTACAGTGTAACGGGAACAAATTATCAAATGGCGCAGTGGGCTGCAGAAGGTGCGAAAGCAGCTGGAGCTGAGGTGAAAATATTGAAGACGCCTGAGCTTGCTTCAGAAGAAGCAATACAAGCTAACCCCATCTGGAGAACTCATGTTGCAGAGACGCAAGATATACCTGAGGTTACCTATAAGGATCTGGAATGGGCGGACGCTATTATATTTAGCATTCCATCACGCTTTGGCGGTATGCCTGGTCCTGTTAAGCAGTTTCTTGATTCGACAGGCTCACTTTGGTTTAACGGCAAGCTGGTCAATAAAGTCGTCAGCGGAATGACTTCGGCTCAGAATGCTCATGGCGGTCAAGAGCAAACCATCCTTGGACTGTACACTTCGATGTACCATTGGGGAGCGATAGTAGCTGCACCGGGTTATTCGAGTCCAGTTACCTTTGAAGCTGGCGGTAACCCATATGGGACAAGCGTGACGGTGCAAGGCGGGAAAATGGTTGAGGACGTAAAAGCAGCTGTGGAATATCAAGCTAAGCGTACAGTCAATGTTGCGCAGTGGGTCAAGCAAGGGCTCGCTCAAGCTTAAGCAGAAAATAAGAAGAGGCAGAGGGATACTGCCTCTTTTTTTTGTGCTATTATGGTATGGTAATCGCAGCGATCTTCGATGAACAATGGGTATGACAGCCTTGAAAGGCGGGAATAACGGTGAACGCAAGCAAAAGTACATTTTGGAAGTCCTATATGAGCGGTTTAAAATTGCATGTTGCCATAGCCGACTATACGAAGGTGCCGCTTTCGTGGAAGGACGATAATTATACGACGGATGTGAATAAGCTATATTATATCCAAGAGGGAGAAGGGTACATTAAGGCCGGGAATCAAATTTATTATCCAAAGCCCGGTGATCTGTGTCTGCTGCCCGCAGATGTCGTACAATCCTATGGAACGATTAATACGAATACCTACGGAAAATATTGGTGTCACTTCACTGCAAAAATAGATAATTTCAACCTGTTTCAACTGCTCGAAATGCCCGTCATGATATCGATCTCCGATCACGAAGGCTTGAAGGGTAAATTTGAAAGGCTGGTGCACCATCATAAGAGTGAAGACTGGACATCCGAGCTGCAGCTGCAGTCGGCGTTTCTTGAGATTATGGCCATGATGCTGGAGCAGGCTGAGGATGTGACAATCAAAACACCGGCAACCAGCTCATTTGAGAAGCTGAATGTTGTGCTGACCTATATTGAAGAGCATTTATCGGAAAATATTACAGTAGATACTCTTGCTCAGCTTGTACATTTTCACCCTAATTATTTTATACGCATGTTCAAAAATACGACAGGGCTCTCACCTATACAATATGTGAATCGCAAGCGTATGGACAAAGGACGGCAGCTGCTATCCTTTACTTCACTTAGCATCTCGGCAATAGCTGAATCTCTAGGAATGGATGCTACTTATTTCTCTCGTTTATTCAAAGAATATATGGCTTTGTCACCGAGCGAATATAGGGAGCTTTCACTGAAATGATTAATTAATAAAGAAAACCGTTGCTGTTTAAGCGACGGTTTTTTTGAGATTACAAACAAAATGTTTCCATTTTCTTCACATGAGGGAATTGAACGGCGTTATTTTTACCCATATATTAGATAATGAAAAGGTAAATGGAAGGGAGTGTTTATGCCATTAACAAACTCTATAAAAAGAATATTAGTTTCTTTATTGCTTCAAGCTTCATTATCATTTTGCTGGATCTTCTATTTGCTAATTCTGTTCTAATTAAAGAGAACGATCAACTGCTGACGCTTGGCATTGCATTAGATTTTGTCGTGGTTATCCCTTTATTGCTGTACTTTCTATGGTTTCGCAAGCTGAATTTCAAGATCGCATCCATCATTCCTTTTGCTCTTATAGGTTATTTAGCATTAGCGTTATTTGTACCAAATACCGATCAAGAAACGATGAACGCTATAAAATATTTTCTTATTCCGCTGCCGCCTTTTATTCTAGCTTTAAAAATCTATGATATTGCGGCTGCCTATAAGCGTTATAAAAAAGTGGATAATCATCCTATAGAAACACTTCGGAAAAGTCTAGAAGAGACCATTCGCCATCCCAAAATCGCAGCTTTGCTCACACATGAATTATCTATTTTTTATTATGCCTTGTTCTCATGGAAAGAAAAACCGTTCGTTCGAACGGGAGCTGCCTCGTTTAGCTATCATACAAACTCGAACAAACTGATTACCTTATTAATATTTTCAAAAATATTAATCATTGAAGGGGTATGCATGCACATTCTGCTTGCGCAATGGTCGCATACCGCTGCATGGTTACTCTCATTAGGAAATGTATATATTATTATGCTGCTTGTTGCTGATTACCGAGCGATGTGCTTAAATC
This sequence comes from Paenibacillus sp. FSL K6-3182, assembly GCF_037976325.1. NCBI lineage: Bacteria > Bacillati > Bacillota > Bacilli > Caryophanales > Paenibacillaceae > Paenibacillus > Paenibacillus sp. FSL K6-3182. The sequence goes on from NZ_CP150265.1 coordinate 888,111, forward strand.
CTATTTTGGTATCGGATCAACAAATAAGGTTTCAGTACGGCATTCAGTTGTATTCGGACATGAATATCCATACTATTTCATCCATTTCGGTCATTAAATTCGAGAAATTAGGTAAGGATAAAATGAAAAAAACGACAAAGGTTCTGGACACAGAACCTAATGTGCATATGATATTAAAAGAAGAAATTACGGTTATTACGGCGTTCGGGATTCGAGAACAAGTTGACCAAATCTATTTATTTGTAGATAAACCTTATGAATTTCAAAAGAAATGCCATCAGTTGATGGAGGTAAGCAAAAAGGACAGCGAATAGTTCGCTTGCGCTGTTACGCTTTCGGATTCAATCATCTATCTCGCCAATAGTACATTGCTTGCTCATATTTTCTCTAACGAACTGTATCATGCTTATTATGCAGAAAATGATCTTTTTCAAACGCTAACGAACCTGGTTGGCGTTATATCATGCTTTATAGGGTGATATGAGCTATTTTTCTCGAAATAGCGATGCTGGAGTTCGTTGCAATAATAATTCCTTGCAAATGGTTTAAATAAGAGCTGCTGAGTTCGTTACAGCATACGCCAAAAACAAAGGAGCTAAGCGGATTCAAATCGCTTAGCTCCTTTGTTATTCCGAACTTTTCCCATGATTAGGATTGTTCTGCACAACTAATTCTTTTGGGACAACCTTTTTGCTGCAAGTATAAGAACTCCGATGGAATCAAGGATAAAAGCTATTTGCAGGCGTAGTTGTCGAACACCAGCGGGAATTGAATAGTGATTTGATCAAAATATCCTTCGCTTCATCCGTGCCGATATAGCGCAGTGCTTCTAGAGCATGAGCTCTTACATAACGGTTCTCATCATCGAGTACTGCCGCCAAAGCGGGAATGGCTGCTGCCGCTGCAGCACCCATACGGGATAAGGACAGCCCAGCTGTAAATCGTACTTGAACATCCTCATCGGACAAGGCTGTAATAAGACCCTTCACTGCAATTTCTGAAGAATTAGACAAAATGCCAAGTGCTTCAACGACTGCAATTCTTACTGTCGCATCGGAGTGGGACAGAAGTTCAACAAGCTTTGGAAGCGCGGATTCAGCATAGCTGCGCAGCTCGCCAAGTGCGAATATAGCATATTGTACAGTCTCTGAGCGATCGCTCTCTAGTGCGTCGATCAATCCGCTTACTGCATCTGAGCCTGCGATGGACAGTCCATAAGCAGACGTGCGTGATACGTCTAATCTCTCATGATGAAGACCAGCCAGCAGTACTTTCACGCCTGGAGCGCCATATTTAGCAAGCGCATAGGCAGCATTCAAGGCATTTGGTTCGAAGCTATCTTCCAAAGCCGTTGCCAGTGCGGCTAATTTCTCTTCGTTTGCTTCCGCAGTGTTTGCTAGACTGCCTAGCTTACCTGACATCCAGTTCCATGTTTCTTCCCACATGTCTTCGTGGTTTGCGATTGGCAGGGCAAGGTCAGCAGGCTCTTTCCACTCGGAGATCAGATTATTCCATGAAGGCTTAGTTGGAACAGCTGTACGCATAAATTCAAATTTAAGCATGTAACGAGCATTGCCTAATATATTTGGTGTTGAACGGTGCCAGATATCATAGTGGATGAGTGCAAATGTACCTGCTTCACCGCTAGCGTAAGCTTCTCCTTGCACCTCGTCAGAAGCAAAGGTGCGTGATTCATAGTTTTGGGTGCCAGGCACAACGCTAGTAGGCCCAAGCTCAATTGGCGTGTTTTGCGGGAAGTACATAATCATAGCCCACCATGGGTGGTGGTTGCGCATACGGGAGTAGCCCCAGTAGCTGTCCTTATGCCAACCGCCAGCAACCGGCTGTGCATTAAAGTGGCCATGGCGATGGGCATGCAGCATGTAGTTTGGACCCAGTACGCTTGTTAATGCGCCTGTAATAACGGGGCTGTCGAAAGCCTGTTGTATTTCTCGGATTCGCGGCAGCAGGTTGTTGCCGGGATTGCCTTCCTCGTCATATACTTTTCCAAGTTCAGCTGTCATGGCTTGATGGAAGGATTCAGGGAAATCTGTTTTTAGAATAAGAAAGCCTTCAGTAATAAACTTTTGCATTTGCTCGTCAGTGAGTAGTAGCGGTGATTGATTCATATAATGGATGACCTCCTAATGTTGTGGTGATAAACCGATTATATGAGAAGTCGAACCAATGCTACATACACGAAACTAAGTGAAGCTTGCATAAAACTAACTTCCTGTTTGTCAGCCAAAAAAGCTGCTCATTTGAGCAGCTTTTTAATATTTTTTAATTTTCCTGCATAAGGAGGGAAGACGAGCCCAAGCTCAAGCTTGGTGCTTTTCTTCAATATACTCTTCTGATGCGAGAACAGATCAAAGCTGTATTTGCCATGATAGGCTCCTACACCTGAGCTGCCAACACCGCCAAATGGCAAATAGGGATTAGAGACGTGCATAATCGTATCGTTAATACAGCCGCCGCCGAAGGAAACACGGCTCATAACCTCATCCTCCAATGCTTTATTCTCTGTAAACAAGTAGAGGGAAAGTGGCTTTGGATGAGCGTTAATCATTCGAATGGCCTCATGGATATCTCGGTACTCCATAACAGGTAAAATAGGGCCAAATAATTCTTCTGACATCGCTGCGCTATCCCATGAAACGCCGTCAAGTATCGTCGGTTCGATAAAGAGGTCAGCGCGGTCCGTGCCTCCTCCATAAACGATGCTGGCTTTGTCTTGCTCCAGAATGGAAGCAAGCCTGTCAAATTGACGTTGATTAATGATTCGACCATAATCTTTGTTGCTTTGTATAGAAGCTCCATAGAAGGATTGGATGACTTCCTTCATTTTTGCGACCAGCTTTTCTTTAATATCCTGATGAGCCAGCACATAATCGGGTGAAATACAGGTTTGGCCGGTATTCATTAATTTGCCCCAGATGATCCGCTTGGCAGCGATCTCGAGATTAGCGGTAGAATCTACAATGACAGGGCTTTTTCCTCCAAGCTCAAGCGTGACAGGCACAAGGTTTTTGGCAGCCGCCTCCATAACGATTTTACCGACCGCGATGCTCCCTGTGAAAAAAATATAATCAACCGGCGCGTGGATGAGCAAAGAGGTCGTTTCCTTCTCCCCCTCAATGACTTTAATGTAGGCGGGATCAAAGGTTTCATTTATGATTTTACTTATTAAAGCTGAAACATGAGGCGAGCTTTCGGATGGTTTGAGAATGGCACAATTGCCTGCGGCAATGGCTCCGATAAGCGGCTCAATGACAAGCTGGAACGGATAGTTGAAGGGACCAATTATTAAAGCTGTGCCGTAGGGCTCCTTCATAATACGGCTGGATGATGGAAACAGATAAATCGGTGTTTTCACCTTCTGCGGCTTCATCCACTTTTTGAGATGCTTAATGACATGTCGAATGCTATTGGTTACGATTATAATTTCTGTCATATGAGTCTCTAACTCACTTTTGCGAAGGTCTTGATAAAGCGCCTCGACAATTTCCTGCTCATGACGCTGTATGGCTTGCAGCAATCGTTGCAATTGATTCAGCCTAAAGCGCAGCTCCTTGGTCTGGCCTTGTTCGAAAAATGTTTTTTGCTCTAGCACAATCTGTTCAATATCTTCTGCTCTAAATGAACTCATTTCCGCAACCCTCCTTACATATCCACATCTTAACAGGTAATGAAACGAACTTCCACTTGGATATTAAGTTAGCGATCTCATTTTTTTGCATATTAACACACAAAGAAAAACAGGGTACCCGTCTTCTGAAAATCAAAGAGGGATATCCTGTTTAGATGGTATTAAAGTGCTTCTTTAATGATTTTTTTGTAATAAGAGACGGAAAGAATTCCGAATATGGAGTAAAGGATGGTATATAGCAGCATGACTATAATCATCGGAGTTAAAAGCTCTGTTCCGAAGAAAAACCATCCGGATTTGACTGCAAAATAGCTGTGAAGCAGCCCAACCACTAAGGGAATGCCAAAGTTGAACATTTGTTTTATTTTTATGCCCCTTAACAAATCAGCCCTTGTGAAGCCGAGCTTTCGAAGGATGGTATAGTTTGGCTTTTCCTCTTCGCTTTCTCCCATTTGCTTAAAATAGAGAATATTGCCGGATGTGATAAGAAAGGTTAATCCAAGGAAAGCAACGATAAACATAATCAAGCCCATCGTTTGTTTTTGCTGGTTGCTTGTATTAAGCTGAGAATCATTTCTGTTGTGCTCAGAGAACTTCATCTCATTGAATAGCTGAGTCGCTTCTTTTAGATCAGAACGATCTTTCATATTAATTCCGATATGCAGGGTAGAGTGTTTCTGAATAGCCGGATCAAGATGATTATTTAAGCGCTCAAAAACAGAATCATCGACGATAACTACAGGCAATCCGCCGCTTTTAAACCACCAAGAGACGATGGGCTGCTCCTTAAGTCCGATATATTGCTGTGGAATACTTTGAGTAGGATTCACTAGCTGTACAGGCCCTGAGTCCTTCAAAGACATGAACTGTTTGAGCATGCTGCTGTAACCGGAGAGATAGAGCTCGTCTTTAGACAGCTGAATGCCGTCAACAGACTTTTCGCTGACTACGGGCAAGGTCATCATATCCGAATTCCCAGCCACGCTTACCCCTTCCAGATTGTTATTCATAATACTCTTCACATTGACGTCTACCTGAATGACAGGAATCGTTTTTTCGGTATACGGCAGCTTGTTTTTGTTTAGCGCTTCTTTAAACTGCTCCGCGTCCTGAACGTTCATAAATGCAAAATGTTCGGGAACATTGTTTTTGGCTGTTTTTTCGGCAGAGTAATAAGAGATATAGCTTAAGGACAATAAGCCGATAGCAAGCGCCGACACGGTCGTAATGATGGTGAGCAGCAGCGCATTCGATTTCATACGGAACATAATAGACGAGAGAGATAAGGTTTCATTTATGTTAAGGTAACCGTTTTTCTGCTTTCGGATCACGTTGAAAATAAAGCTGACCGATCCTTTATAGAAAAGGAAGGTTCCAAGGATGACGGAGCCCAGTATGCCGATCATGGCAGCAAAGAGCGCGGTCATCGTCACAAATTTACCGCCGAACAGTTCGGAAGAAATATAATAGCCAAGGGAAATGAGCAGCAGTCCGGCAATGCCGATCAGCATTTCCAGAATAGACACTCTTCTTGCTTTGCCTTCTGTGACGGAATTCACTCTAAACAGCGATAATATCGTTTGTTTTTTTATAAATAAATAATTCATCAACATAATCAGAAGATAAATAACTGAAAAAATAATAATGGTTTGCTTGAATGCTTGGGTGGAGAAATGCAGCTCGGCGGCCACCTCTACACCGATCGTTTTAAATAAAATCATAATAATTAATTTGGACACAGAGAAACCGACAAGAACCCCCAGCAGGATGGAGCCGAAATAAAGAAAAAAGTTTTCCAGAGTCAGAATGCGGAAAATTTTATTTTTGGTCATTCCGATAAGCTGAAATAAGCCGATTTCCTTGCTGCGCCTTTTAATAAAGATGGTATTGGCGTACAGCAGAAAAATAGAAACGATTCCAACGAGCAAATAAGAAGCAGTCTTAATGGCGGCAGCCCCTTTAACAGAGCCTTTTGCCTCATCCATGGCAGGATCAAACTGCAGGGTGACAAAGGCGAAATAAAGAGCAGCGCTAAACACGAGTGCAAACACATAGAGATAATAGTTTTTTAAATTCTTTTTTAGATTGCGGAAAATGAGTTGATTAATGCTCATGGTGCACCCCGCTTAGTACACTTTGTGTTGCCATAATATCGTTGAAGAAGTTTTGCCGCGTTTGTTCTCCCTTATAAAGCTGAGAATAGATTTGTCCATCCTTGATGAAGATGACTCTGCTGCAATAGCTGGCAGCTACCGGATCGTGAGTAACCATGGCGATTGTAGCTTGTCTTTTTTGATTTAAACCGCTCAGCTTGTTCAGTAAATCAGAGGCGGATTTGGAATCAAGGGCACCTGTCGGTTCGTCAGCGAAAATAATGCTTGGCTCATGAATGAAGGCTCTTGCAGCGGATGTACGTTGCTTTTGACCGCCAGATATTTCATTCGGGTACTTATTGCGGAGCTCATAAATGCCAAGCTCGGTCGCTACCGCCTGAAATTTACGCTCGGCTTCTTTTTTTGGCGTCTTCGTAATCGACAGCGGCAATAAAATATTTTCTTTGACCGTTAGCGTGTCTAACAAATTGTATTCCTGAAAAATAAAACCTAAACGGTTTTTGCGAAATTCAGCCAATTGTTTTTCTTTTAATCCCGAAATAACTTTCCCTTCGATTTTAATCGAGCCGCTGCTAATGTGGTCAATCGATGAAAGCACGTTAAGCAAGGTTGTTTTTCCTGAGCCGGATGCGCCCATGATGCTGACGAATTCCCCTTTTTCGATGCTAATATCGAGCCCGCATAATACTTCCTGCTTATTGAATTTGTTTCCATAAATTTTATGAATTTTGGTTGCTTCCAGAATGAACATGTGATTAACACTCTCCCTAGATCTATTACTTGTATTGTAAATCGAATGTTCGATTAGTTCCTTCGAATGACCGAACAAATAATAGAAGCATGTGACAATGTTGTCACATGCTTGTGATACGAACGAATTCATTTCGCTGCGGGAAAGTTAAGGTGAACGCTGTTCCTGCTCCAAGCTCGGATTTGACATGGACACGGATCAACAGCGATTGAGCTGCTTTTTGAGCTAAATACAATCCCATGCCGGTTGCCGCGCTGTCTTGGTGCATCGTGGTCGATGTAAAGCCTTTATCGAAAATGCGAGGCAGATCCCTTGGGTCGATGCCGCGACCATAGTCTATAATTTCAAGGATAGTCTGCTGGTCCCGCTGATAGCTCTTGATGACGATATCGGATGGCGGGCTATATTTTACGGCGTTGGTTAAAATCTGTCTGATGATAAAGGAAAGCCATTTCGCATCGCTCAGCGCTTTCGGTTCATCCAATTGAATATCAAAGCCGATCCCCTTCTGAATACACCATGATTGCAGCGTCTTAATCTCATCGAAGATGATCGTTTCCAAATCGGTGTTTTCGATATAGATATCATTTTCAATAAACGGTATGCGTCTCTGATGGAGCTGCTGGTCGAGCAGGAGGTGAATCCGCAGCCATTCATACGTCAAATGCGTTTTCATTCCTTCATCCTGTATACGGTCGATCATGAGACGCATCGCGGTTAGCGGCGTTTTTACCTCGTGTATCCAAGATAACAGCTCATCCTTCTCATGCTCCAAAATCATCCGATTGTTCATTGCAGCGTGCTTCAGCAGTTCCGCTTGATTCGTCATGCTTTTTTCGATCACTTTCTCAAACGGGCTCTCCGGCTCAGCCATGCTCGTAGTATCCAAGCTGATGTCTCGCTCCTCTAAGCTTCTGATGAACCTTGTTTCTTTATGATACCGGATGACGAAATGGATGATAAAAATAATCGATGATAAATAAAAGAGATAGATCATCGATTGCAGGGGAATCGTTGAATCTACATAAGCACAAACAAGAATCAGCAGCTGCAAAATAATAAACAACAGAATCCAGCTGCGCCGTTCCACTATATATTTTCTAATCATAATCATGCGCCTCTTCAACAGCCATATAGCCTTGTCCAACCTTCGTTTCAACAAATCGGCCCAGTTCAATTTCATCGAGCCTTTTGCGCAGCCGGTTCACATTCACAGTAAGCGTGTTGTCACTGACAAACCGTTTATCATCCCATAAGCTATTAATCAATTCTTCTCGGCTAACAATCTTATTTTTACGGTCAATGAGCATTTTTAAAATAAAGATCTCATTTTTGGTAAGCTCAATGGAGCCTTTATGATTGGAGACCAGGTTTTTCTCATAATCAACCGTTGCGTCGCACCAGGTTTTAAGCTCGATATGTTCGGTATTGTAATTGTATACCCGCCGAAGAATAGCTTGTATTTTGACGATGAGCACATCGAAATGAAAGGGCTTTTGTATATAATCATCCGCTCCAAGCTGCATAGACATGACGATGTCCGTCGGGTGGTCTCGCGAGGATAAGAAGATGATCGGGACGTTGGAGTGGGAACGTATCATTCTGCACCAATGAAATCCATCGAATTTTGGAAGCTGAATATCGATGATCACGAGGTCCGGCTTAATCGCGGTAAATTGCTGAATCACTTTCTCAAAGTCCGATATGCCATGTACCTCATATGACCACTGGGATAATCGGTCTTTTATCTCGTTAAATAACGTTGTGTCATCTTCAATTAACAATAGTTTAAACATAGAGTCACCGCTTTTTTAAAAGTTTATTACTATGAATTGTATAGGAAAATCCCTATGTATGCCATAAATGGCACGGAACAAAGTGCTGAATAGAGAGAGGGGATGAGAAAAGAAGGTTGTGCAACATTTTGTGCAAACGTTGTCATTTCGGGGGAAAAAGGTGAATTTACGTGTCGAAATAGGTAAAAGGTGAGAAAAACAATTGACAGCGCTTTATTTTGAGTATTAATATGGGAATCAGCAAACGCTTTCATTGCGCTTTTATGACTGGAACAGCTGTTGTAGAAGATGCGGTTAAAAAGTTTGCATTAATTATGTTATTTGTGCAAACGCTTGCATAAAATCTATAGCTGTTTAGACAGAAGTCAGGGGGTGTTGTTTAAACGAACTTTGGTGTAGTCAGAACGGTGCGCGTTGATGATTGAAAGGTGCAATGATCATAATTTGAGGAGGTTCATCTAAATGGGCTTTGCTTTAAAACGAAAGAAATTGATGTCTATCATGCTTATTGCAGCTATGATCTGGTCGATAGTGGGCGCGATACCGCTACATACGAACGCCGCGGCGCCAACTCAGGTTGTTCTTGTCGGCGACTTGCAGAAGGGGCTCGGTAACAGCGAGAATTGGGACCCCAAAGCCGAGGTAACCAAGATGAGCGATAGCGGCAGCGGCAGCGGTTATTATACGTTTAAGGCTACGCTGCCAGCAGGCACATATGAATATAAAGTTGCTCTAAATGGAGGCTGGTTGGAAAGCTATGGCTTTGGTAATTATACGAATCCAAGCGGTGTGGATAGCGGCGGCAATATTAAGCTGACACTCTCCGAAGAGAAAGAAGTGACTTTTTATTATAACCACGATACACATAAAATTGCGGATTCTACCTATTACACCCAGGTAGCCAGCGACAAGCTGCCTCGTATTGTTGGGACTCTGCAGGTTCCGCTAGGGGAACCAAGTAACTGGGCACCAGAATCGGCGCTATCTCTTTTGACTGATACCGATCTGGATGGCGTCTACACGATAACGAAAGATGTACCCAAAGGGGATTACAAATTCAAAATCGTGCTTGGATCCACTTGGGATGACCAGACGTATCCAAAGGATGATCAATTGCTTAGTCTTCCTGCCGATCTTCCGGTAACGTTTAAATATAATGCGAATACAGAAGCAGTATCAGCAGATTTCAAAGCACCAGTTGAACCGAGTCCGAGTCCAGATCCGGTTGACCCGAACCTCGATCCGATTCCGGCCAACCACCTGCGCATTCATTACAATCGGGCAGATGCTCTTTATGAGAATCAAGGAATATGGACATGGGAGCAGGTTGCCGCTCCTTCAACAGGCTGGCCGGGTGGCGCAACAGCTTTTCCAGCAGATAAGATAGACAGCTATGGTGCTTATGTTGATATTCCGCTAGCTGCGAATGCCAAAAAAGTGGGCTTCCTTATCGTTAATCGATTAGATGGAGTTAAGGATGGCGGCGATAAAGCGGTAGCGATAAGCTCCCCTGCAGTAAATGAAATTTGGATTAAGGAGAACTCCGATAAAGTATCTTATTTCGAGCCGGTAGAGCTCCCAGCTAATACCGTTCGTATTCACTATGTGAGAGACGATAAAAAACAGAGTGCTTACGGTTTATGGCTGTGGGATCAGGTGGCGACTCCTTCAACAGGATGGCCAACGGGCGCATCCGCTTTTACAGAGGAACAGGTCGACCGTTATGGCAGCTATGTCGATATTCCGCTTCAAGAGAACGCGCAAAAAATTAGTTTTCTTGTCGTTAATCGCACCTTGGGCGATGCGGATAAGGATGGAGGCAATCGCTTCTTCAGTCTTGTAAATCGTTACAATCAGCTCTGGATCAAGAAGGGAGATAATAATGTATACGTGTCCCCTTACTGGGAACTGCCTACAGCCCTTGAATCCGCAGAGATCTTATCCGAAAGTAAGCTCCTTCTCGGATTTACGATGACCGACGGTCTCGCAGCAGAGGAATTGAAAAGTGCGATCACTATTAAGGATAAGAACGGTACAGCTGTACCGATTAATCAAGTGGTGTTGAACGCTGATAAAAAAACAGCAAATGTCTCGGCAAACATTCAGCTGGATCAAACGCCGCTGAGCGTAACCTACCAAGGGAGAACCGTATCCGCGACTTCAGGCTGGAGAATGCTTGATGAGCTTTACAACTACGAAGGTAATGATCTTGGGGCGAGCTATCATTCTGGCAGCGTAGTTCTGAAGCTATGGGCGCCAAAAGCAAGCGCAGTCGTAGCAAATGTCTATGATAAAGCTGATTCCACTAAGCTGGTTGGCAGCGTCAGTTTGACGAAAGGCGACAAGGGCGTTTGGACGGCAGCTATCGCGCCAACTGATTTCACAGGTCAAGGCATAACCGACCTGAAGGGGTATTTTTATCAATATGAAGTGACCAATGATGGGGTTACGAAACAAGTACTCGACCCGTACGCGAAATCGATGGCGGAATTTAGAGTGAATACGAAAGGTGAAACCGGTCCAGATGGCGATGCAGTTGGCAAAGCGGCAATCGTTGATCTAGGTGCGACTGATCCTGCTGCAGATTATGATTTTGCCAAAATTGACGGCTATGAGAAACGAGAGGACGCGATTATTTGGGAGGCGCATATTAGAGACTTTACGTCCGATCCATCCGTAGCTGATGATCTTAATGCGAGATGGGGCTCTTATAACGCGTTCAAGGATAAGCTGTCTTATATTAAATCATTAGGCGTTACCCATATTCAGCTGCTTCCAGTTATGGCCTGGTATTATGGCGACGAAGCTCAGATGGGAACAAGAGAACTGGAATACTCTGCACAAAACAACGAATACAACTGGGGTTATGATCCGCATAGCTACTTCTCGCCGGATGGCGCTTATTCGGAGGATGCGGCAGATCCCGAGCTGAGAGTAAAGGAATTAAAAGGACTCATTGATGCGATTCATGATGAAGGTATGGGAGTCGTTCTTGATGTCGTCTACACCCATATGGCCAAAGCAAGTTTCTTAAATGATATCGTACCTAACTATTACGCATTCCAAGATGCAAATGGCAACAATATCGGCGGATTCGGCAACAATCTTGCTACCTCTCACAAAATGGCGGAGAAGCTAATGGTTGATTCGGTTAAGTACTGGTTTGATGAATACAAAATCGACGGCATGCGCTGGGATATGATGGGCGACGCTACGTATGATTCCGTACAGAATGCTTACGATGCAGCAGCGAGTATTAATCCGAATGCCTTGTTTATCGGTGAAGGCTGGGTAACGTTCGGGGGCGATGCTTCTGATCCTGCTTTGAAGGGCAAAGGCGCAGACCAAAAATGGATGGATAAAACAGACAGCGTAGGCGTTTTCTCCGATGAGATTCGCAATGAATTGAAATCCGGTTTCGGCTCGGAGGGCGAGCCAAGATTTATAACAGGTGGAGCAAGAAGCGTGGCTACGATCCTGAATAATATCAAGGGGCAGCCAAGCAACACGCCTGCTGATGACCCGGGAGACATGGTGCAGTATATTGAAGCCCATGACAACTTGCCGCTGTATGATGTTATTGCCCAGTCGATTAAGAAAGACCCGGCTATAGCGGCTAATGATCTGGAAATTCATAAACGGATACGTTTGGGCAATTTGCTCATTCTAACCTCTCAAGGTACGGCTTTCCTTCATGCTGGTCAAGAATATGGCAGAACGAAGCAGTGGCTTGGGGCAGGAGTGCCGGAGCAGAAATACCACGAGCTTAAAGATGCAGCCGGAACCTCATTTGGTTATTTCATTCATGATTCCTATGATTCCTCCGATGCAATCAATAAATTTGACTGGCAGAAGGCGACGAATGCTGAGCAATATCCAGTCAATCATGTAACGAAGGAGTACACAGCAGGACTAATTGAACTTCGGAAACATACGGATGCCTTCCGTTTAGGCGAAAAGGACCTAGTTGATTCCAATGTCACGCTCATTCCTGCGAAGGAAATGAAAGATAACGATCTTGTGATCGGCTACAAAAATAAAGCAACAGACGGCACCGGCAATTATTATGTATTTATGAATGCTGATCGTACAGCAAGAACGCTTACGTTATCAGAGGATTTAACTGCAGGCACAGTGCTTGTAGATAATGATGAAGCGGGGATTTCGGCGGTTTCTGCGCCATCCGGCTTTGAACTGACGGCTAGCTCGATTACGATTGAGCCGTTGACCGCAGTCATTATTAAGATGGAAGCGGCAGCGCCTGTTCTAAATGCGCTTGAGCTGGATAACGCTAACTATCCTTTGCAGGTTGGAACGACCCATCAAACGGTAGTTTATGCGAAATACAGTGACGGCAGCAAAAGAAAAGTAACAAGCGGAGTTGTATATTCTTCGAATAAGCCCGAAATTGCTTCTGTAACAACAGGAGGCCTTGTTAAAGCAAACAGCTTAGGAAATGCAACGATCACAGCTACGTACAACGGAATATCCGTGAGCGCTGTAGTTGCTGTAAAAACAGAATCAATCAAACGGTATGTCCAAATCAACTACATTCGTCCGGATAAAAACTATCAGGACTGGAATATGTGGATATGGAACACCGGTGTGAAAAATGATCAAATCAACTTTGATAAAATCGAAAATGGCATTGCAACAGTCATGCTTGAAATTTCGCAGGATGCGACCAATGTGGGCTTCGTGCTTCGTAAAGGAACAGACTGGGACACAGCGAAGCAGGATATTCCAGACGATCGCGTGATTCCGATCTCGCCTGGGGCTGCTTTTACGAAAGTAAATATAACGAGTATGGTAAATCAGTTGGATATTTTGCCAACCATAATAGGGCCAGTTCTAAAAGATGGCGGAATTACCTTCCTGTACCGGGATGATGCTTTATTTGAAAAAGGACGCTCAAGCGATCTGACCGGGGTTAAGGTAAAGGTGAATGGTACAGAGCATGAAATGGTTTATGATGCTGCGAAGGAGTGGTTTACTTATTCACTTGCAAATGTAGAAGGCGGCACATACGAATATACCTTCCTTGTGACGAAGAAAGACGAAGCAGCCGTTGAAATAACCGATCCCAAAAATACGACCAATGGCAAATCAGTCATTACGTATCGGAAGCCGGTCGTAACCATGACGACATCGGTTCATCCAGCTGCGATTTCGTATAATGAAAGCGCGGTGCTCAAATTAAAGGCATCAGCATCAGAAGAAGTCGTATTTACTGAAGGGTATATGGATTTAACGGCATTAGGTGGATTAGCTAAAGTGCCTTTCGACACCAAGCTGTTTGCACAAACGATTGCCGTGAAAGACACAGTTACAGCGGGAGTAAAAGAAATACCCGTTACACTCATCGATGAGTACGGCAACAAGCACACGCATACAGCCACAATGACGGTAAAAGCTAGAACCTTTGCTGGCAATCTCGACTTTGATTGGGATGAGGCACGTATCTATTTTGCGCTAACTGATCGGTTTGCGGATGGGGATTGGGCCAATAATGCGGATGTAGATAAAGATCACCTTGAAGCTTATCACGGCGGCGATTTCCAAGGCATGATCGACAAGCTGGATTATTTGCAGGAGCTGGGCATTAATACGCTGTGGATCACTCCGATTGTCGATAATATCGATTTCAACAAAGGCGTAGATTTTAACACCAAGCAGTACGGCTATCATGGCTACTGGGCTAAAGATTTCACGAAGCTTGATGAGCATCTTGGTGATATGGATACGTTTAAGGAGCTCATTAACAAAGCCCACGACAAGGGCATCAAAATTATGGTTGACGTGGTGCTTAACCACACCGGCTACGGCTTAAAAGCTGAGGATAACCGTCCAGGCATTACGCCGGAGGATAAAGCTCGCTTTGAAGGGATGCTCAGAACAAATGGCGTTCAAGCCAGCACCAATCCAATTGAAGGTGAACTGGATGGTTTGCCGGACTTCAAGACAGAGGACCCAGCCGTTCGTGAGAAAATGATCGAATGGCAAGCAGGCTGGCTGGAGCGTGCTAGAACGGATCGCGGCGACACGATTGATTTCTTCCGCGTGGATACAGTGAAGCATGTAGAGAGCACAACATGGAAAGCGTTCAAAAATGCGTTGACGACTATCGATCCAAGCTTCAAGCTGATCGGTGAAAATTTTGGCGCTTCAATCGACGGTGACGGCGGCATGCTGCGCAGCGGCCAAATGGACAGCTTGCTCGATTTTAGCTTTAATGACAGAGCAAAAGATTTTACGGATGGGAAGATTGATGCTGTCGATGCTTATCTGGCAGACCGGGAAACGAAGCTGGATAACACAGCAATGATGGGGCAGTTCCTAAGCAGCCACGATGAGGATGGTTTCCTGTCTGAGTTTGTGAAAGGAGACAAAGGCAAGCTGAAAATCGCAGCAGCTCTTCAAATCACAGCGAAAGGCCAGCCCGTCATTTATTACGGCGAGGAGCTTGGCCGCTCAGGACCTAATGCTCGCGATATGAGCGCAGGATTGTTCAGCGAAAATCGTTCAGATATGCCATGGGATCAGTTGACGGCAGAACAAGCGCTGCATGATCACTACGAGAAGCTGCTCAATATTCGGGCGAAATTCTCGAAGGTTTATTCCAAAGGCTTGCGTACCAAGCTTGCTGGATCGGATGCACTAGCCTATTTAGCATTTAATAAACAATTTAACAACGTAAATATTGTAACGATCATTAACACAACCGTAGAGAGCAAGCAGGTTACGCTCGAGGTTCCTTTCGCAGCTGGAGCAAAGGCAAAGGATGAGTACAGCGGAACGCTTTACACGGTGAAGGATAATGGACAGGTGACAGTTGAAGTGCCGGGCAGAAATGAAGGCGGAACGGTTATTTTGAGTGAGGTTGCGGATAATGTTCCAACACCTACGACGCCGAGTAAACCACAGCCAGCTGATGTCCAAGTGATTGATAATGACATCTTGCGCAGCGGCAAGGATGGTAAAGTGTCGGTACAATTTGTCGATGGAAAACATTCGGTACAATTGCCGCTTGATGCAGCAGCAGTACTGGCAGGCAATAGCTTGGAGCTGAAGGCAGCTGGCATTACAATGACGCTGTCAAATGAACTATTGGCTTCCATTAAAGGACTTGTGTCTGCGAGTGAAGCGGATGGGGCTCGTATCGTATTCGAGGCAAAACCGTTGAAGACAGCAGATGCGGACGCTTTGGTTGACCGAACCCAGGATGCTCAAGCTAAGCTGAAAGCGGGCTCTCTGGTTTATGATTTCAACTTAAGCATCGTAACGAAGGCTGGAAAAGTGATTCCGGTTACGAAGTTTGAGAAGCCGATCCTACTCAGCTTCCAGCTTAATCCGAACGCGAGCCAAGACATCGTTGGTATCTATTATGTGAGTGATACTGGCAAGCTGGAATACATCGGCGGTACGCTTAAGGGTGAGATAATTACGGCTGAGGTATTCCATTTCAGCAAATATGCGGTTCTTGAGTACGATAAATCATTTACGGATGTGCCAGCGAGTCACTGGGCTATCGCAGCGATTAAATCACTGGCTGCGAAGCGCATTGTTTCGGGCATTAATGAGAAGCAGTTTGCACCGCAATCGAACGTAACGAGAGCTGAATTTGCAGCTATGCTTATCCGTGCTCTTGGAGTGAAGGCAGAAGGCACGGCAAGCTATAGCGATGTAGAAGCGGGCAAATGGTATTCCGCTTATGTGGCGACAGCAAGCAAGCTGGGCATTATAAAAGGCCGCAGTACTTCGGCGTTTGCGCCAAATGAAACGATAAGCCGCGAGGAAATGGCTGTCATGATCATGCGAGCGTATGAGGTTAGAAAGGGAGCGGCTGCAGCTTCAGCGGCAGAGGAAACAACATTCACTGACCGCAGCCAAATTAGCAATTGGGCGGAAGCATCGGTTGCGGCAGCTGCTAAGCTAGGGCTCGTTCAAGGCAGAGCAAACGATACATTTGCGCCGAAAGGGAAAATGACACGTGCAGAAAGTGCACAGGTCATCTATAAGCTTTTAGGGAAATAAGCATTTCTTTAATGTAAGGGTTAGAAAGATAGCAAATCATTATGTCTAACATGATGTAGTTGCTGAAACAGACAAAAGCCGGGTTTCTCCTTCTGGAGACCCGGCTTTTTTTGGCGTTGTTGTATTGCCGAGTAGAGTAATCAATATCTTTACATCGTGACTTGTATTACAGTATACTGTAACTAATACAGTCAACTGTAACTAAATTGATCGTCGATAATTTGAAATGAGGTGAAAAGATGGACACATTCACAGCGAAACAAGTTGCTGAGATTCTCCAGCAGGAAGATCCTGAGATGAATTTGAGAACCGTTAGGTATTATACCCAGATCGGGATCGTTCCCCCGTTAGAGCTTCTTGGGAACAAAAGAGTTTATACGAGCAGCCACGTTAGTTACTTTCGTGCGATTCTGACGTTAATCCATAGCGGAGAAACGCTGGCTGCTATCCAAGAAAAGCTGAAGCAGCTCTCTATAGATGAGATTTCCAAAATTGGCGAGAATCTTCAGCTGTATCGCTCCAAAAAAATGCTAACCAACGATACCCATGTCATTAATGAGGACGTCATTCTTTCGATGAGTCCACGTATATCGGCGGAACTCCGAGTGAAAATGGTAGAGACAATCTCTCAAATGCTGAAGGGAGAAGTGAAGTGATGATCAAAACAAGGTTCACCAAATCCGTTATGGAAAATGAAGAAGGCATGAACCATCTATGGCTTCAGCTTTCTCCAACCCGTGATGCGGATGATGTTCGTGTGCAGCTTACGCTGCCAAGCGGCATTCATCGTCTGCACAATTTGAGCGGATATGAGGAGACGGTTATTCAGGAGATCGTCGTACCCAATCCAATGATAATAAATAACATGATCGTGGAACTATTTACGACAGGCCCAGTAACATGCGGAGAGAAGACCATCATTGTTGCTATCACTTATAGAGAAAAAGAAAAGCCTATTCGAATTGAATATGAAGTGCCATTAAGGATCGTATCTGAGGATGAAATGGACGGCTTGGTCGTTGATGAAGAAGCCGCAGCGTTTATGAAAGAACATCTGGCTCTGAAAAAATCTAATGAGCAATCTGAATATGAATTTATTGATCATTCCCAAACAAAAATCATTAGGATCGAATCGAGTGAATATGCCGATTGGGAGAAAAAATACCGAATTGAAGGGCTTGCACCACGTTAGGAATCCAAAATAATTAATGAGATAAACATTAATTAATCATACGTTTTCTGCCGAGCCAGTACGGTTTCTTCAGCTCCGCCTTGTTTAGCTTTCCGACAGAGGTTCTTGGGAGAGAGGCAACGATTTCCAATCGCGTTGGAATTTTAAATGGAGCAATCTGCTCATGGCAAAATATTTTCAGATCAGCTAAAGTCAGCTCTGCATCGCCCTTAAGGGACACCACCGCAGTTACTTCTTCGCCATCCACTAATAAGGGCGTTCCAATTACAGCAACCTCACGAATAGAAGGATGCTTGCTAAGTGCCTCCTCTACTTCTGAGCAGTAAACATTTGCACCGTCAACAATAATAATATCTTTTTTTCGATCCATGAGATACAAATAACCATCCTCATCAAACCTGCCTAAATCTCCTGTATAGAGCCACCCACCCTGCAAGGCATGGTTTGTTTCTACTGGATTATTCCAGTAGCCAAGCATGATTTGTTCTCCTTTGCATATAATTTCGCCAGTTTCTCCTTGTTTAACATCTTGGCCGAGCTCGTCAATAATACGAATTTGGAATGCTTTTTGTCCCCAATACGGCATGTTGGCTGGACTGCCAACGGATATTAATCGATTTAGCTTTCCTTCATGGAAACATTGGTTTATGTTTAAAAAACTAATAAATTGTCCGCTTTCTGTTTGGGAATAGACTTCGGTAATTTGTGCGTTCGGAAAAATAGTTAATGCTTGATGAAATAAATTTTCGCTGATGGGCGCCCCGCCGCAAGAGATGCCTTCGATGGATTGCAGGCTGCGGGATTTGATATTTTCCATAAGGACAATATCTCGAAATAATAGCCCCACAGTACCCAAAAACTTAATTTGCTCCCGTTCTATAATATCTACGATTTCTTCAGCTCTAACGGGATATTCATTCGGATAAATGAGGCAGCCGCCTTCAAATATGGTCGTCCACAAAACAAACTGGCCCGTTAAATGGGCTTGATTCATCACGATCGATTTTTTAGAAGCGTTATGCCCGCCGCCCCTCTCTAGGTTCATAAAGGACCAATTGCGAATATGGCGATGAGAATGCATGACACCTTTGGAGCGACCTGTCGTACCGCCTGTATAAATAATAAGCGCCACGTCATCTGGTGCAGCTTCATGCCATTCCATGAGAGCGGGACAATGAACCATAAAGGACTGCAATGATAAGGGTGATTGATCTAAGGTGCATGAAATAAAATGCGCAATTGGCAGTGAAGATAAGGCTTCTAATAGCTGAGATTGTTCGGAGCTGTAGACTAGCGCAGTGGGCGCAGCATCTTGAACAATATTTTTGATTTCATTTGCGGCTAACCCGGGAAAAATCGTTACAGGAATGGCACCAATGGCAACCGCAGCAAGTTCGGCAATAGCGAGGTACGGTGATGGGGAACTAATCAGTGCAATTCGTTCACCTGGCTTGATTGCAAGATCATGAAATCCTTGAGCGACGCGGTTAACCTTATTAAATAACTGTTCATAAGTAAGGGTTTCATTCTTATCCTTCATTGCGTTATTCGTTGGGTGCATCTGAGCAGCCTTCGGCAGTATTTTGGAAAGCAGCATATCATAACCTCCCTAATTAAAATAAGAGCAATAAAACCTATGAATTTACTGTACTATTCAACCGTAACAGGAAGAAGCTGGGGCAGCAAATTGATTTTCCTTATGGAAAAATAATGTTTTTTTTATAAAATGACCAACCGGTTGATTGGTGCAGCTACTTATATACCATACGACTGCCAAAGGAGGTGCCGCATGACAGCAAATATCCTGATCGATGAATCGCTTCTGCAAAGCTATTCGAGAAAGATATTCGGCTTTGCTCTCTTGCCTAACCATGAGATTGTTCGCAAATATGCAACGAACGGCATTAAAACGCGCAACAGCCATTACCATGGCGGGCTTCAGATGGAATCGTGGTGGTCGGGTATGACGTGGAGAGACTTTAACGCGCCCGATCTGGATGACTTATCAAGGGTCGTAGAGCTTATAGAGAGCGGAGCCTCACACTCGGAATATGATCGGATCTTAATTAGCAGACTCGTCGAAAAGGGTTTTGTATCCATGGAGAGCGGCAAGCTTGAATGTTTGGTTCCATACTTTAATGCCTCCCAGCATGAAGCGCTGAATCGTATATTGGATCAAGCATTTCATGAGAACAACTTCAAAAAGAAAGTAGATCAGATCTATGAGGATATGATATCCGTATGCAGAAAGGATGCGCCATCATTTATATCGGATAAAGAGATTGTGTACAAAGCAATGAATGATGGGATGACGCTTGTTTTTGCGGTAATGGAATATTTGGAGCGCAAACATTTTTTGGCAACGCCTGCCGATACCGAGAAAAAACGACTTACTACAATGGTTTGGCAATTTCCTTCCAGCAATCAGTAGTTGATTAAAACAAAAGAGGCTGTTCCAAAAGTAGAGTATTCTACTTATGGAACAGCCTCTTGTTAAGACGGATAATAAATGACCATACTGATTCTCACAATACAATCACCTGAATTGTGATAGACATGGGGAGTATCGGCTGTAAAACGTATGGAATCGCCCGTTTTCACTGTATATTCTTCATTATTTACACGAACGGTAAGCTCACCCTCAAACACGGTTAAAAACTCCTGTGTACCTTCTCTATGTGATTCAGAACTCAAATAAGCGCCTATTTCCATATCAACGGAATACATTTCAAATCGTCTGCCTTCTTCAAAGGGGAAAAACGGATAAAGCAGAAATCTACCGTTATCTTCTGTTAGTGTTTGTATTTCATTTTTGCGAACGATGACTGTATCGGATTGCGGCTCGTTAATGAGGGAAGTGAATGAAACTTTTAAACCATTAGCTATTTTCCAAACGGTTCCAATAGTAGGGTTGGATTCGCCGCGTTCGATTTGTCCTAACATCGTTTTGCTGACCCCTGTCATTTCTGCTACCTTATCAAGACTAAGCTTTTGTAGCTCCCGCAGGTGTTTTAGGTTATTGGCAAGTACATAATTGATGTCTTCCAAAATATTTAGCCTCCTCGATTGTGCGATATAGCGTTCATAATGTATAATCATAACGTACATGCGTTAAAGAGTACATCTTGTTCAAGTATAGCACACGAGAGGCGGATTTAAATCATGGCTTTAGCTCCTTTTTTGATTTATGTTATTGTGAATACATTTACGCCAGGGCCAAATAACATCATGGCGATGTCTAATGCGAGCCGATATGGAATGAAGAAGTCTATTCGTTTTCTGTTTGGTGTAGCAACTGGTTTCTTACTATTAATGCTCTTATGTTGTTATTTCAATCTGCTATTATATAGCTTCGTTCCTAAAATGAAATTTTTCATGAATATATTAGGAAGCCTGTATATGACTTATCTTGCATTTAAAATAATGAAGAGTAAACCACACCGTAGTGATGGAGTTAATCATGGGCAGCTGAATTCATTCTTATCGGGCATGCTGCTGCAGTTCGTTAATTTTAAGGTGATATTATATGGGATTACAGCGATTTCGACGTTCATCATGCCATTTTACAAATCAAATATAAGCTTATTATTGTTTTCGATGTTCCTTGCCTTTGTAGGACTGGTAGCCACATCCTGCTGGGCTGTTTTTGGTGCATTATTTCAAAAATTTCTCGCTGCACATGAGAAAAAGTTCAATATATTCATGGGATTATTATTGATTTATAGTGCAATTACCATGCATTTGTAGAGGATTGTTCAGACAGAAGGGCAGGATAGTTGAGCTGAAAAAGGAGCTGTTTGGCTTTGGCAGCAAGCTTTCTTATGGTTAAGTTAACGTAGCACTACAGCTTAATAAAACAGCGGCAGTCAGGACTTATTTTCTCGTCCAGATCTGCCGCTGTTTGTATTATGAGGATCTAATCCATTTTTAAAATTCGATAATTGCTGCAGCTCTAGTTTCTACTCCTTGCCATGACGTATGAATAGCCACACGCCGAACAAGATGAGTACGCCGGCTGCCATTTGATAAGCCGTCAATGCTTCCTTTAATAGAGCCCAAGCGAGCAAGGAGGCGATAACGGGTTCGCCCAGTACAGCCATGGATACGGCTGCAGCGCTCATATGCTTCAGCAGCCAATTGAACAAGTAATGCCCGAATAGCGTCGGTACGATCGCAAGCAGCAAGAAAATGCCCCATTCCTGCGGACTATAGCCTGTAAAGGAATTGCCGCGAACGAGATTGTAGACAGCGAGTGAAGTTGCAGCAAGCGCGAATACCCAGAAATTATAAGTAAATGCGCTCATATCCTTACGCAATTCCTTGCCGATCATCATATGAACAGCAACAGCAGCTGCACCTAGGAAGGACAAAACGTCGCCGATCAACGCATCCCTTGAGAGGGAAAAGTCTCCCGATGCAATAACGATGGAGCCGATCAGCGCGATCCCCATCCCCCACAGCATCATGCGATTTGCTTTAATACGGAACAGCCAGTAGGAGCCGAGCATTACCATAACAGGCTCCAATGTCAAAATAACGGTAGAGCTTGCGACCGTGGTCAGCCGCAGAGAAGCCATCCATAACAAGAAGTGCAGCCCGAGCATGACGCCGGAGAGGGTGAGCAGTCTCCACTGCTTGGCACTGAGCTGGAACATTTCCGTGCGGTATTTAAAGACGAGCGGCAGCATGATCAGGTTAGTTAGATAGAGCCTGTACATGGCGATGACGGCAACGTCAGCATTTGACCAACGAACGAAAATGGAAGAAAAGGATATAGCGATAATACCAATGATGTATAACAATTCATAAGTAGCTAAAGACTTGGTGCTGCGGTTCATCGTTGTAATTTCTCCCATACTTATAAACCCCCTGAGTCCAATTGCAGCATCTGCGATGGAAGGATCAGGGGGCTTTATTATATTTATGACCAAACATAAACAGCTCTTGCGGCTATCCGGCTTGTCCGGCTGAAGCTTTCCCAGCCTTCTCGAGTTCTGCGTCAAAATACTGCTGAAGCTCCGTCACTTTTCTTACATCCTCGAATGAGGCTTTGCCTGCTAAATAACGTTCCGCGAAAACTTCCCATTGTGGAACGATTTTTTGCGCGTTCATAGAGCGAATCGCGTTTTTAACCATTCTGCGTTCCTTCGCATTCGTGTACATATCCTTGAACTGCTGCTTAAGCTCGAAATCCAGCTCGCCAAATATTTTGCGGAATACCTCAGCCGTCATACGAGCATCGTCGAGTGCCCGGTGCGCTGAGCCTTCAGCTGTGATTTCTAGATCAATGAGCGCAGCTTCGACGCTGACATCGTTCGTTACGTTCTTATAGCGAATGTAACCCTTCAAAAGGTCAAAATAATCGGCAGCCATCCAGAAGCTGTCATCGAGCTTATGCATGCGCGTATCATAGACGATTCTCTTCAAATCCTCGCCGCCCCAAGTGAACAGCAGGAAGGAGTCGCTTTTCTTCAGCCATGTGGTGAAATCGCCTATTACTTTCGGAAAACGGCTTGCTACGTCGATGTCTTCCTGTGGAATGCCTGTTTTTTTCTTAATGAAGCTGTTCAGCTTGGAGAAATAGATCGGTTTGATCAATGCGGAAAATTCATCTACCTGTTCAAGTGAACTATTGAGACGAACCGCGCCAATTTCAATAACCTCCATAGGTAATTCGCTTGCAAATTTTCGTCCGTTAAATTCAATATCCAATATAATGTAGTCCAAAATCTTAACCTCCGATAGATAGCCTGTGTTATTCATTCTATCAGAAAAAGTTATCCAGATGGAAACTACAATATGGTAGAACGCCGCAGCAGGTTTATTTTTTTGATTTCATCACATAAAAGACAATCGTGCCAATAAGAATGACGAGGATCACAGGAAGCAGCCATATGCCAAGCTTAGAGGCGCCTCCGGAAGCTACTTGAATGGCAGCCCATTGCACATAAGCGAATAAGGCTACAATTTCAAGCTTGATCCAGCTTAGCAGAAGGATGGAGGTTTTGTATTGGTATGGAGCATTTTGCTCTGTAATGGTGGTCATGTAATTGAATTCATGTGGAATTTTGCGTAAAAGCGCAAGCCCAGCAAATAATAGGAATGAGATTATCGGTAAAATGACGAGTGCTGCTTTGCTTCCCCATCCGTCAGCCTCGCCTCTCCCGTTAAAGTGAATGGCAATCGTCTGCGGAAGATCAGGCCATTTTACAATCAAATAGATGACGGACGAGAGCAGGAGTAGAACCGATATTCCATCATGCCATCTTTCAAGATTTGATTTTGCAATCGTAAGCTTAGGTAAATTCGCCATAGTGGCAGCACCGCCTTATCTCTAGTCATGTGCATACTCATTAATTATAGCGTATGGCTTTGCGGATAGTAACCTTTTTTACAGTAATTTTCCAAATAAGAAACTCCAGCCTAGGCCGGGGGAGGGCTAAGACTGGAGTTGCTCGATCACTTATTTGTTTAAATATAAGAATTTATAAGTTTGATATTTATAGAAGGCTTATATTTCTCCGTCAAAGGACGCCGTAGGCGTTTTAGCTTGAGCCGCTTAGTTTTTAAGAGCGTTTCATACGGCGGGAATTCAGCCAAAGCGGGATACGGAACACTAAGTTGATCAGCAGGACAACGAATACGAGCACGGCTGCCGCTTTTTGAGCAATCTCCTGAGCGTCGCCAACAATGGCTTCGGATTGTACATACCACAGATGAACGGCAAGTGTAGCACCTGGCGAGAAGAGACTGAAATCCCACATTTCACCAGATGTCGTAACACCAGCAGTTAGGATGATTACGGCGCTTTCGCCGAATGCGCGGCCGGCAACAAGGCAGATCCCTGTAATGATGCCGTTAAGCGCAGCTGGAATAAGTGCACGAGTAATAGTCTGCAAATGCGTACCGCCAAGTGCAAAGGAAGCGCTCTTCAGCTCTTTCGGTACTGCACGAATGGACTCCTCTGTTACGCGGGTTAGTACAGGCAAGTTAAGAAAAGCTAGACTGACTGCACCGCCAAGGATGGTCAAGCCAATCTCGAAGTATTCAACGAATAGAGCGATACCGAACAAGCCGAAAATGATAGACGGCACGGAAGCGAGTCCTTCCACGCAAATGCGTACGAAGCCGATGAGCTTATTGTCAGGTGCAAATTCGGCCAAATAAATGCCAGCTGCCATTCCGAGCGGAATAGAGATGAGCAAAGAGATAAATAAGATGTAAAAGGAGTTAAGCAGAGTAGGGCCGATACCGCCGCCTTCTTCAATTTCGCTCGGCAAGCCGAATATGAAATCCCATGTTATTTTTGGAAGACCGTCCTGAAGAATTAGAAAAAGAAGGCCAAAAATAAAAGCGATGATTAAAATGCCTAACGACCAAACAATACCTGTAAACAAGCGATCTTTAAAGCGATTAAGTCCTTTTTTGCTGCTAAAGGGGTTTGCTAATGGATTCACATCTAAAGCTTGTTTCATACTTGCGACCCCTTTCTTTGAAGCCAGCGAATGGCAACGATCATAAGCAGCGAAATAACGAGGAGCAAGAAGCCCATTAAGTAGAGCGCATAGTTCCAAGTGGAATCAAAAGGAACATTCGAAATTTGCATAACGATGTTGCTCGTAAGAACGGAGGTTGGCTTGAGCAAGCTGTCTGCCAGTTGAGGCGTATTGCCAATAACCATAACGACAGCCATCGTCTCGCCGACTGCACGCGCCATACCGAGAATGACGGCATACATGATTCCGCTTTTGGCCGAAGGAAGCAGTACTCTCCATACGGTTTGAAAACGAGTAGCGCCTAGCGCATAGGAAGCGTCGCTGAATTTGGCTGGTACAGCGCTAATCGCGTCATCACTTATACGGCTTACAGTAGGTAGAACCATAATTGTGAGCACGAGCGCTGCCGCAAGCAGCCCATCGCCCATTCCGCTTCCGGTAACATTTCGAATCAGAGGAATAAGAACGGTCAAGCCTAAATAGCCATAAACGACGGACGGAATTCCGACGAGCAGGTCAAGAACCGGACGGAGCATGTTTTTTAGCCACGGCGGTACAAAGACAGACAGAAATACTGCAATGATTAAGGAAATAGGGACGCAGATTAATAGCGTCAAAGCGGTCAGGGCAAAGGTGCCGAATATGAAAATAAGCGCGCCGTATTGCTCATTTTCGGGATTCCATTCCGTGGAAAAGAAGAAATCTGCTAGTGAAATGTTGCCGAATGTCAAAACTCCGGTACGGAACATAAGCAGCAATATGAGTAAGAGGATGAGACAAACAAAACCGGCTGCTGCTATGCACAAGTAACGAAACATACGATTCGTGAAAAACAAGCGCGATCTCCGGTCAAACGGCTTGCTGCTGCCAGTCAAGATCGCGCTGCCGAGCTCAGAAGAGAGACGCGGCTGCCTTGCAGCATGAGTGGACTCCAACATAAATTATAGGCTCCTCTGTGCGAAACCCGCCCTAGCTGTTATTGGAGCAGCTAAGCATGTTTCGCAATAAAATATAAATGGGGATAATGATTCATGCGATGAAAGAAAAGAACGATCGACTTAAGCGCTCTTGTGCGCAAGCCGACCGCTCCTCTTGTTTTTAACTATTTAATAGCTGAGATCGGAATGAATTTAAGCTTTTTAAGCGAACCATTTTGGAATTTTGTGCTTTGTACGTATTTAATAAATTCCTTTGTAGCGCCAGTTGGCTCGCCTTTTGTCATATAGTAGCCATAGCCCCATACATTGTATTTCCCGTTAATTACGTTAGCTTCAGTTGGTTCGATGTTGTTGATTTTTACAGCAGTCATTTTGTCTGTTACATAAGCAAGGTCCATGTAACCAATAGCGTTTGGTGTTGTTTCAATTGCGGACTTCATGTCGCCGCTTGTTTTTACTTCTTTGTAATTGTCGCCTTTGCTCATGAAATCTGTTCCATCAAGCGCTTTGTCTTGGAAGTTAACACGAGTACCAGAACCGAAAGTACGGTTTACAACGATGATATCAGCATCCTTGCCGCCAACTTCTTTCCAGTTTTTGATTTTACCGGAGAAGATGCCTTGCAAGTCTTTAGTCGTTAGGTTTGTTGCAGTTACGTTTTTGTTAACAACAGCTGCGAAAGGAATGATAGCTACTTTATGTGCAACTTGGCCTTCGAATTTTTTGAAGCCTGGAACATCTTTGGATGCGTCCCAGTCAACTGCTCCGATGTCTGCGATGCCTTTGCGAACAGCTTGCGGTCCAGTAATCGATCCAGCTGCGGAAGCTGAGATTTTTACTTTTGGATTCAATTTTTTGAACTCGCTTGATGCTTGAAGTGTCAACGGCAGAAGAGCAGAGGAGCCGTTGATGACGATTTTGCCGCTAAGCTTGCTAGCTGCGGTAGCCGTAGGTGTTGATGCAGGAACGGAACTGAAGCCGATAACAGCGATAAGCGCTGCGATTGTTAATTGTTTAAACCATTTCATTAGGAATGACCTCCATTAATTAGTTTGTGATGTTTTTCCATTTGCCTTGAACGGATACTGCCAATTGACCATCAATAAGTGCTGCGAAATCGGAGCTGTCCGATACGACTAATTCTGTTGCGCTGTCCGATACGGTTTGCACAAGTTTGTTCGTACCTGTAGCACTGTCAATCTCGTAGATTGCGTTAGTGCTGTTTCCGTCAGCTGTAAGCAGATAGAGCTTGCTTCCGCCTTGAACTAATTGGTAAACGTCTTTGTCAGCGAAGAGAGGCGTGCTTGCTTTGCCTGTATTGTCCACCGTTACGAGCTGACCAACGCTTGCTTCGTCTGAGCTTACGCTAACATAGCTTACTTTGGAGCCGTCTGCTGCCAGCTTAAGGAAAACTTTATCCGTTGCTTCTTTTGTCAGCTGTACAGGTTTATTATCACCAACTGTAGAATTATAGAAGTAGATTTGCGGCTCAGTGCCTGTTGCGTCAATAGCAACATCATCAAGCTCAACGTCTTTGCTGCTGTCTGCCGTTACTTTCGGCTGCTTGAAGACGTAGAAAGCGAATTTAGTGCCGTCTGCAGATACTTCAAGGTTTGCCTTGTAATCTACTTTATCTTCCAATACTTTGGATACTTTACCGTCAGCTATAGCAAGCTTAGCGATGACAGAGCTTTTGTCGCCTTGTAAGAAGAAGATGGAAGAACCGTCTTTTGACCATTGAAGCTCATTTTTGATCGAGTTGTCCGTACTTACTTGTTTCGCTTGTTTTGTGCTCAGATCGATTGTGAATACCGCACCGTTTGCATCGGAGTAAGCTACACTTTTGCCATCAGGAGACAAAATAAGATCGGAAGTGTCAGAGGATGCTAGAAGCAGCTCATATTTTCCTGTAACAGCATCAACTAAGAAATCTTCGCGGCCTTCGCCAGCCGTGTTCGATACGATAAGCTGTTTGGAGTTAACCCAGATTGCATGCTCAGCGCTATCAAGCAATTGAACCGTATGTATGTTGTTGTCTTCGTAAGTGCCGCCAAGTGCCTCAACGAATGCAGTAGGCTCGATGAAAGTGGAGTAAGCCACTTCAATAGCTGGATGCTGAAGTGCAGTTGCAACACCGTTTATGTTAATTGTTTTTGCAGCGATTTTTAGCTTCAGCGTTTTGTCGCCAAACTTTACAACTACCGTATGATCGCTGTTGATGTGAAGAGTCGCGCCGATCGCGTTTGTCATGTCCCGAACAGAAGCGAGTGTAACGCCGCCGTCTACAACGGTACGAACGGTTACTGGATTAGCATTTACTAGAAAGCTTGCTGTGCTAATTTGTGCAGCTTGCTTTACTGAAGCGGTTTGTGCGAATACCGGAGTAACTGCTGAAGCGCTAATTGCTGCTGCGATCATCGAGATTGCCATTGCTTTTTTCATTTGCATGGAATTGGGTCACCTTTCTCAAATGGGTATTTTTTTTTATTAATACAATCCAAGGCATACTCGGTCAGTATATACGGTTGGCTTGATCCCTCCCAGGCAGCGCTAGATCAATACATTTTGTAATGAATCGTTTATTTCTACCTGATCATAACAATGAATTATCATCCCAATATTTAGAAATTGTATCGAATTTGTAAAGATAGAAAAATTACCACCTAAATCCAATTCTCCTTCTTTTAATAAGGAAATAGTAGAAATTTACCCCACTATAAGAAGAAAGTGCACCATGGTCTTTTTTGAACGAGGTTTATAATGGGGGTATGCTCGCAAATCTATTCACTTATAGGAGGACCAATCAATGAACATTTCAATCGGAGGTTATTCATTCAACAACACATATTTAGAAGGGAAAATGGATATTTTCGGATATTTGGAAACGGTGAAATACCGGTATCGGATGGATGTGGTCGATTTGTGGAATGGCTTTTTTATAGATCGCAGCAGCAAGCCTATTATGAAGCTGGCCGAGGAAAGCTATATTCGCAAAATACGTGAGGCGCTCGATGAAAAAGAAATGCGGGTCGTTAATTTTGCGATCGATGGTGCTCATTTGTGGGACCCAGACAAGGAAATGAGACAGCATTTGTATGATAATGCTCTCCTTCATTTGAAAGCTTCCGTTATTTTAGGTGCGGAAACCGTCCGGATTGATACGGGAGGCAGCTACGAGGACTGGGAAGCAATGAGCGACGAGCAATTTGAATATACGGTAAAAAGATACCAGGAGTTTTCCCAATATGCGGCTGACCATGGCTTTCTAATTGGACCAGAGAACCATATGGGTGCATCACTAAATCCGAATGAGATGAAACGTCTCGCAGAGGCAGTTGATCATCCAGCCTTTGGTTTTCTTGTTCATTTAGGCCGTTGGAAGGAGAATCAAGCAGAAGGAGACAGCATCGTTGCGCCTTGGGCGTATCATACCCATTTTGACGAAGAAACTGCTGACGGTACTCATGCTTTGGAGACGATCCATATGCTGCAAGAATCAGGGTACAAGGGATATTGGGGAGTAGAATATAATGCGCCAAAAAATCAATACGTAGAAACGGAGCTGCTTATTACGAAGGTGAAGAAGCTTCTGATCGAGGCGGATCAACAATCAGGCAGAGGGGCTCAGCACTATGAATAAAATACGAATTGGCATTATAGGCGTAGGACAAATTGGAAAAATGCATATCGAAAAGTATAAAAATATCGCTGGCGCTGAGCTTGTTGCTGTATGCGACTTAAATGAAGCAGAAGCTAAACGAGTTGCTGAGCATTATGATATCCCTCATGCCTACTCTGATTTTAGAGAGCTGCTGAAGCGTGATGATTTGGACGCGGTCGACGTGTGCCTGCACAACAATTTCCATGCACCGGTAACGATCGCAGCGCTGCAGGCGGGCCTTCATGTCTATTGTGAGAAGCCGATTGCAGGAACCTATTCAGATGGCAAGGCTATGGTCGATGCTGCGAAGCTATGTGGAAAACAATTGCATGTGCAGCTCTACACGTTATATGGTAAAGATACGAAAGCTGCCAAAACATTAATTGATGGCGGCATGCTGGGCAAGCTGTACCATGCCCGCTCGTCAGGCTTTCGCCGAAGAAATCGACCGTTTGTTGATGGTTATGGCACGCCTTATTTTACGCGCAAGGAAACAGCGGCAGGCGGCGCGCTGCTCGACATGGGCGTCTATCACATTGCACAGCTGCTCTATTTATTAGGCAACCCGCAGGTTGAAAGAATTTCAGGGAAAGTTTATCAAGAGACGGATATGCTGCAAGAGAGAAGGGAACAAAGCGGCTTTGATGTAGAGGAGCTGGCTACAGGCTTGATTCGGTTCAGCGGTGGTTTGACGCTTGATATCGTAGAAGCGTGGGCTGTTCATCTTGGCGGCTTCGAGGGCAGCAGTATCGCTGGTTCCAAGGGTGGCGTACGCTTGCCGAACGAGCAGACAGGACCGGGGGCTCAGTCCTTCAGCTTCCATAACACGGTTTGTGATATGGATATGGACAGTACGCTGGACCTTGATATGATGGACCTGCGCAGGAATCGCTTATATGAGAATGAGGATGCCTACAGCTCATCTCAGCATCACTGGATCGCAGCTCTGCAAGGCAGAGTGCCACTACTGCCAACAGCGGAAATCGCGCTGAATACGATGCTCATTAGCGAAGGCATTTATATGTCAGAGGAGCTTGGACGTGAGGTTAGCGCGGACGAAGTTATTGTACGCGCACGTACTTCTGCTGTAGAGCTTTAAAGAAGTGCTAAGCTAAAGAGCAAGACGAGGGACTTGGATATGAATCAGAATCAGAATCGTACATTTCATTTAATTAAAGCGTTTAACTTTTTTGTATATGGCGCGATTGCCGTCTACAGTACGTTTTTTGTTGTTTATTTGCAATCCATTGGAATGTCTACGCTTGAGATTGGTGCGTTAATGGCCGGCGGCCCGATTGTTTCCATCATCGCGAACCCGCTATGGGGTTATTTGAGCGATCGATTCCGCAATGTCAGGCTAATTCTGATCGTGATGCTTATTGGCAGCATGCTTGTCATGCAGCTCGTCTTTTTATATCAATCGTATACGATCATTTATGCCTGTATGCTGTTCTTTTTCTTTTTTCAAATGCCTTTATTTTCACAGAGCAACAGTCTCATTCTGAACAGCATTGAAGGAACGAGCCATAAATTTGGCGCTTTTCGGTTGTTCGGCTCGCTCGGCTGGGCGTTTATCGCTTTGGTGGCTGGTCCTGTGATCGGGCAAATTGGCATTGAGCGTCTCTGGATTATTTATTCGGTCATGATGCTTATCTCGCTTGCTTTTGCGTTTACGCTGCCAAAGGGCGAGGCGAAGGGTGCAGCCCCTGCCGGCAAAGTTAATTACCGTTCGATGTTCGTGAACCGTTCCTTCTTGTTGTTCTTAATCATAGGTCTAGTGATCTCCATTCCTAACTCTATGAATACGACATTTATCCCGCTGTATATTAAGGAATTGGGCGGAGAGGCTTCCTTAATCGGTTGGTCGGCCTTCTGGTCATCCATATTTGAAATTCCAGTCTTCTTGCTGCTTGATCGGTATTTGAAAAAAAATACAAAAACGATGGTATTATGCCTCGTTGTCATCAGCATCCTGTTCGCCTTGCGCTGGTTCCTGATGTCAAACGCAGACACTGCTCAGCAAATTATTTATATCCAAGTGCTGCACTGCTTAACATTTGGCGGCTACTATTATATTGGCACGCAGCTGGCCGTACAGCTTGTGCCTGCTGAATTCAGAGCATCCGGACAAGCGCTTTATGCCCTTACTTGGGGAGGCTTGTCAGGTATTGCGGCGGGCTTTCTCGGAGGCTGGGTGTTTGAGCAAATGGGTCCGCAGGCGATGTATCAATTATGCAGCGTCATGGCTGCGCTCGGGATTGTTGGCTTCTTCTTGTTGTTTGCGCGGCTGCGCAGAGAAGTGGGCACGAGCAGCAAAATAAGCTCTCATGCTGGATAACTGCAACCTTTCTTGTCTTATGGTCGTTCGAATAAGAGAATGGACATCATGTTATAGGAGAGGTGAACGACCATGAGGAAACGACGGAGTTTAGCCATAACAGCAGTCGCGGTCATGCTTTCTACATCTATTGCAGCACAAGCCTTCGCGGCGGCTCCATTTGGCGATATCGCAAACATTGGCAGCAAAGCAAAGATTGAAGCTTTGCAGCAGCAAGGAATTATTAAAGGAGTGAGCGATACGGCATTCCATCCAGAGGATAATTTGACGGCAGCACAAGGCATTTCTTTGATCGTGAGAACGACGCAAATTAGCCTAGCAGCCATTGATTTTTCTAGTGCGCCTACCGCTGATGGTTTCTATACAAAGGTGAAAAACGATGCGTGGTACGCGGAGGATTTCATCATTGCACACTACAACGGTTTGGACATCCCGGCTGATATTGATCCGCAAGCGCCACTTACGAAAGAACAGTTCACGCATTATCTTGTTCAAGCGTTAGAACTTACCGGTCAATATCCGACGATCAAAATGTTTATTAATATCCAAGACGAAAAGGATATTACGACGGCGTATCAAGGAACCATTCAGCGTTCACTGCTATACAAGATTGCGTCTCTAGATGAGAAGGGCAACTTTGATCCAGCGCATGTTTTAACCCGTGCTGAAGCGGCAGGAATGCTGTATGATACACAAAGCTTTATTGAGGCGCATAAGGAAAAGGCGGAACCTGAGCAGGGAGCAGCTGAATAAAAAATGAAATAGGGAAAGGCAGTTAATTGAGGATTATTTCAGCCTCCTTAACTGCCTTTTTATTTTAAAATTATTTTTCCTAGCAACGCGATAATTCCAAGCGGAGTAATAAGATATAAAAGAGTAATCTTTATTTATATCACATTTTATTTTGAAAAATCAATAATAAATGTAAAAAAACCTTGAAATTAATTCAAGGCTGTAGTATCTTCTGTATAGGAAACTTTTGGGAGGTGAACGGTAATGGAAAAGATGGCAATGCAAATGATGATGAACATGTGCATGGATGAAATGATGTGCAAGATGAAATCCATGAAGATGATGATGGACATGATGATGGAAATGAAAATGATGGACAACATGGATATGAACATGATGATGATGAAGATGCAGGAATGTGACGAAATGTCCACGATGATGATGCAAATGATGCGTGACATGGAGCAAGTATCGATGTAATCATCTATGAATCTGACCATTCATAGAGGTTAGTATAATCGGCAGAGCTGTTCGCGGCATGCCGTCGTATATCGTTTTTTCCTACATAGCTAAGCAGAGCAGCCAACTGCATGCAGGCTTTTTTTTATTTCTAGACCTTCACAATTGCGCCTCGAACCTTCGCCTTATAACGCATAGTGGGCTTTCAGCTTGCTGGCAATCATAACCCGTTGAAGCTTAAACTCCCAAACCTTTTCTCTTAGCTGAATCTGCTGCTCCGAATTATGTGCATTCCGAAGCTGCTCGTAAATATCAAGCATTTTACGATTGATTTGATCGAAGCGAAGCCATAGATCAACACGAATGCCATGCTCGATTTCAAGGCGGATATGGTTATCTTTGGAGCGCAGGTTTTGAAGGATTTGTTGCTGCCACTCTGCATCTCCGATCATTACAGCAAAGTTATAAAGATCTAAATAATCATCAACCCATTTTGCTGCAATTTGTTTCTCGGAATAAGTCA
The DNA here is from genome assembly GCF_037976325.1 of Paenibacillus sp. FSL K6-3182. Classification (NCBI taxonomy): domain Bacteria; kingdom Bacillati; phylum Bacillota; class Bacilli; order Caryophanales; family Paenibacillaceae; genus Paenibacillus; species Paenibacillus sp. FSL K6-3182. The sequence goes on from NZ_CP150265.1 coordinate 921,794, forward strand.
TGCTGGTCAGCTCCAATCTCCGTTTTGTTTATATACCTAGTATTATACTAGGAATTAAAGGGAATGCAAGCAATTTGTAATTATTGTGTTTTTGTCCCATTCAGTTCGAAATGGGATTTACGTTTAAATGCTGCAAAAACAGCGAAGCCATTATTTTTATATACGCAGTCGGAATGAACAAAACCAGCCTCACTCAGCCATCTAAGCTGATCCTCTACAGTGGCATTAATGTCGACGCTTCGGCGCTGGATGGCCGCTTCGATTGCACCTGTGGTTAACCCGCTTTGCCGGATGGCTGTTGTCCATTGCGACATATAATATTGATTCCAATAAGCGGTTGTACCCGCTGCTTGATCAGCATTAACGAAGCTGCCGCCTTCTTTTAAAAGCTGATGAACAGTATGAAATAAGTCGCGTTTTGCTGGATGCGATAAGTGATGGATGGACAAGGAGGAGATGATGGCATCGTATTTTTCCGTATAAGGATAGATTGAGTAATCAGCAGCTATATAGCTGACTAATGGGTCAGCTCCGAAGCGAGATTGCGCCTCCTTTAGCATTTCTTCGCTCAAATCGATAAGAGTAAGATTGGCATTTGGGTATTTGTTGCGAATCATAGACGAGAAAAGCCCTGTTCCGGCACCTAAGTCGAGTATACGCGGGGCATCGCTATCACAGTGAACCAAGTCGGTTGCTATGCTGTAAAAATCATCAAAGCAGGGGATCAGTTGGCGGCGCTGACGGTCATATTCAGGCGCGACAGCATCAAACTGTTTTTTCACATTTTCATTCACAATAATTCCTCCTCGAATATTGGGCTGAGTGCTGATTTTTCATTTTCACTTGAGTTAAACAGTATGTTATAGATGATTATTTCATAATGGAAATATATAATATGAATATACTTTATAGTTTTAAACTATGAATGAATCGATTTCAATCCGTTAAAAAATGGGTATTGCGTATCCGAGTTTTTGATGGTACGATTGGTAAAATTTTAAGATCACTGATGAACACATATGGCAAGTTAAATAGCTTTTACATTCGATGACGAGAAAGAGTACGTTATGGGCCTGATCGAACAGAGAGTTGGGGCAGCTGAAAACCAACGTTCGGGTAGTAGCGGAAAGCCATCTCCGAGAAGCAGGCTGAACGAGAGTAAGCTCTGCCGCATTTCCAGCGTTAACGGGAACATGTATTGCTAGATACATGAGCAGAGTGTCGCGCTTTTGGCGTGAAACTAGGGTGGTAACACGGGTAGAGACTCGTCCCTTTATAGGGATGGGTCTCTTTTTTTGTTTTTTATCCATATTTTAGGAGGAAAAGTAATGGAGACTTGGTCGATGAGCAAAATGATTTCACCAATGGTGCAGCAAATTCCGCCTTCGGGCATTCGTAAATTTTTTAGCTTGGCTGAAGGCAATAAGGATATTATTTCGCTTGGCGTTGGAGAGCCTGACTTCGTTACGCCTGAGCATGTAAGAGCGGCTTGCGTCCGTGCGCTAGAGCAGGGCAAAACCTCCTACACTTCAAATGCAGGGCTTATTGAGCTTAGAGAAGAGATCGCCAATTATTTATACAATGGGTTCCAAGTGAAATACGAACCATCGAATGAAGTGCTTGTTACCGTTGGAGGCAGTGAAGCCATTGATCTTGCACTGCGGGCGTTAATATCGCCAGAGGATGAAATTATTGTTCCTGTTCCTAGCTATATTGCCTATGCGCCGATCGCGCAGTTAAATGGCGGCAAGGTCATTGAGGTTGAAACGTTCGCTGAGGATCATTTCAAACTAACAGCAGAAGCCCTGAAAGCCGTCATTACTCCGCACTCGAAGGTGCTTATTTTAAACTATCCGAACAACCCGACAGGGGCTATCATGACCTATGAAGAGTGGCTTCCTGTTGCTAAGGTCGTGGAAGAAAATAATATAATCGTTATATCCGATGAAATTTATGCGGAGCTGACCTACGATGCGAAACATGTAAGCTTCGCTTCACTGCCAGGCATGCGGGACAGAACGCTGCTTATTAGCGGCTTCTCCAAAGCTTTTGCAATGACAGGGTGGAGAATCGGTTATGCTTGCGGTCATCCGGAGCTGATTGCAGCGATGCTCAAAATTCATCAGTATACCGTCATGTGCGCACCAATTATTGGGCAGGTTGCGGCGATCGAATCACTTCGCAATGGCTTAGAGGAAAAGGACAGGATGATTGAGGCTTATGCGCAGCGCAGACGGATGTTTGTTAAGGGCCTAAGGGAAATTGGTCTACCCTGCCATGAGCCGCTGGGCGCGTTTTATGCTTTCCCTTCTATTGCGCATACGGGACTTACTTCCGATGCATTTGCGCAAAAGCTATTGTTTGATGCCAGTGTTGCTACAGTGCCTGGGCATGTGTTCGGCCTTGGAGGAGAGGGCTTCATTCGCTGCTCCTATGCATCCTCTGTATCAAGGCTAAACGAAGCGCTTGAGCGTATGGACCGCTGCTTGAGGGCAGCGGGTATGTCTGGAAAATAAAGAAGGGAGCCAGCAGAGGCTCCCTCACAGCCCAAACGAGCGGATCAATCGCTTGGAAAATAAATACTGATCGAGGTGCCTTCGCCAATCGCAGAGCGCACCTCGATTCGGCCTTGATGTGCTTCTACGATCATTTTGGCGATGCTCATGCCAAGGCCAGTACCGCTGCTTGATTCTTCTGTATTCGTCCCGCGGTAATACCTTTCGAACAGCTTGTTGACAGTGGCCTCATCCATGCCTCTTCCGTTGTCGGAAACGCGGATGTAGGCATCATCATTCAGCATGCCGCAGGTTACCGTAATAGTTATGCCTGTAGGATTATGTTTCACGGCGTTCGACAGCAGATTATCCATTAGCCGCTGTATCCACTTCGGATTGCCATAAAGGCTGACAGGCAGCTCGTCTCCCTCATAAAGGAAGTCGACCTCGGCAAGCGTAGCATCGTTCACATATTTGAGTACTGAGCGTCTAACCAGCTCGCCGAGCTCAAATTCATGTCGATCCATATGAACGGTTCCATGTTTTATTTGATAAATATGCGAAAAGTCATTCATAAGCTCCAGCATATAGCTGCTTTTTTCGCGAATCATTTTGCCCATGTCCTGAAGCTCTTCATCACTCCACTGCGCAGGGGAGCTTTCCAATATATAGCCGTAGCCTTGAATGGTGGAGAGCGGCGTGCGCAAATCATGCGAAATGCCAGTCATCCATTCCTCTCTCGTTTTCTCAAGCTGGCGCCGATCCTTCTCCGTTTGCGCCAGCCGCTCGGCCATTTGGTAGAAAGCCGCAATCACTTCCCGGTAAAGGCGGTAGCGAATGCGCAGCTTGCCGGTGCGACGGAATACCTTTTTGCGATCCTTTGGCGTAAGCACCTCGTCATACCGTCCATTGCCCATCCGCTCGAACCAACCGGCGAATAGGATGAGCGGCTGACCGTATCGATACCCGTGCCAAAACGAGATAGCTAGTGAAAGGAGAAGTAACGAGCCTCCTATCCAAATGAAGATGCGTATAGCTTCCGATAGGATGGGCTGCTTCGTATATGTTATTCGTTCGTTTGGTGTGTGCAAAATCCAAGTCATATCACTATTTTCAGGCTGGTACACAAAGATGTTCGTATCATAATCACCAGGCTTTTGCTGCATAGTCAGCACTTCCAGCGGCTCATATACATCGATAGCAGAAGTCTGGTCTCCAATTGTTTGAACACTTTGGCCAGCTTGGTCTACGATTAGCAAAAAGCTGTTTGTTTTCCTTAGCTCGGTGAGCAGGTCATTCTTATATGCCTCATTTACTAGACCATTCTGATGGTATGCCATATACCATGCAGTCAGCTTCTCTTGCTGCGGATTTTTGTAACCAAGAAGAAAGAGCAGCGGAGTAGAATACGTCAGATCGAGCTCGTTATCGACGGTATAGATACCGGATTTTTCGGATTGCTGGATGGCTATAAGCTGCGTAATCGAATAAGAAGTCGGCTGCTCTTTCGGCGTATGGACCGAATAAATAACCTGCCCTTTGGCGTTCACGACTTGCAGCCACATATCACGCTCTTCAATGAGCTCCTTCCAGTGCGTCGACATCTTAATCTCTTTTTTCGAATAGTCGGTTTCCGCGACAATGGAACTAAGCGCGCCGGCGGGAAAGTTCCGTTTGAGATCCTCGTTCGTAATTCTATTAATAAGGACAAGAAACAGCACGATCATCGCAACGAATATGAGAATGGAATACACGACGAGCTGATATGTAAAATGAAAGGCCATTCGGCGTTGAACCTTCATAGGCTTACAGGCTCCTTAACTAATTTGTAGCCGAGACCACGAACGGTAAGCAGATGCGTCGGCATACTGGGATCATATTCAATTCTTTCGCGAATTCGCCTGATGTGAACCATAACCGTGTTGTCGTCCCCTAATCCGTCAATGCCCCATACCGCTTCATAAAGCTGACCTTTCGAGAAGACGATGCCGGGGTTTTTGCAGAAATACAGCAACAGCTGAAAAACCTGTGCAGGGCATGATACGGGCTGATTATCTACTAATAATTCCCCAGCTGCTTCATTTAACTGAAAACGGCCATAACGGTAGGTTAGATGAGGGGCAGTGGCAGCAGATACGGATGGAGCAAATGTTGAATGCGGTGGAAGTGATTCCGCCTCTTCCATGCGGCGCAGCCTTGCTTTAATGCGAGCTGCAATCTCCAATGGATTAAATGGTTTTGTGATATAGTCATCGCCGCCCATCGCAAATCCGGTCAGAATATCGAGATCGGATGCTTTGGCGGTTAAAAATAAGATATGCGGATTGCCCAGCTGTCTAATTTTTGAGCAAAGCTCAAATCCGCTGCCGTCGGGCAGCATCACATCCAGCAGCACGATATCGGCTCCGTATCGAGCGATCGTATCGAGAGCTTCTTGGCAGGTTCCTGCCGTATGGATATGCTGGAAGCCTTCCTTTTGGAGCACCAGCTGCAGCATTTTTACAATAGAAGGTTCATCTTCCACTATGACAATTTTGTTCATGTTCATCACCCCGTTTTATGCTAGCACACCAACCTTAACATCTGTTGAACAAAATTGAAAAAAATTAAGCTGCTGTTATGATTCCGTTTGTTCGCTGTTCAATTGGAATCTTTATGATGGGGTAAGAGGTGATGGGAATGATAAATCAAAATGAAATGGGACAGCGAATTCGCGTTATTGATGCGATTAGAGGGTTCTGCTTGCTTGGCATCCTGCTGGCGAACATGCTTATTTTTCAATATGGCATTTATGGGAAAGAGGAAATGCAGCTATTTAATCCTACTCCTACAGATGAGGTAACGCATCAAGTTCTCAAGGTAGCGGTGGAAGGCAGCTTTATGCCAATCTTTATGTTTTTGTTCGGCTACAGTCTCTTTAAGCTGCGCGAAGGACTAGTGGCCAAGGGGCTCAAGCCGGCGAGGTATATGGTACGGCGCTTTTTTATGCTAATAGGACTTGGGCTTTTGCATAGCATGCTCCTTTGGGAGGGCGATATTCTACTTGCATATGGGATCGCCGGTTTTTGCTTATTGTTGTTTATCAAACAGAAGCCAAAGACGCTTATGATATGGGGAGTAATTTTGAGTGTCTTAATGGCGGGCATAAGCTTCGGAATGGAGAAGGATAAACCAGAAGAGAAAGCTCGCATGCAGGAATATGTGGTAGAATCCAAAATGGTGTACGGGGAAGGGACCTATCAAGAAATTATGAACTTCCGCCAAGATGAGGATCCATTAGAAATACCTGCGGCAGTCATGGCGGTGCTTGTAGTTATGATGCCATTTATGCTGCTGCCAATGTTTTTGTTTGGAATTGCAGCTGCGAATAAGCAATGGTTCCATAATCCGAAGCGAGAGAGACGCAGATATGCGTGGATCGGCGGTATTTTGCTGCCGCTGGGTCTATTATCGAAAGGCGTGGCAGTGCCTCAACCAGAGTGGGCTTGGAGCGGCGTATTATTGAGTTTGGGCGGACAATTGCTGGCCTTTGGGTATATTTTTGGTCTTGCGTTCGTCATGTCCTTTTTATCTAAACGATCCTATATCATCATGGCATTTGAATCGGTTGGACGAATGTCCATGACCAACTATTTAATGCAGACGGTGATTTGTACCACTATATTTTATGGATATGCGTTCGGTTGGTTTGGAGAAATCGGTGTGCTTAACGGCGTACTGCTTGGCATAGCCATTTATACCGTTCAAGCCGTTGTGTCCAGCTTCATCCTGTTCTGGTTCAAAAATGGCCCATTTGAGCGACTGCTTCGCATTGCAACATATTGGTCGTTTAGCGGAAAAGCTCGGGTTTCGAAAAAAGCAGCAGATGCACAGGCTGCGGATCATACTTATTTTAGCGCTATGAACTGAATATCATGCGAGAGGGAGCTGCCTGCAGCGAATGTGAGCAGCTTTTGGCCTTCTTCCACTAAATCATCATGATCAGCTGGGCTTAACTTCTCAAATGATTGAATGATGAGTGCAGCGGTTTCGTTGTTTTGTTCTATCTTCCACGTGCCGCGTACGAATCCGTCTATTAAAAATGTAGAGCGAATAATGCCGTTAATCGTGAATACGAGCGGTTTATATTTTTCTTCCAAAATGCGGCTGCGGTCAGAGTAGGAGAGCAGCATATTATCGAACTCGGATAGAAAACGCGGCGGAGCTATCGTGTCGCCGGGCGGCAAGGGAGCATCCGGCAAATCAAACAGCTCATTTCCCTTCTCGTCGGAGAAGGTACGCAGGCTTGGACGCAGCTGTTCAATAGTCTCGCGGAGCTTGCTTAGCCCAGACCAAACTTGTATATCCTTAATGGTTGCGGGGCCAAAGGCGCCAAGGTAACGCAGCAGCATCGTCTCGAGGGAAGGAGAGTTCGCAAGCGATTGACCTAGCCAAGCTTCCGCAGATGTATGTGTTGCTTGACCACTAAGTCCCCATACACCGCGAGGCGGGATTTGGACGAGCGGGACGAGAGTACGAATGGCAGCGCTAAGGGCAGAGGGGTCAACATTAGGCCACTCTAACGCGAGTAGATTGCCGAGTTCGTTGAATGTGCGAGGCTGCTCCTCCACTAAAGCGCGACCTGCTTCACTTATAGCTTCGAGGTCTACGTTTTGCAGCATCTTACCGTATGTACTAAACATGCCTTTTTCTAAAGCAGGTTGAAGCAAGGGCCGCAATTCCAAACCGTCACGCGCACTGACCAGATGAATCGTAGAGCGCATGAGAGCAATGCGCACGACTTGACGCTCCGTGATGAGCCTAGAGAGCTGCTCCTGTCGGAAGTTCTCAAGCCGTGTCCATAACGCAAAATAGGGCGGGTTAGGCGCTTGTGACTGAATGGCAACCAAATGCTGGATCGCCTCCAGCACGGATATATTGGATCTTCGCAGCAGCATTTGCCGCTCAAGCAAAGCTCTATTTAATTGGCGCATTCCTAAAATAGGTGCTGCTGCATTCTTTGCTCGCTTAGATGAAGCCATGCAATGAATCCCCTCTCTATTTACGATTCAGTTATTTTTCATTGTTCACTTTAGTATACAAAAAATCCCCCTCGACCGGTGCGAATGAAGCCTCGGCGAGGGGGATTTTCTTTTAACAGGTGATTAGTTCACTTTAGTAAAGCGGCCTTCAATTTTTGCCGATATAGTACCGGCTGTGGATTTCGCATTAATGTATGTGATCGTAGCGTCAAGATCTACAGGGCCAGCCTCACGGTTTGTTCCTTTCAAGAGCACCGTGTAGCCGTCGCCGCCTGTTGCCATAAAATCGTTCACGACAATCGTATAGGCTGCTGCGTCATCTAGAACAGTGCCATCGGCTTTCTTGATTTCAACAATCTTTTGGCCGTCTGGCTTGCTATCGTCATACTTATATGTGAAACCGGAAATTTGGCCAATCTTCGGGCTTGTTCCTGCCCATTGCTGATTCATCAGCTCTTTCATTTGCGCGCCAGTCAGCGTCATCTTAATGAGCACGTTGCCGAAAGGCTGTACGGAGAACATGTTTCCGTAAGTGACATTTCCTTGTGGAAGTTCATTACGGATTCCGCCCGAATTCATGAATGCAAAGTCCGCTTTCATTACTTCGCGCATGCCATCGGCAATTAGGTTTCCTAGCGCTGATTCGCCGGAAGCGTTAGCTGTACGTGTAATGGCAGCATCCGTTTTAGTAACCGGTGCGTTCATAACTGGAGCGTTCAGCTCTTGGTACGATTTGATCATTTGTGCAATTTCTGCATCCGGCGTAACGCCTTCGCGTTTCACTTCAACGACTTCGCCTTTAGCGGAAATAACATTATGCGTTGCACGATCGATAACTAGATCCACATCAGAGAATGCCGTACCATAAGAAAAGGCTTCAATGACAAGCTTGCCGTCGATCATTTTGTTCAGGCCGCCATGGTTGTGGCCTGCGAAGATGACGTCTACATCATCATCAACGTTGTTAGCCAGATCGACAACTTCGCCAGTTGGAGCGTCGGCTTTGCCATCGAATGGATCATGCGCCAAAATAACGATGGTGTGCACGCCCTTCGCTTGCAGCTCTTTCACTGCTTTGTTAACCGCTGGAGCTTGCTCGATAAAGTTAAGACCTTTAATGCTTTCAGCTTTTACGACAGAAGGCGTAATATTCGTTACGACCCCGATAAAACCGACTTTAACTCCGCCAACTTCAAGTACTTTGTAGGCGTCAAGCAGCGGTTTGCCGTTTGCATCCACTACGTTTGCAGCGACATAAGGGAAGTTTGCACCTGCGAAATCCTTGCCCGTTTTCGGGTTTTTGCCTCCGTTGATTAAGCGGAGTGCTTCAGCTGCGCCAGCGTCAAACTCATGGTTGCCGAGTGTGCCGATATCGAAGCCGAGACGGTTCAAGAAATCGATCGTCGGCTCATCCTGCAGCATCGCGGATACCGGTGCGCTAGCACCAACGGCATCGCCAGCATGCACAAGCAGCGTGTTCGGATTCGAAGCTTCGCGTTGTTTCAAATATGTGGCCAAATAATCCGCGCCTCCGAGTGTCGACACGACTTTGCCCGCTGCATCTTTTACATCTTTTTTGTAATCCAATTGTCCGTGGAAATCGTTAATGCCCAGCAATTGTACCGAAATATCGCTGATCAGCGTATGAACGACTTTCGCCGCTTCCGCACGAGTCGATGAAGCTTTAGGGACAAATTTGCCTTCGCCGCGTCCGTTCATAACCCCGCGGTCAACGACGATATTCACGCCAGCTTTTGCCCAAGCACTAATTTGAGCATCGTCGGACATTATTTTGCTTTCCGCTACGATAGTCTCTTTGCCTGCTTTAAGTTTCAATGCGTTGCTTGCCATTACCGCCATTTGCTCACGCGTAATTTTGTCGTTTGGAGCAAATTTGCCTTTGGAAACTCCGTTAACCAAGCCGTTCTCGCTTGCCGCTGCAACGGATTCCGCATACCATGCAGTCGCTGGAACATCGGTGAACGAGCTTTTGCTTTTCGCAGTCAATTTCAAAGCTTTCACGAGCAGTGTCGCGAATTCCGCGCGGGTAACGTTCGTGTTTGGCTCAAAAGTGGTATCCGTTTTGCCTGTAACGATTTGTTTTGCCACCAGCTCATTAATGGCAGGTGAAGCCCAGTGAGAAGCTGGTACATCAGTAAATAGCTTGTTTAGGTCGAGGGAGAAGATGCCGAAGCCCTTTTCATCGACTTTATCCAAGTAACGGATGTTGTTCGTTGTTTTTGCATACTCCGCCGCTTTTGGAGATGAAGTGAATGTAACCTTTACATCGCCCATAACTGGAGCAATCGACCAGTTGTTATCGATCGATGGGTTAATTTGCTTATTCGTGCTAATGTAATCCATTAAGATTTGGCGGTTTTCGTCCGGTGCGTCAATAATATATTTGCTTCCTTTAACGCCTGGGAAGTTGCCGCCGCCGCCAGCACGGTAATTGTTAGTAATAACGATGAAATCTTGATTTGGATCTACCGGCTTACCCTTGTAGTTTAACTTAATGATCCGGCTGGAAGCTGCATCATTAATCGTGCCATCAACTTTATATTTAGCTGGTTTAGTAACGTCTACTTGGTAAGTTACGCCATCGATCACGTCAAAGTTATACACTTGGAATGAAGGATTAAGCAGTTCTTGCTCTTCCGATTTGCTTGGATCGATTTGATTGAATTTGCCAGCAGACATTTCCAGCCATTCTTTCACAACAGAACCCTTAACCATGATCGCTTTAAGCGTGTTGTCGTAGAGATAGAGATCGCCTGCACTCTTAATCGCGAGCGGGCCGGCTTTAATTTCTGTGAATTCCTCAACGCCATTGCGTCCCGCTTTGAATGGAGCGCCTACGGACAAGATTGGCGTGTCCTTGTATTCTGGCAGGTTTTTCTTAATATAGTTTTCAACATACCATTTCTGTGCGTTCGTTACGATCTGAACAGAAGGGTCGTCTTGTACGAGCGCAAAATAGCTATGAATCGGCGCTGTTGTTGTTCCGATAGGGTTGTTTGCGTATTTAATCGTTGCTTCGTGATCACCATTCACGGCGTCGATGATTGCTTGATCGATTTCAACAAGCGGTTTCTTCGCTGCGCTATCGTAAATCGCTTTCGTGGAGGACTGGGAGCCAGCAACTTTCCATTTGCCGTCCTGTTTCTCTAGCGACAAATCGATAATTCCTAGATTGCTTCCGCCGTATCCAGCTTGTACGGCAGGCACTCCATTAATCGTGCCCTTCGCATTGTCAACGCTTGCATATACTTTGCCAGAAGCATCCTTAAATAAAGCGTCGAGCGATTTCTCGTCAACTGCAGGGAATACTTTATGAGTATGAGAGAATGTAATTGCATCAATACCAGACACCTTGCTTAGAAGCAGTACAGCATCCTCAGCGTTAGTATTTGCTTGAGAGTTGCCATTAAAGCCCGTGTGCGCCATAGCAATAATAATGTCCGCGCCTTCCGCTCTCATTTTAGGTACAAATTTCTCAGCAGTTGCGGCAATATCCTTCGTAATGACTTTACCTTCAAGCCAAGTTTTGTCCCACTGTGTAATTTGCGGAGGTACAAAGCCGATAACACCGATTTTCAGCGTCTGCTCCTGACCGGATTCATCAACGACTTTTTTCGTAATAATTTTGTAGGGCTCAAAGCGGTTCACATCGTTATCCGGATTCGAGTCCTTATCATCGATATATACGTTTGCGCTCACATAAGGGAAATTGGCGCCTTTAAGAGCGTTGTCCAAATAATCTAATCCATAGTTGAATTCATGGTTGCCAAGGGTAGCAACGTCGTAGTCAAGTTGATTCATGGCCTTATAAACGGGATGAATCTCTTTGTCTTTAATTGGAGCTACGACAGCCTTGTAAGTGCCAAGCGGCGTGCCTTGGATAAGGTCACCGTTGTCAACAAGGAATGTGTTCTTTGATTCTGCTCTAGCCGCTTTAATCAGATTTGAAGTTCTAGCAAATCCGACCGTATTGGAAACGGCATCTTTGTAATAATCGTACGGCACAAGATTGGTGTGAATGTCTGTTGTTTCCATGATTCTGAGTTTCACGCTGGACCCTGCATCCGCTGCTGCTGTGAACATGCCGTTAAACGGCATCGACAGCACGAATAAAGTCAATGATGAGACAGCGAGCTTTCGTAAACCCTTTTTCCCCTTAAGCTGACCTTCTTGCATTCTACCAATCTTCCTCTCATGTCATAAATGTTAACATAAACATAATAGAGCAGAAGCTACTAAATTCCAATACTATATTTTCGGAATTTAATAGAACCAAGCTAATAATAATGTATATTTTGAAAAAGGAACAAGAACAAAAAATGGAAGGCTTTGTAACGAAAAGCGTTCCACTTAGCAGCTTGTTTATGTTATTTTTATAGGAACAAAACCATTTCATAGAGAAGAAGGAGTGAAACGTATGACAACGCAAACAAAAGACTGGATATTGCACTCCGTCATTTTTAACTTGAAGCATGAACAAGGCTCTGCGGAGGAACAGCAGTTTTTGGAGGATGGAGAGCGGATTCTTACTTCGATTCCGTCTGTAAAGAACTTTCAAGTGTATAAGCAAGTAAGCGGGAAAAATGACTACCGCCATGGCTTCGCAATGGAATTTGCGAATCAGGCTGATTACGATGCTTATAACGAGCATCCGCTGCATGTGCAGTTTGTAAATGAACGTTGGGTGACAGAAGTAGAAAAGTTTCTTGAAATCGATTACGCGAAGTAGGACGTTCCATTGATGATTTAGCTGAAACGACATATAATGAGCGGTAGAGATAACACATTTTCGAACAAATACGAACATAATGGGATGAGGGACTAAAAGATGAAAAAGCTGAGAGTGCTTCAGCAGTTGACGGATGCCGGCGTCGTGGCGGTATTGCGTGCAGACTCGCCTGAGGAAGTTGTGGAAATGTCACGCCGTGCAATTAAGGGCGGTATCAAAGCGATTGAAATTACGATGACTGTGCCATTTGCGCTGCGTGCTATCGAGCAATTATCCAAAGAGTATTCAAGCTCCGTATCACCTGATGCTGACAACTTTGCTATTATCGGCGTCGGCACAGTACTAGATCCAGAAACGGCACGCGCTGCTATATTGGCAGGGGCGGAATATGTCGTTTCTCCAGCGCTTAATCCGGATACGATCAAGCTTTGCAATCGCTATGCGGTTCCTATTTTACCGGGTACTATGACCATTCACGAAATTCAAACGGCATTGGAGCTGGGCGTTGATATCGTGAAGCTGTTCCCAGGAAATCTATATTCACCAAGCGTGATTCCTTCTATTAAAGGACCGTTGCCGCAGGCTAACGTTATGCCAACCGGCGGCGTATCGCTCGACAACCTAAAGGACTGGATCAAAGCGGGCGCGGTTGCGGTCGGTATCGGATCCGATCTAACGAAGGACGCTGTAAAAACGGGCGATTTCTCGCTCATTGAGAAGAAAGCCGCTGCTTATATCGCAGCTTACCGCGAAGCAAAAGGACTTTAATCAAATACCTGACGGAGGCTGCCTCTGTCAGGTTCTTTTTTTTGAAATATAAGAAGGGATATCATTTTCTCATAGTTACGTGACTAGTTTAGAGGAGGAAATCCAGCCAATGCTGAAACGAGAGCAAATTCGAATTCGTGATCCTTACATACTCGTAAATGAGCAAGAGAAATGTTATTACCTATATGGTACAACGGATGAGAATGTATGGTCAGCTCCAGGGACGGGGTTCGATACGTACAAAAGCACCGATCTTGAGAATTGGGATGGGCCTTATCCAGCCTTCAGGCCAGCGCCAGCTTTTTGGTCGGATCATCATTTTTGGGCGCCTGAAGTGTATGTTTACGATAACAGCTACTATATGTTTGCTTCATTTAAGTCAGAGGATAAGCGGCGCGCAACACAGGTTTTAATAGCGGAAAGCCCTCTTGGGCCTTTTGTCCCGCTTACAGATAAGCCCGTCACTCCATTGGAGTGGGAATGTCTTGACGGTACGCTGCATATCGAAGCGGATGGAACTCCATGGATGGTATTTTGCCAAGAATGGGTGCAGGTGAATGATGGTAAAATGTGCGCCATTCCATTGACCGCAGATTTAAAGGAAGCGGCTGGAGAGCCGATCACGCTTTTCTCCGCATCGGAAGCAGCTTGGGCCATTCCATTTGGCGATGATCATAACAACTATATTACAGACGGCCCTTATCTATATCGTAATCAAGCAGGCGAGCTGCTTATGCTTTGGTCAAGCGGTTCGAAAAATGGCTACGCTATTGGGATCGCCCGTTCAGCCAGCGGAACGATTGAAGGGCCATGGACGCAGGATGAGGAGACGCTTTTCCCGCAGGATGGTGGACACGGGATGTTATTCCGCTCATTGGAAGGACAGCTTATGCTTGCCATGCACGCACCCAACAATGAGCCGGATGAAAGAGCAGTATTTATTGAAATCGAAGAGAAGAACGGTACGCTGCAGCGAAAAGTAAAAGCGCAGTTCTTATAACCGATTTGGGAGCTTTGCTTGATTCTGATCAGGAATAGCGTTATAACAGAAACAGGGTCAAAAAAGAGAAAACACAATTGATTAAAGGAGTCGTTCAATTAATGGATTATCGTATTGAGAAGGACACAATGGGCGAGATTCAGGTTCCTGCGGATAAGCTATGGGGCGCACAAACGCAACGCAGCTTGCAAAACTTCAAAATTAGCGGTGAGCGCATGCCGATCGAAGTGGTGTATGCGATGGCTTATATTAAAAAAGCAGCCGCGCAAGCCAATGAGAAGCTTGGCGTTTTGGATGCAGCAAAGTCAGCGATTATTGGTGAAGCGGTAGACGAAATCGTTTCAGGCAAATGGGATGAGCATTTTCCATTAGTCGTATGGCAAACAGGCAGCGGCACGCAAACGAACATGAACGTAAATGAGGTTATTGCTAACCGTGCGAATAACTTGCTTGCAGAACGCGGAAGCGAAGTGCGCATCCACCCGAATGATGACGTAAACCGCTCACAAAGCTCGAATGATACATTCCCTGCAGCGATGCATATTGCTGGCGTAATTGCGCTCGAGGATCGCTTGCTTCCATCTCTTGATCTACTGAATGGCACGCTTCGTGCGAAAGCGGAGAAGTTTAACGATATTGTGAAAATCGGGCGTACTCATCTTCAAGATGCTACACCAATTACGCTTGGTCAAGAAATCAGCGGCTGGTACTCCATGCTGGACAGAACGCGCGCCATGTTAGTTCAAAGCGTAGAAACGATGCGCGATCTAGCGCTTGGCGGTACGGCAGTTGGTACGGGCCTTAACGCTCACCCTGACTTTGCAGTTGCAGTAGCGCAAGAAGTAACGGCGCTTACGGGCAAAACATTTGTAACGGCGGAGAACAAATTCCACTCGCTTACAAGCCACGACCAAATCGTATACACGCATGGTGCCGTAAAAGCGCTGGCGGCTGATTTGATGAAAATTGCAAACGATGTAAGATGGCTGGCAAGCGGTCCTCGCTGCGGCATCGGTGAAATTTCGATTCCAGAGAACGAGCCGGGCAGCTCGATTATGCCAGGTAAAGTTAATCCAACGCAAAGTGAAGCTTTGACGATGGCAGTATGCCAAGTGATTGGCAATGATACGGCTATTTCGATGGCAGCAAGCCAAGGAAACTTCGAGCTAAACGTATTCAAACCAGTTATCATTTATAACTTCCTGCAATCAGTAGCCCTTCTTGCTGATGGCATGGTTTCATTCAACGACAACTGTGCGGTTGGCATTGAGCCAAACGAAGCAGTAATCAAACGTAATCTGGATCAGTCGCTGATGCTGGTCACAGCGCTTAATCCGCATATCGGCTACGAGAATGCGGCTGCCATTGCCAAAAACGCACACAAAAAAGGACTAACATTGAAGGAGTCGGCTATCGCGAGCGGCTTGCTTACTTCAGAGCAATTCGATGAATTTGTTCGTCCCGAAAACATGATCGGAAAGCGTTAATAAATAGCTAAATAAGAAAGGATCAGCTCTTGTCTCATGGGACAAGGTGCTGATTCTTTTTGCTGTACAGAGGTTCATGTTATGATATGGGCTTTTTATGGTATGATACGAGGGGCTGCAATCGCAGCAATACTATTCCAAAAAAGTAGGTTTGTCTCATGCATTTATTGTCTGTAGAACATATAACGAAGAGCTATGGCGAGAAGCTATTGTTCGAAAATGTAACATTTGGCGTAGAGGATGGCGACAAAGTCGGCATCATTGGTGTGAACGGCACGGGAAAGTCCACCTTTCTTAAGGTGATTGCGGGCCTAGAACAAGCTGACTCAGGCACAGTGTCGATCGGCAACCGGGTAACGGTTAGAATGCTGGCGCAGGATCCGGTATTTGCTCCGAACGAAACGACGCTGGAGCATGTGCTTGGCGGAGATTCTCCTCAGCTAAGAGCTGTGCAGGCTTATGCTGCGGCAATGGAAGCGATTGAGCTTAATCCAAGCGATGTAGCGCTGCAAGATAAGCTGATTAAGGCAAATCAGCTTATGGATGAATTTGATGCATGGCAGCTAGAGAGCGATGCGAAGATGGCGCTGTCAAAGCTTGGCATTAATGATTTTGAAGCGAAGGTAGAGACGTTGTCCGGCGGCCAGCGCAAGCGTGTCGCTATGGCTGCTGCATTATTGCTTCCTTCCGATGTGCTCATTCTGGATGAGCCTACGAACCATATCGATAATGATTCCGTAGCTTGGCTCGAAGGCATGCTGCAAAAACGCAGAGGCGCATTGCTCATGATTACGCATGATCGGTATTTCCTTGATCGTGTCAGTAACCGCGTCATTGAGCTCGATAAAGGCCAAGCCCATTTCTATCAAGCAAACTACAGTCGTTTCCTTGAGCTGAAGCTGGACCGCGAGGAGCGGGAAGCTTCAACGGAATCGAAGCGTCAAAATTTGCTGCGCAATGAACTCGCGTGGATCAGACGAGGGGCAAAAGCAAGATCAACGAAGCAAAAGGCGCGTATTGATCGCTTTGAGGCGCTTAAGGCAGATGCACCGAAGCAAGCTGGCGGGAAGATGGACGTATCCGTAGCTTCGACTAGGCTGGGCCGGAAAATCCTTGAAATGGAAAATGTGAAAAAAAGCTTTGGTGATCGGACGCTTATTCGCGATTTTAGCTATATTGCCGTTCCAGAGGACCGAGTAGGCATCGTCGGACGCAACGGAAGCGGGAAATCAACGCTAATGAAGCTGATTACAGGGCAATTAACGCCAGACGAAGGAACCGTGGACCTTGGTACAACAGTCAAGCTGGGCTGGTTCTCGCAAGAGCATGAAGAGATGGATCAGTCTTTGCGAGTGATCGAATATATCCGCGAGGGCGCTGAGCAAGTAAAGACGGCTGATGGCTCGACCATATCGGCGGGACAAATGCTGGAGCGTTTCCTATTCTCCCCTACGATGCAGTGGACACCGATTTCGAAGCTGTCCGGCGGCGAGAAGCGCCGCTTGCAGCTATTGCGCGTGTTAATGAATGCGCCGAATGTGCTGCTGCTCGATGAGCCGACGAATGACTTGGATATTTCCACACTTACAGTGCTGGAGGATTATCTTGACGATTTCCCAGGCGTGGTGTTCGTTGTCTCTCATGATCGTTATTTCCTTGATCGGACAGTAGACAAGATTATCGCGTTCGAGGGCAATGGCGTTATTGCACATCACACTGGCAACTATTCAGATTACCAAGCGTTTGTTGAGAAATACGGCGCTGGAACTACTCCATCAGCGGTTGCAGCCGATACCGCCGTTGCAAAAGCGGCTTCGAGCGCAGAGGTGAAGAGTTCAGAAGCGGCTGTGAAACCCGCGCTTAAGGGACGTACACTCAAAATGTCCTACAAGGATCAAAAGGACTTTGAACAAATCGATGGCTGGATTGAGGCTGCGGAAACCGAGATCAGCGAAATCGCCTCACGCATGGAAGCTGCAAGCAGCGATTCTGCTCGTCTCCTTGAGCTGGCAGCAGAGCAGCAGCAGCTGGAAGAAAAGCTGGAGAAGCTAATGGACCGCTGGGCAGAACTGAATGAATTGGCTGAGCAAATCTCTGCACAGAAGTAAACGAAACCGATTTAACCTAGTTGAAATAGAAAGGCGGCATTGTTCATGAGCAGCAATGAGATTCGTAATATTTATTGTATCGGTCGAAATTATAAACTTCACGCTTTGGAGCTTGGCAATGAGGTGCCTGATCAGCCGCTCGTGTTTACAAAGCCGTCGCATGCCATTGTTCCAATGGCAGGCAACACTGTAGATCTTCCCGGTAATGTAGGCGAGGTGCACTTTGAGCTTGAAATCGTACTGCGGATTGGCCGTGCTTATGAGCCGGGCATCGATCCAGAACAATGCATTGACGGCATGGCGCTTGGTTTGGACTTAACGCTTCGTGACGTTCAGTCCAAGCTGAAGGCTAAGGGACAGCCATGGCTTGCGGCCAAAGGGTTTAAAAACTCAGCTCCGCTTGGTGAATGGCTTCCTTACCCAGGTGCAGCGGCTCTTGCCGAAAAAGAGTTTGTGCTCTTGCGAAATGGCGAAGAGGCGCAGCGCGGCAATGCCAGCGATATGTTATTCAGCGTATCGGAGCTGATTCAATTCGTTGGAGAGCATTACGGGCTTGGCGCCGGCGATCTTCTATTCACAGGAACGCCAGCAGGGGTGGCTGCTTTGCATGACGGTGACCAGCTGCAAGCATTATGGGCAGGTACAGCTGTAGGCAGCTGCAGCGTAAAGCTTGTATAAGATCAATTGATTATCATTTCGCAGCAGCGAGTTTGTTTAGCGAACATCCATAGAATTGTATAAAAAGACAGTTCTTCCCTACTTGGAAGAACTGTTTTTTTATGCAACAATTTATTTAGGGGAGTGTGAGTGTAAGATGAAAGTCGTATGGATTGAGGATGAGCAGCAGCTGCTTCAGGAATGCGCTGATTATTTGCGGAAAGAATCGGTGGAGGTTTATGGCGCTTCCTCATTGACCGAAGCGGAGCCGCTCATTAAGCAGATGAATCCGGATTTGCTGCTAGTAGATTGGATGCTGCCTGGTGGAGCAAGCGGAATAGACATTTGCAAGCGTAATGAAAAAGAGTGGAAGCTGCCCTTCATTATGGTTACAGCCAAGGGTGATGAATTCGATAAGGTGCTGGCACTGGAGCTTGGTGCGGACGATTATTTGACGAAGCCGTTTGGGCTTCGTGAACTAAGTGCGAGAATTAAAGCGGTTATGCGCAGAGCAAGCAAGCATGGGGAACCATCCCTTCCTGCGCCTGACGAATCGATTATTTATAGAGGCCCGCTCATGCTCGATCAGCAGCGCTTCACAGCTGTGCTCAATGAGCACAGACTTGACTTGACCCGTACTGAATTTTTGCTGCTTTGGAAGCTCGCGGCAAATCCAGGCAGAGTGTTTACACGAACACATTTGATGGATGAGGCGCTTGGCGACGGTTTTCTCGGTTATGAGCGAACGCTCGATTCACATATTCGCAATTTGAGGCGCAAGCTGGAGGGCGGCGATGAGAAGCGTGAGCTCATTCAAACCGTGTATGGAGTTGGCTATCGCTTTACGGAGGAAGTACTGTGAAGAGCTATAGCAGTACAAGCATGCATCGTGAGAAACTTAGATTAGTTTACATATGTATGATTGCTGTCGTTGTTGCATTTATTTGTACCTTATGGATGATGAACAGTATCGATCGGACAGAGCTTAAGAAGATGCAGCTGTTTTGGAATGGATACGCCAAGCTTTTTTATGAGTCGACGGGAAGCTGGATCGGGCTTGAGGATCGGCTGCAGCATGATCGTTACATGATTTCCGGACACAAGTCGCTGTCCATTATCGTTTATGACAAAGATGCCATAACCGAGATAGCCACGCTGGCCATTAAGCAAAATACGGATAAAGACGCGCGGAAAATAGCCGTACTCTCAAATGGCTCGATTGTCGGGTATACGCAGGTATCGACTAGAGCTCAGAAACTTATAAGTATGAGAATGGTATTGCCGCCGCTGTTGCTCGCTATGTTGATATACAGCATTGGATTATGGGTTATTCAACGCTCGCACAATGTTTCAAAACAAACGGAGCGGCGAATAGCGGCGTTAATTTGGGAACGAGCCTCTTTATCAGCAAATAATCGTATACACGGGGACAAGCATCTCACGGATGCGCTCGATCAAATAGATGGGCTTGTGCGGCGCGTAGAACGACTAGAAACGGTTAGGCGAACGATGGTAGCTGACATTGCTCATGAGCTTCGAACGCCGATTGCAGTCATGCGGACGCAGCTGGATCATGCCATTCAGGAGGGATTGCCGCTGCCATTAGCGCGTACTGTATCGCTTCATGATGAGACGCTGCGTCTCACTAAGCTGGTTCGAGATTTACAGGAGCTTTCGCTAGCGGAATCTGGCCATTTGTCCTTAAGCAAAAGCTGGTTTTCACTTACCGCGCTAGCTGCGGCGGTTGCTGAGACGCTTGTCGTACAATCGGATGAACATACGATACAGGCAACGGTACAGATGGAGCATGATATTCGTATTTATGCGGATGAAGCAAGGATCAGGCAAATTATTATTAATTTGATTGGGAATGCGCTGCAGCATGCACGCCATGAGCTGCGAATCGAGCTTAGCTTAGAAGCTGGATATGCGGAATTGACGATTCTCGATGATGGTTTGGGAATTGAAGAGGAGGAGCTTGCTTTTGTTTTTGACCGCTTTTATAGAGGAGCTGGACAAGCTAGAGCAAGCAAACGCGGCTCAGGGCTGGGCCTTGGGCTCGCCATAGCGAAGCAATTCGCGCATGCCCACAGCGGAACGCTTGATGTGTCGAGCAGCTATGGCAAAGGAGCTGCGTTTACGTTAAGCCTCCCCATCATCAAAGACTAGCCATCTGCACAAGTTCTGCATATTTGCTCCATTAAGAATGCATATCGATTTGATAAAGTGATAGCATTCAATGGAACAAGGGGTGAGGATTGAAGAGATGATAAAGATAAAGGAATTATGTAAGACGTATGGCAAGGGAGAAGCAGCGGTCAGAGCGCTGCGGGACGTATCTTTTACAATTACTAAAGGAGAAATGGTATCCATTACGGGCGCCTCCGGTTGCGGCAAATCAACGCTGCTGCATATTATGGCTGGCATCGAGTCCAGCGATAAAGGCGAAGTATGGATTGGAGACGCGCCCATTCATTCATGGGAAGACGAAAAGATTGCTAAGCTGCGGCTTGCGAAAATGGGGTTCGTGTTTCAATCCTATCATCTCATCCCGGTGCTGAATGCTTGGGAGAATACGGCGCTGCCGCTCATTGCCGCAGGCAGTGATGCCAATAAGGCCAAAGCGAGAGCGCTTGAAGCGCTCAAAGAGGTTGGGCTGTCTGATAAAGCTAATCAATATCCTAATCAACTATCGGGCGGTCAAAATCAACGAGTTGCTATCGCTAGAGCTATTGTAGGGAGACCCGATATCATTTGGGCAGATGAGCCTACAGGCGCGCTTGATACGGAAACGGCGGATCAAATCATTGGCATGCTGGAGATGCTCAATCGCCATTACAACACAACGATCGTTATTGTGACGCATGATCAACAAGTAGCTGACCGAACATCACGCACCATTCGATTGCAAAACGGACGTGTTATTCATGATGGGGGCGTTTCGTCATGCTAACGTCTCGTCTTGTATGGCGAATGGCGCTGAGTCATCTGAGAAAACAATGGAAGCAGACGTTGATCACGATAATGGCTGGAGCCATCGGGGCTATGCTGATCGCTATTAGTGCCGTAAACTATGAATCGGTCGAGCGAAGCGGGGCAGCTTGGATTGAGAAGCATCTAGGCCCGATCAACTGGAAGCTAACGCCGGAGAAGCTTAATTCTGACGGTTTCTCCGCGGAAGAGGCTGCATTTTTAATAGACTTCTCACGAAAAAGTGACTATACGATTCTTCCCTATGTAAAGGCGGAAGCGGCTGTTTTTGCTGAGGCTGCAAATACGGGTGAGCAATCCATCCTGAAAAATATGCTGTTTATGGGCTTCTCTATGGAGGAAGCTGCAAGGTTTGATCCTGCCTATGAAAACTTATGGACAAATGGCTTGGCTGACGATGAGCTTATTATTAACCATGACACAGCCAAGCTTCTGCATGTTGACGTCGGTGACGCGCTAAAGGTTTCTGTCTCAGGCAAGGATAAGTTATTTCGCATTCGTGCGGTAGTAGAGCAGCGAGGACTCACTGGCTACCAAGAATATGGTGCATTTGCTGGTACAATAATCGGTACGGAGCAAGCAGTGCGTCAACTGTCTGGCCAAGCTGGAGATGGCTATGAGGCTATGCTGGCGGGAAACTCTGATGCATCTGTAAACTTGGGCGGCATGTTTTTTGTTTCAGGGCATACCTACAATGTAGAAAATTTGAAAAGCAAATATAAAAATGAAGTCGATGATATGAACTATTCGATCATTATTGGGATGATCAGTATTGTAGCCGTTATATCGAGCATGCTGTTTATGCGGCAGGTGCTGGTCATGATTGGCGATTCCAGGCGGGAGATGTACGGTATTCTACGAGCAATCGGATTCTCGCGAGACAATATATCTGCGATGTTCATGGTTGAAGCGCTCTTGCTGTCAGCAGCTAGTGCGCTGCTTGGTACGCTGATAGGGTTGTCTGGCGGTTATGGTTTGATTCAATTTTTTTATAGCTTCTATGCTGCGGATTTGTCTCAAATGGCTGGACTCGTTGTGCCGATTACAGCTCATGTTTCAATCCTAACAGCAGCGGCTGTATTTGCTGCAACCTTGTTGTTCCTTCTTTTCATTTCTGGATTAACAGCTCGCAAAGCAAGCAGATTCAATATTGTTGAAGCGCTGCGAGGGCCTTCAGCGGACGGCGGGACCCTGCGAGCGAAAGGGTGGAAACGAACGCGAAACCGCTGGGTAATCGTCGCAGGTTTATCCGCTACTTGTGTTCATTTTATATTTGCATTTATCGATCCGCCTGAATTAACGAATGACAACATGCTTACCATTGTGCTTACTTGGATAGCATCCGTGTTTACAGTGTTATTTATCGCGCTTAATGTAGTGGGGAAAATGACTGTCCCGCTGCAAAAGCTGCTGCGGCTTATTGGTGTTCCGCCGTTGTCCATACTGCTCGCTTTTAAATACCCGAATCAACATAAAGGACGAACGTACACAGCAGCGCTTTTATTTGCACTTGTTATGATGTTGATTGCATTTTTGGTTGGCATTACGCAGCTTATACAGGCTAGCGGGAATGTTGATCGCATAAATCAAACCGTCTTAGGTTTTGGTGGTTATGCTGTATACCAATCTGAGCTGGAGAAGGATAAAATTGAAGCGGTTGCCGCTGCTGACCCGTTGATACAAGAGCATATGAAGGGGAAAGTTGTCGTCGAGCCTTATATGCTTAGTATGCAGGAGAACGGCATAGCTCAAGCTATTATACCCGTTACGAAGGAGCTCTTGCTTAATAACAACTTTGCATTAAATGCACGATCGCCAGCGTTCTCAAGCGATGCTGAAGCATGGCAGGCTGTACTGAATGACCCTGCATATGTGATCCTGCCTGACTATTATAAAGAGAAGTTTCCTATGCCATTATTAAATCTCAAGGCAGGCGATAAGATTACGCTTCCTGTATATAAGAGCAAGCTCCGATCGAGAGAAGAAGCTTGGGTTCCGGCACAGAAACGAGATTTCATTATCGCTGGTTTTTTAAGTAACGACGCAGCTTCCGGGTTAATAGATTTCTATGGTACAACCTTGATGAACAAAAAAGTTGTAGATGAGCTGCGTACGCTTGGTCACAAATGGCCCAACCAAACCGATCTTGGCTTCGTTTTATTCCAATTTGATTATAAAGACATTAAGCTGGCTAAGGAGCTGGAGGAAAGATTTGCACTTGAAGGCGTACTGGCCTTTCATGTACCTTATGTACAAAATACAGCGGAGCAATTGATTAATAAACAAATTGGCTATGGATTCATAGGTTTTACGGTTATATCCGCTCTTATTGGCTTGCTAGGGCTTGCGATTATTTTGTATAGAGCCGTGCGCGAGCGGAGTAAACAGATCGGAATGATGCGCTGCATCGGCGTTCCCGGCAAGTCCATATTTTGGATGCTGTTTATCGAAGGTTTTGTTATAAGCTTGATGGGTTTGTTGTCAGGCTTAGCGATAGGCCTTAGCGGGGTTCATATGTTTGTCGAGAGTGTGAAAGAGGATTTGAAAGGCGATAAGTCGGCCCTCCTGTATGAGTATCCATTCGATATTGTTTTTCCCATTATAGCTGGCTTGCTGTTGGCCTCTCTGCTCATTAATATTACGCCAGCAAGGGCAGCACTCAAGCTCAAAGCGGTTGATGTCCTCAAAATGAGCAGCGATTAAAATGGATGTATCAGGCTAGAACACTAAGCAAATAAAGGAGCTTCGACAGTGAGTTTACTGCCGAAGCTCTTTTTGCATAGGACGAGCAACAATTATTTGCCATTAAAAGCGGTAAGCATCCATACATGCTTCTCAAGTGTCGTATGAATAGCAAGGAGCATGTCGGCTGTTGTTTCGTCGTCAGCCTTTTGTGCGGCCTCCATACCGTCTTTCAGTTCACCGATTAAGGTTGTAAAATCTTTAATCAATTGCTCAACCATTTGCGTCGCATCTTCTTTATTGGATGCTTCTTCAATGCTAGAAGTTTTCAAATAATCTTTCATGGTTGCGATAGGCGTACCCTTCACGGCAAGCAAGCGTTCAGCGATTTCATCGACATGAAGCGCAGCTTCTTCATAAAGCTCTTGGAATTTTGCATGCAAAGTGAAAAACTGGGAGCCCTTTACGTACCAGTGATAATTGTGAAGCTTGATGTAAAGTACGCTCCAGTTGGCGATTTGGCGATTCAAATGTTGTTGTACAGTTGTAGGTGTTGTCATAATGATCATCCTTTCTGATGGTAGTTTGCGCTATTTGCAGTCAGTGAATACAAAAATGGAAAGGTTGATTGCAAATTCTGAATTAAATTAGACTAACTCCTTGTTTATAATTATTACAAACTAGAAGATGTCTGTCAATATGTATACACCATTTTGTTAGAGTTGAAACATCTTATTGGCATTGAAGCTCATTTTTCTTTTTATTACGTAATGGAAGAGGCTATCTGGCGGGATAAAGTAGAGCGCTTACAAAATAATGATTGACAGAAATATACAGGATAAAATATAGTATGAATTATTAAATGAAACGTTTAATCAATTATTTATTAAATTCATATATCGCCTAATTTAAACTCTTTGTTCATAAGTGTTTGACGTAGATGAAACGTTTAATTATTGTAAAGGTGGTTCGTCATGAGTCAGGAACGAATAACGATTAAAGATGTTGCTAAACGCGCAAAAGTATCGATTGCTACGGTATCCAACGTACTGAATGGAACAGGCAGAGTAGCGCCTAACACGGTTCAGTCGGTTCAAGCAGCTATCGCTGAGATGAATTTCACGCCAAGCATGTCCGCCCGCAATTTAAAGGATAAGAAATCATCGCTAATAGCGGTCATTGTTCCTTTCTTGGAGAAAGGCAGACTGCATGACAATCCGTTTTATTGGCAGCTTGTTACGGGCATTGAAGAAGGGGCACGGAACGAGAAGCTGCATGTCCTTCTTGTTGGGGTAGAGCCGGATGAAACCTTTTCATTCGTTCGTGAGCGCCATTTGGATGGTTTGATCATTATTGGCGTATTTGAGGGTTCACCGATATACGAGCGAATTTTAGAGTTGAATGTGCCTTGTGTGTTTATGGATAGCTATTTAAAAAACGATGAGCTGTACCAGGTTGGATTGGATGATGAGCTTGGGGGTTACATCGGAACAAAACATCTGTTATCACTTGGACACCAGAACATCGCATTATTGACCGGGACACTGCTCGAAGAAGGCGTTAATCATAGACGGTGGCTAGGCTATAAGAGAGCGCTGGAAGAAGCAGGGATGACCTACCAAAGCGACTATGTTTTCGAGGTTCCTACCTCCTCCATTGGCGGTTATCGCACGGCATCTCAAATCGCTTCAAGAGGACAGGAGCTAACGGCTGTATTCGCTTTATCGGATGTTCTCGCTATTGGACTAATTAAAGGCTTGCATGATCTCGGTATCGTTGTGCCGCGTGATGTATCCGTAATGGGCTTTGATGATAATCAAAACAGCCATTATATGGTGCCCGGCTTAACGACCGTTCATCAGGATATTGTGCTCAAAGGACAGACGGCTGTGAAATTGCTGACTGCACAAATGGATAAGGATGCTGCTATCGATCGCAAGGTCGTAATTGGAGTCGAGCTGACCATTAGGCAAAGCACAGCAGTAAAGAAATGAACAGAAGCAGCGCGATAAGCAGCAATCTATGAAGGGGGTGATGCCAAACTTCTAGGAGCCTAGGTGAAATAATGCGTCTAAACGGAGGGTGTTTTTTTGAACTGGGCAATAAATCTGCATTTCAAAATAGTGGGGAGTGTTGAATGGATGAAGGTTATAGGGAAAAGGTTGGCATTGTTCGTATTAGCAGCAGCACTTGTATTGCCGGCAATTAGTGTTAATCCAAGAGAAGCAGAGGCATTAACCGCATCGTCCGCGCTTAGTCCAGTTACGCCAAAGGATACGGTGTATCAAATTATTACGGATCGATTTTATGATGGCAACACAAGCAATAATATCCCTCCTGGCTCCTCCGCTGCTTTATTTGATGATGCGAATGGCGATGGCAAAGGGGATGGCAATGATTTAAAGCTTTATCAAGGCGGAGATTGGCAAGGGATTATCGACAAAATTCCTTATTTGAAAAATATGGGTGTAACAGCTGTATGGATATCCGCGCCTTACGAGAATAGAGATACTGTAATTGAGGATTATCAGCCTGGCGGCAGCATGAATAAATGGACGAGCTTCCATGGATATCATGTTCGCAATTATTTTGCAACGAATCAGCATTTTGGGCTGATGAAGGACTTTGAGAATCTTCGTGATGCTCTCCATAATCAAGGAATGAAGCTGGTCATTGATTTTGTAACGAATCATACGAGCCGCTGGCAAAACCCGACTAACGGCAATTCTCCAGAAGACGGTAAGCTCTATGAGCCGGATAAAGACGCAAGCGGCAATTATGCCTTTAATGCTGCTGGCAACCCTTACGATTACAACAACGATGGCAAAATAGAAAACCTAATCGCCGACCCGAATAATGATGTAAACGGCTGGTTTCACGGATTAGGCGATCGCGCAGGCGACAATTCTCGTTATGGCTTCCGTCATAAGGAACTCGGCTCGCTTGCAGATTTCTCGCAAGAGAATGCCAATGTCGTTGCGCATTTGGAGAAGGCAGCGACGTTCTGGAAATCAAAGGGGGTTGATGGCTTCCGCCATGATGCGACGCTGCATATGAACCCTGCCTTCACGAAAGGCTTGAAGGATGCCATTGACTCCGCTGCAGGCGGCCCGCTCACTCATTTTGGTGAATTTTTTATCAGCAGGCCTGACCCAAAATATGATGAATTCCGTACCTTCCCTGACCGTACGGGCGTGAATAATCTTGATTTTGAATTTTATCGTTCAGCAACAAATGCTTTCGGCAACTTCTCCGAGACGATGTCTACTTTCGGTAATATGCTGACACAAACGAGCGCCGATTATTCCTATGAGAATCAAGCGGTAACATTCCTCGACAACCACGACGTTACACGGTTCCGTTATATTCAATCGAACAATAAACCTTATCACGCTGCGCTCGCAACGCTTATGACATCACGTGGAACACCAAATATTTATTATGGTACGGAGCAGTATATGTCCTCCGCGGACAGCAGCGATATTGCTGGTCGTTCCTTTATGCAGAAGGCGGCTGCTTTCGATGAGACGACAACTGCTTTCAAAGTGATCAAGAATCTATCGGCCTTGCGTCAGTCCAACGAAGCGATCGCTTATGGTACAACTTCCATTCTGTACAGCACAGACAATGTTCTCGTTTATCAGCGTCAGTTCTACGACAAGCAAGTGATTGTCGCTGTAAATAGACAGCCAGATATTTCGTATACGGTTCCTGCAATTAATACAACGTTGCCTGTAGGAACTTACACAGATGGATTGTCCGGCCTGCTAATGGGCGCGTCGAATACGGTTACGAGCGTATCAGGGCAAAATAAAATTTCCAGCTTCACGCTTTCAGGCGGCGAGGTTAACATTTTGGCGTACAATCCATCGCTTGGCACTACGGTTCCAAGAATCGGAGATGTTGTTTCTACTTCAGGACGCCCAGGCAATACCGTTTATATTTACGGAACGGGCTTAGGCGGCACGGCTACCGTTAAATTCGGTACGGTTGCTGCGACGATCGTATCTAACAATGATACGTTTATCGAAGCTGTCGTTCCAGCTGTAGCTGCCGGTTCACGCAGCATTACGGTTACGAAAGGAACAAATGTCAGCAATAGCTTTACTTACGAGGTACTGTCGGGTGATCAGGTGCAGGTCATCTTTAAGGTCAATGCCACAACGACAGTTGGACAAAATATTCATATCGTCGGCAGCATTCCTGAGCTCGGCAGCTGGGATGCAGCTAAATCGACGGAAGCGATGATGAATCCGAACTATCCAGTATGGTTCCTGCCGGTAAGTGTGCCGAAAGGGACGACCTTCGAATTCAAGTTCATTAAGAAGGACAGTCTCGGCAATGTCATCTGGGAGAGCGGAACGAACCGCTCGTTTACTTCTCCTGCGAGTTCGACAGGCACGTCTGATACTGCTGTCTACAATTGGTCTTGATGTAAATCAGCAGCGCGGAATTCAAGCATAAAAAAACCCGACGGTTCAAGCAACCGTCGGGATTTCATTTATTTGTGATTTTTTAAAATCGGATAGAGCAGGTTTTACTTTGTTTTACTTTGCTTCCGCTTCCGCAAGCATGAAAATCGTCAATATAAACATGGCATGCGACCAAGTAAGCGGGACAACCCAAGCGGTTTCGCCGGTGTTTTTGTCTACTTGCTCTGGCAGGAGGCCGGTCTCCGTACGATGGTCCATCGCCCACTTCAGCAATTGCTTCGCTTCATCAATGCTGCCGGTTTGAATGCGATAGTGAGCAAGCCATAGTGTAGTGAGAATCCATGGGTTACCGCCAATATAAATATCGTCCTCATAGCGCTTAATTCCGCCGACGCCCGGTACAGTCAATGCAGCTTCAACTGCATCAGCAGTGCGGCGCATGGATTCATCATCTGCCGCTACCGCTCCAAACGGTACAGCGATGCCAAGCAGGCTGATATCAATTACAGCATCATGATCGAGAACATGCTTCTTGTAGCCTTTATTGCTTTCAGTCACATAACCAGTTGAGCCAGCTGCCAAGGCTTGCTCGTATTTGCCTGCGTTTACCGTTAGGTCAACTCCGCGGTAGAATCGGCCGCCTTCCTCGTTCCAGCATAGCTCTTTGATCGCTGCTGAAATCCGCTCCGCAGCAGCAGTCCATTCAGCTGCAAGCTCAGGTTTGCCTGCTAGCTCGGCAAAGCTCGCTGCTGCCGTCAACCCGCCGTATACAGCGGCTGAGGAGTACGTATGCGACGCTTCACGCTCTTCCCACAGGTCGATGCTAGGCTTCGGCAAGCCGCTCTCTGCATCGAGGAAGCTCATCAAGAAGGATGCGCCTTTCTCTACAGCAGGCCATACCTGCTTAGCGAAGTCAGAGTCCTTTTTCTCCAAATAATGCTGCCACATTCCCCAAAGAATCGACGAGCCTTCATCAATTTGCAAACCCCATGACGGTGCTAAGCTGCCATCATGATAATGCCGCTGCTGCCATGAACCATCTGGTGATTGGGCAGAAAGCGTCCATGCATAGAAGCTGTCGGAGAGAGCGCCAAGACCTGCTTTATCAAGCGCAGTCGTAATGAATGCGGCATCCCGGCCCCAGCAGTAGGAATAACCCCCGCAGCGCGTGAAATTTTCATCGAATTCTGGAGCAGCGATAATACTGCCCGTTTGCTCATCGGACATGAGCTTGAACATCAGCAGGGAACGGTCATATAGATCTGATATTTCGTTGTCATCAATCGGACAAGGGGCAGCGGCAGCCAAAAATTCATGCCAGTAGGTCGTCGTTTCTTGGACCCATTCTGCGCTTGTTTTGCTTTTTGCAGTACGCATTTGTAGCAGTACGCTTTCTTCATCATGGCCGGCTGTTATATAAACGGGAATCGTTACGGATGCGCCTGCTGCAAGCTCATTGATACGCCAGTTCAACGCACCATCTGGCTTCATATCAATGTTATTGCCGTTTAACTCACCATGCTGAACGTTATCCCAGTTGATTCCTGATTGATAACCTGTGCATACGTTTGCACTTGAAAGCGCAAAATAATACTTATGGCGGAAATGAACCAAGGAGTCTTCAGCGGCATTAAACATAGTTGTGTTATATAGATTATTCTCGCTTACGAGAAATGAAGAGTGAACGATAAACGAGAAGGAAGCAGCTTGATCGCTGACGTTTGTGAACGTGTATTCACGAACGATAATATCTTGGCCGGGAACAGCAAAATGTAAGCTGTCCACTTGAACGGGCTGTTGGTCAGTACGAGCATTCACTTGCAAAATGTTTGTTTTTGCAACATATGCCGTCTCATGAGTGAAGCCGTTCGTTTCTTCATCAAACCAGGAAACAGGGGATTGCGCCCACTGAATTCCTGTGCGGATAGCGTCTACATGCTGCGGCAAATCAATGTTCGGCCACCACAGGCGATACATTTTGCCTGTGCGGCCAAGCGATGCGAGAAACTTGGAATTGCCGATAATGGCATCCACTAAAAATGGTTTTTTATTTGACATGCTGTCAACTCCTCTTGGATACGGTTTGAATCGATGATTCGCGAACGATCAGCCTATGCGGAATAATCATTCTGTTCTGGTGTATGCTTTCTTCTTGTATAAGACGAATCAACATTTGTGATGCGGTATAGCCGAGCTGATAGGTTCCGATATCTATCGAGCTGATCGGCGGTGTTGCAAGTTCGGACAATGCAATGTTATTGAAACTTACGATGCTAAGATCATCAGGCACCTTGTACCCAAGCTCTGTCAGGCCGCGCAATACGCCGAATCCGACCACATCATCGATGACAACAAGGCCGCTAGGTCTTTCGGGCAGGCTCATCATAAATGACATGGCACGATAGCCGCTTTGCTGAAGAAACTCGCCTTCAACGATCCATTCGGATCGAACAGGCAAACCGGCTTCGGACATGGCTCTGCGGTAGCCTTCCATCCGGTCATGTGCAACGGTTAATGATGGTGGACCGCTAACAAAACCGATTCTTTCATGGCCTTGGACAATGAGATGCTGCGTCGCATCATAAGCTGCTTGCTCATTGTTATTATCGACTGATAATATATTAGGCCGATTTTCTGTGCGGCCTATTAATACTGTAGGAAACTTATGTTTGTCCAATAGGTCGATTAAAGGGTCATTTACCCGAGAGGATAACAAGATAACGCCGTCAACTCGTCTACCGAATACAAGACGTGATACGGTTTCCGTCTCGTCGCTTGGCGACGTCGCTGCGGTAAGCAGCATATCGTATCCCGCTCTTGTCGATTGCGTCAGTATTCCGCGAAGCAATTCACCGAAGAAAAAGTCTTGAAACAGCTCTTCAGCTGGTCGAGGCAGCATAATGGCTAAGGTTTGTGTTGTTTTTGATACCAGACTCTTCGCCATCACGTTAGGATGATAGCCCATTTCTTCCATATACCGTTTGACCTTCTGAGAGGTTGCCTTGCTAATTCTAGGATGATTAGAGACGACTCTTGATACAGTGGAAGGAGATACCCCTGCAGCTTTTGCAATATCTTTAATGGTTACCATATTAAGTTGAACCCCCACCCGCGCAAACGTGCTTGCTTTATATGCTTCATCCTAATGCAACTGTTGCCTAAAAGTAAATATATATCTAAAGTAAGCGTTTCACAAATATTGAAAAACTGAATGAGAAAGAGAATATCGAAGAAAATTGAAGATAACTCCGTATTTATTCGGAATATTGAACTGTGCAAACGTTTTAACAAACTGTGCACCTTGTTGTATGATGAATCCACGAATAGAACGCTTTCAAAACAATTCTACTATGTTTTCAGCTGTGAAACGGCATAAAAACCGCTCACAAATTATTTTTTAGTAAGATTTGTACAAACGTTTGCGCATTGTTGAGCTTACCAATTTATGATGGAAGTGAGCTTTTCAGAACGATGAATAAAACGTTGGTGCGAATGCAGCATACTAGAAAAGAAGCCTGAGGAATTGTTGGAACGCCGCGAATTCAAAAAAAGGCATGAAACACATTATGGAGGGGGATCACCTAGCATGAAAAAGTGGTTTGTAATGTCATTAATCACAGCCTTGTTTATCGTTTCCGCTTGTGGTGGAACAAATAAGGCAGAAAACACAGAGAAAACTGGAAATGCAACAAATGCTCCAACGAATAATACACCTGCTAACGAAGGTACTGCATCGGAAGAGATCGTTCCTGAAGAAGGCGCATCACTGCTTATATGGGAAAGTAAAGAAGAACGTCCTTTCGTTGAAGCCATCGCGAAGGAATTCACTGCAAAATACGGCATTGAAATTAAATTCGAGGAAATCGGCGCAGGCGATCAAGTAAACAAGCTGGTTACAGACGGCCCTGCAGGTCTTGGCGCTGACGTTGTTCTTTTCCCGCATGATAACCTTGGTAAAGCAGTAACAGCTGGATTGGTTTTGCCAAATGACTACTATGAAGAGCAATCAAGAAGCGCAAACTCGGAAATTGCAGTAAATGCAGTATCTTATGACGGCGTGCTTTATGGATACCCGCGCTCGGTAGAAACATACGCACTATTTTATAACAAAGCACTAATCAAAGAAGCTCCAAAAACGTTTGATGAGGTAGTAGCATTCTCGAAAACGTTCAACGATACGAAAAACAACAAATACGGTCTTATGTGGGATGTAGGAAACTTCTACTTCAGCTATCCGTTCATCTCAACTGGCGGTTATGTATACGGCGATAACGGTCAAAACAAAGACGATATCGGCCTTAACACAGAAGGCGCAATCGCTGGCTTGAAATACTACGGTTCATTGAAAGACAGCATTTTGCCGCTTAACTCAGGCGATATCAACTACGATATTAAAAAAGGTTTGTTCATCGGCGGTACACTTGCAATGGATATTAACGGACCTTGGACTATCGGCGATTACAGAAACGCTGGCATCGATTTCGGCGTAGCTCCATTGCCTAGCATCAACGGCCAACCGGCTTCTTCCTTCTCAGGCATTAAAGCTTGGTATGTTAACTCATTCTCGAAATACCCGAATGCAGCACGTCTATTCTCTTATTATGCATCTACAAAAGAAGCTCAGTTGAAAAACTTTGAACTGACAGGCGCTATTCCTGCGAACACAGAAGCAGCAGCAGATCCTACTGTACAAGGCAATGAAGTGGTAAAAGGTTTCTTGGAGCAATTCAACCAATCGACGCCAATGCCTTCCATCCCTGAGATGGGCAATGTATGGACTCCTATCGGAGCAGCATTTGCTGATGTTTGGAACTCTGGCAAAGATGCAAAAGCAGCTTTAGACAATGCCGTGCAACAAATTAAAGACGCTAACAACGGCGCAGCGGCATCGAAATAACATCATATCAACGGTTTCACCCGCCGAATTCCTTCGGCGGGTGAACCGATGTTTTATAAGCCGTTATTTCCATATTGGAATCGGCAAGTTGTTTTTTTTTTAGATGAGAGGAAGGGAGCCAGGCGGGATGAATCGTCATCGCAGCACCGCGGCTATATTGTCGTTACTCGTAATGGGTCTTGGGCAATTGTATAACCGCCAATTTATAAAAGGCTTAATTATGCTTGCTGTTGAAGCAGCGGCGCTCATGTATTTTATTCCAAACCTAGGAAGAGCGATTTGGGGAGTTGTCACGCTCGGAGAGAAAACGCAAGGGCTTGAGAAAATAGGTAAAATCAGTGTTCGTGTAGAGGGAGACCATTCGATCTTTCTTCTAATCAGTGGATTAATAACGTTAATTTTATTCCTGCTATTTGTCTTTATCTATGTTATGAATATCCGCGATGCTTATCTGAACGGCAAGCAAAGAGACGCAGGAGTGGCGCCAGCAAGCTTTCGGAAGACGTGGGCTTATGTAACGGATCGTAATTTTCCGCACTTACTGCTTACGCTTCCGGCGCTCGGTGTATTGTTTCTAACGATCATGCCGATTATCTTCATGATTATGCTTGCTTTCACCAACTACGCATCGCCTGATCATATTCCGCCAGCTAAGCTGGTTGACTGGGTAGGCTTCCAAACGTTTGCTAATCTATTGACTTTGAAAACGTGGAGCCATACATTCGTTGGCGTATTTACTTGGACGATTGTATGGGCTGTTATTGCAACGGTAACGACGTATTTCGGCGGTTTGTTAGTTGCGCTGCTAATTGAGCAAAAAGGCATTCGTTTTAAAAAGCTATGGCGGACATTGTTCATTATTCCTTATGCCATTCCGCAATTGATCTCCTTGCTCGTCATGAGAAATTTGTTTAATGGACAATTTGGTCCGATCAATCAATACTTAAAGTTTTTTGGTATGGGCAAGCTGCCTTGGCTGACAGATCCATTTTGGGCAAAGGTAACGGTTATTATCGTTAATATGTGGATTGGTATCCCGGTTTCAATGGTACTTATTCTAGGCGTATTGACTGCAATTCCGAAAGACCTGTACGAAGCTGCCGATGTTGACGGCGCAACAGGCATACAGAAATTCCGTATTATTACGATGCCATTTATTTTGTTCTCGACGGCACCGATTCTGATTACACAGTTCGCTGGCAACATGAATAACTTTAACGTTATTTTCTTGCTCACGAACGGTGACCCGGTTAAAGGTGATTACCAGTACGCCGGCAGCACGGACTTGCTTGTAACCTGGTTGTATAAGCTAACGCTGAACAACAGTCAGTTCAATATGGCATCCGCGATCGGTATCATCATTTTCTTGATCGTAGCGTCGTTCTCTATTTATAACTATCGCCGCTCACGGTCATTTAAAGAGGAGGATATGATTCAATGAAAATGGGCCGGAAAACCGCCAATATTGTGCGCCTGACACTTAGCTATGTCGTTCTAATATTTATAGCTGTGTGCGCTATCTATCCTGCTCTTTGGGTGCTGCTATCCTCGCTTCGCCCGGGCACGGCTCTGTTTAGCGACAGTCTTATTCCTGATACATTCACGATTGTTCATTATAAGGAGTTATTTACGAATCCAAGCTTCCAATACGGTGTTTGGTACGTGAATACGCTCAAAATTGCGACGTTGACGATGATCTTCTCTACGATTCTGGTCACGCTCAGCATGTACGCGTTGTCGCGCTTCCGCTTCCGCGGCCGTAAGATGACACTAACGATTATGCTTGTACTGGGCATGTTCCCTGGCTTCATGAGTATGATCGCTATCTTTATCTTCTTATTGCAGCTTAACCTGCTCGATACACATGCGGCGCTCATTATCGTATATTCTGCTGGTGCAGTGCTCGGCGGTTTTGTCGTTAAAGGCTTTTACGATACGATTCCTCGGAGCTTGGATGAAGCGGCTCGGATCGACGGAGCAACTCATCTGCAGGTGTTTGTAAAAATCATGCTTCCGCTGTCGCGTCCGATGTTAACCTATGTAGCGCTGACTACATTTGCTGGTTCATGGGTAGACTTTATCTTTGCAAGATTGGTACTTCGAAGCAAAGACAACTGGACACTTGCTGTAGGAATGTGGGATCTTGTAAGCAATTATCAGAACAGCAACTTCACGTTGTTTGCCGCGGGTGCGGTGTTGATTGCGATCCCGATTACTCTCCTATTCATCTTCTTGCAGCGCTTCCTTGTACAAGGGCTGATGTCTGGCGCTTCGAAAGGATAAGAGAATGAACCGCAGCCGTTTGCGTTATGCGATAGTCCTGTTATGCTCGCTAATCTTTATTATGCTCGCTGCTTGCTCTTCAGAGGAGGCGGCGAACAATAATAAACCAAGTAGCACAGCTTCTGCAGAAGCGGATGAAGAAGGTGCAAGTGGAGAAGCTTCCATTGCTGCTTACACGGTAGATGAGCAGCCTGGCGGCGTATACTATGAAATATTTGTCCGTTCCTTCTATGATACGAACGGAGATGGAATCGGCGATTTGAATGGTGTAACCGCTAAGCTTGATTACTTACAGGAGCTCGGCGTAAGCGGTATTTGGCTTATGCCGATTAACGCATCGCCCAGCTACCATGGTTATGATACGACTGATTATTATGCCATTAATCCAGATTACGGTACGCTGGATGATTTGAAGCAGCTGCTGGATGAAGCGCATAAGCGCGATATTAAAGTTATTATGGATCTTGTCGTTAATCATTCGAGCAAGGAACATCCTTGGTTCAAAGAAGCATTAAAGGATGAGAACAGTCCTTACCGCAGCTGGTACACATTTGCTAAACAAGGTGAGAAGGTTAGAGCAGATGGGGCAGTTGGCGGTGATCCGTGGCATAGCTATGGCAGTCTCAAGTATTTAGGTGTGTTCTGGGAAGGCATGCCCGATCTGAACTTTGACGAGCCGAAGGTTCGCGAGGAATTGATTAAGATCGGACAATACTGGCTGGAGCAGGGGCTGGACGGCTTCCGCCTTGATGCGGCAAAGCATATTTACGGCGACTTCGCGTCTACGGCCAGCACGCCTGAGATTCAAGCGAAAAATAAAGCTTGGTGGCAAGAGTTCCGAGCTGGCATGAACAAAGTGAAGCCAGATGCTTATCTGATCGGAGAGGTTTGGGATTCACTAACGGTTATTGCGCCTTACTTTGACCAAGCGCTGAACTCCGCATTCCACTTTGATCTAGCTGGTCGGCTGCTGAGTGCGGCTGATACGGAGAAGGATGCAGACTTAGCTTATTCTCTAGGACGTGCATACGGTGTTTATGAGAAATTATCTGGTGGTACATTTGTTGATGCACCGTTCCTGAGCAATCATGATCAGAATCGTTTCATGACGGTTTTAAACGGCAATATCAATCACGCCAAGATGGCTGCTGCAATGCTGCTTACTTTGCCAGGCACCCCGTACCTTTATTATGGTGAGGAGCTGGGCATGAAGGGGGCTAAGCCGGATGAATACATTCGTGAGCCAATGCCTTGGTATAGCGCAGCAAGTGGAGGAGAAGGGCAAACCACTTGGGAGAAATCGCGATTCAATGGGAATGCCGAGACGGTATCTGTTGAGGCGCAGACAGCAGATAAAAATTCGCTGTTAAACCATTATCGCGAGCTCATCAAGTGGCGGAACGAGGAGCCCGCTTTGCGCAATGGCGGAATAGCCGAGTTTAAGCTGGAGCCTGCCAATCAGAAGCTAAGTGTATATGTTCGCGTCATTGCTAGCGAGAGGGTGCTCGTTGTGCACAATCTATCGGGCGAGGATCAGATGACGGATCTTCAGCCATCCAAAACGTTTGGATCATTCGAGGAGATCATTCGCTCAAGCAATGATGGGGCTAAGTTGGATAATGGGAAACTGACTATTCCGGCTTACACCACAGTCATATTAAAATAATACGGTAAGAGGGAGTTGCACCGCCGGTGCTGCTCCCTCTTTTTTTTGTGCGTTCCAATGCGATTCCAGCCCATTTGTATTCAATTTTTGTAAAAAAATTAAGGAAATTACTAGTTGGTATATTGACATGTTGACATATTGTTTATAATATACTATTTGTAAGCGCTTATCACAAAGCTTTATCCAACTTGTAGAAGGATCACCATTAGGAGGAATGTTTGCGAATGAATCTGTCTATTACCGATATGAAAAAGAGTGACGCATTGATTTCATCTCTGGAAAAGTGGCCTGAAATCGTTAAGTTTTATAAAAACTGCTTCTATAACACGCT
Source organism: Paenibacillus sp. FSL K6-3182 (assembly GCF_037976325.1). Classification (NCBI taxonomy): domain Bacteria; kingdom Bacillati; phylum Bacillota; class Bacilli; order Caryophanales; family Paenibacillaceae; genus Paenibacillus; species Paenibacillus sp. FSL K6-3182. The sequence goes on from NZ_CP150265.1 coordinate 959,363, forward strand.
GGAGACGACGACGGAATGGCTTGAGGATGGAACCACTTTTGTATTTACGGGTGATATACCAGCCATGTGGCTGCGTGATTCATCTGCTCAGGTTCGGCATTATATTCCTCTGGCTGTGTCAGATAGCCACTATCAGAAAATGATAGAGGGACTTATCAAAAGGCAAATGCAATATATCCAGATTGATCCCTATGCAAACGCATTCAATAAAGGCCCGGACAACAGGGGACATACGGAAGATGTAACCGAGGGCAATTCATGGGTATGGGAAAGAAAATATGAAATTGATTCCCTATGTTACCCGATACAGCTCGCTTATTTGTACTGGAAGGCAACAAATAGCACCGCAATGTTTGACGATGCTTTTAAAGAAGCGGTTAACAAAATTATTGGGCTTTGGACAGTCGAGCAGAAGCATGCAGAACAATCGAGCTACAGCTTCCAAAGATTTAATTGTCCAGAATCGGATACGTTAAGCCACGATGGAAAAGGGAGTCCCGTTGCCTTTACAGGGATGACATGGTCGGGGTTTAGGCCAAGTGACGATTCGTGCAAATATCATTATTTGATTCCTGCGAATATGTTCGCTGTTGTTGTGCTGAGATATGTGGAAGAAATCGCCCAAGACATATACAAAGATGAAACACTGGCGCTCGCAGCCAAGAAATTAGGTGGCGAAATCGATGCCGGCATCAAAGCATTTGGGATATACAAGCACGAAACGTTTGGCGAAATATACGCTTACGAAACAGATGGCTTAGGAAATTACAACTTGATGGACGATGCGAATGTGCCAAGTCTGCTGTCGATTCCTTATCTCGGATATACAAGCAAAGAGGATATGATCTATCAGAATACGAGAAGGTTTATTCTAAGTGAAGAGAATCCCTATTATTACGCAGGAAAAGCAGCTAGAGGAATCGGAAGCCCACATACTCCCACGAATTACATATGGCATATCAGCCTAGTCATGCAAGCGCTAACTTCAGACAACGATGCAGAAATACAAGAACTTCTAAGAACGATAATCAGCTCAGATGGCGGTACTGGCTTTATGCATGAGGGTTTTCACGTAGACAATCCGAATGAATTCACGAGACCGTGGTTTGCATGGGCTAACAGCTTACTCGGTGAACTTATTTATAAGCTCGTAGAAGACAAGAAACAGCATCTCTTTTAATTGGTTTGACCTCCACTTGTGTTAGAGCGGGCCTGACTCCGCTGTGGACAGGACTTGCATAACAAATAAAAGATTTGAAAGGGGCAGAAAAATGAAACAAAAGAGAATGTTTTTGTTAGTCGTATGCGTCCTCATTATTTCCATCTTTGCGAGTGCTTGCACAAGTAATAACGGCGGAGGCAAAGACAAGGAGACGGCTGAAGCAACGAACAAGGCAGAAAACACAGCCTCGCCAAGTCCGGAAGCAACACCAGATGACGGAGCTCCTCCAGTAAAAGATTTAGGCGGTTATAAATTTATCGTTGCGGATAACAATGCGAATAGATGGTTCCCGCAAGAAGGAAGCTCTGATCATGCCAATGCCATTATTGATCGAATCAAGTGGGTAGAAGAAACGTACAACGTAAAAATTGAAGTGAGAAAACATTCCGAGGAAGAGTTTGGCGCGGCGGTACTGGCGGGCGACAAATACGCTGACATCATCGTTGCTCCTACTTGGGAGCTGGGAAGACATATCAACGGCAAGCGTATTGTGGACATGAATACGATTCCTAACCTTCGGATGGATCAAGATTATTGGAAGGAATACAACACTTCATTCTTGCTCACTTATGACAACAGAACATATGGAACAGCAGCTCCATTCGCTAACCAAGGGGATGAAGTATGGGTTCTGGCATTCAACAAAAGCATTATTCAAGAGCTAGGTCTTGAAAATCCTTATGAGCTGGTAAAAAACAAACAATGGACATTCCAGAAAATGCTCGAGATGGAGCAAGCGGCAAAACGTGATCTAAATGGTGATGGCGTGATGGACAGCAATGACCGTTATGGACTGGCGACTGGACATGACTGGGATATTTCTGTAGCGCTTTATCTGGCATCCGGCAATAAAATCATTGATATCGCCAGTGATGGAAAAATGAAATATGCAGTAAATACACCAAAAGCATACGAGACGATTGAAATGATTAAGAAGATGGCGAAAAAAGGCGATACGTTCTTCCCGAAAAACGAAGGCGAGGATATGGACGCTTACGTGAAAGCTTTTGCTGAAGGGAAATCGCTGTTTTTAGCTTACTCCAGAGGCAGAGGCGTTATTGATCCGATTTATGAAATGGAAAGTGACTTTGGCTTTATCCCATTGCCAATGGGCAACAACACAGACGATTACCTTGATTGGGTAAGCCATGATGCTCCTTCAATCGCAGTGCCGGTAACGAACAAAGAGCTTGATAAAACAGGACTTATCTTGGATGCTCTAGCGTGGAAAGCGCAAAGCGAAGAGAAAATTTGGATGGATGAAATTGCTCTCACGCAATTGCGTGATGAGGAATCGCTTCAAACGCTCTTGCAGCTGAAAAATTATGGTGTGTCGGACATGGCGTTCATCGGTCAGCAAATGCAAGGCAATGTACACAGTGGTTTGGCACTCATTCCCGATGTTGGGTTCTACGATCAGAACCTGGAGCCTGCCTCCAAGGTAGCGGAAATCGAGGATGCTGTAAATATTGGTCTTGAGGAGCTTGCTTTAAGGCTGAAGGGTGAATTCGTAGAGCCTGAACCGAAGCCTGAGGAAGAGAAAAAGGCAGAATAGCAGCTTTCACCAAATAGATAAAGGGGCTGTCAGACAGATGACGATTGCTGCTAGCGCAACAGCCCCTTTTCTTTTTTTTGCAAAAAAAATGAGACTGCTTTCCCTATCGTTCACGAAAAGGCAATGAATCTCTGTCTATATGGAGGAAACAAATATGACGGTGCGAGTTGAACGTTTATGAATAATAAAATAACGAAATTATCAGTTGCAGCAATCGCCTTATGTTTGTTGGTGATTGTATGGCCGCATGCGGCATTTGCAAGCAAGGATGACAACTTAATCAAGCTGCAAAGCTACCGCACCTATCTTGAACAGCACGCCGATAAAAAAGCTGGAAATGCGGATATTGTGATTAAGGCAGATGCGTATACGAATGCGGAGGGAGATTTGAAAAACCTCGATCATTTTGAAGGAAAGGAAGGCAAATCTGTTCTTACGGGTGAAACCGGAAAGATTGAATGGGAATTTAACGTTCCTGAGAGTGGAATGTACAATGTGGAACTGCTTTATTACCCGATAGATGGGAAAGGCAATTCTATTGAAAGAATGATATCAATTGACGGTGAAGTACCTTATAACGAAGCGAAATACATAAATTTATCACGGGTTTGGAAGGACAAAAGCGAGATTGCGCAAGACAAAAAAGGAAATGACATTAGGCCGAAACAGACGGAAGCGCCTAGATGGAGAACGGTGCTGTTGCATGATTTGCTTGGCTATTATAATGATCCATTACTATTTTATTTGGAAAAAGGTAAGCATACCATTGGATTCGAATCGGTGAGGGAATCAGTGGTTTTAAATACCGTTCGTATTTATAAAGCTGAGGAGCTTCCGACCTATGATGAAGTGAAAGCGGGTTATGAAGCAAAAGGCTATAAGGAAGCGGACGCCGAGACAATTAAGGTTCAAGCGGAAAACAGCTTTGAGAAATCTGATAATACGCTATATCCGGTGTCCGATCGCTCATCAGCTATAACCGAGCCGCAGGACCCATCAAAGCTTCGCTTGAACAGCATAGGCGGCGATAAATGGAAAATGCCGGGTCAATGGATCAGCTACCGATTCACGGTAGAGGAAGCGGGCCTGTACAAGATTGCAACGAGATTCAAGCAAAACAAATTAGCTGGGATGTATGTCAATCGCAAAATTTTGCTGGATGGAGCCGCCCCGTTTAAAGAAGCGAAAGCTGTGAAATTTAAATACGGGAACAACTGGCAAGTGGAAACGTTGGGGGACGATGATCAGGCGTTTTCTTTTTACCTAGAACCGGGCGAGCATGAACTGACGATGGAGGTCACGCTCGGAGATTTGGCTAATGTGCTGAACAGGGTTGATGACAGTTTATTTCAACTGAATGCCGTTTATCGGCAAATTCTGATGATAACCGGCGCTGAGCCGGATTTGTATCGTGATTACGGCTTTGAGAAATTAATACCGGATGCCATAGCCGCCATGAAGGAGCATGCCGCAATACTTAGAGAAGTATCGGCTGATATGGAGGCGCTGGTCGGTCAAAAAGGCGAAAACATGGTGCTGCTTGATAAAGTCGCCTTTCAGCTCGAGCAGATGGTTAAAAATCCGGAAGCCAATATTGCGAAGACCTTTACCCCTTTTAAAGAAAATGTAGGCGCGCTTGGTACGTGGATCTTGACGGTAGGCGAGCAGCCTTTAACGGTCGATTATTTTAGCGTGATGCCGTTGTCCAAGAAGCTGCCAAAAGCGGATGCATCCTTTTTCAAAAAAATGATGTTTGAAGCAAAGTCTTTTTCGATGTCTTTTTTTGTGGATTACAATGCCTTGAATACCGAAGGTGAAACCAAAGGAGAGCCGCTCGAAGTATGGCTGACGTCTGGACGCGATCAATCACAGATTATTAGGGAAATGATCAATGATACGTTCACGCCGGAATCGGGCATAAACGTAAAGCTCAAGCTGGTAACGGAAGGTACGCTTTTGCCATCAGTGCTTGCAGGTACGGGTCCGGATGTGGCGATGGGAAATCTAGCTGCCGACCCTATTCAATACGCGTTAAGACATGCGGTGGAGAACATCAAAGACATGCCGAACTATGATGCTATTGCCTCTAGATTCCATCCTAGTGCATTAGTGCCCTTCGAATTAGACGGAAAAGTATACGCTTTGCCGGAAACACAATCGTTTCCCATGATGTTTTATCGGAAAGATATTTTGCATGATATGGGGCTGAAGGCTCCAGAGACATGGGATGAGTTTTACAAGCTAATACCAGAAATTCAGAAACAAAATATGCAAATTGGTTTTCCGGCGGATATTACCGGCTTGCAAATCTTTTTGTATCAGAAAAATGGGGAGCTTTACAACAAGGAGCGCAGCCGCTCAACGCTGGAAGACGATCTGACGATCGACGCGTTCCAGAAGCAGACGGAGCTGTTCACGACCTATAAGTTTCCGAGGGATTATGATTTCAGCAACCGCTTCCGAACTGGGGAAATGCCGATAGGCATCGCGGATTATACGACATACAACCAATTAATCGCGTTTGCTCCTGAAATTAAAGGACTGTGGGAATTTGCTCCGCTTCCTGGAACGGTGATGGAGGATGGACAATTGAACCGGGCGACGCCGTCGACAGGGACAGCGATCATGATGCTTAAGGGCGTCCAGAAAAAGGATGACGCATGGCGCTTTATGGAGTGGTGGACGAGTGCAGAGACGCAGTCCAGATTCGGAATGGAAATGGAAGCGATTCTCGGCAAGGCAGCCAAACAAGCGACCGCCAATATGGAAGCCCTTGTTAATATGCCTTGGACAAAAACAGAGTATGACCATTTGATGACGCAGTGGTCGTTCGCAACAGGTACACCGGAGGTGCCGGGCGGTTACTATGTGACTCGAAGTATTGGATTCGCTGCCGCAACGGCGTATAACAACGGAGATCCTGAATCTCTTCTGGACTATGTGAAAGAAGTTAATACTGAAATAACGCGAAAAAGGCGGGAGTTCAAGTTGGAATGATGCTGCCTTGCGATTTTACTGATTCAGGAGGACCCCATTCATGAGTAGAGATTTGGTGATATCAGGAGCTGTTGACCCTAAGAGGCAGGGCAATCCGATCTTGCGAAAATTGGAGCAGGGCTGGAAGTCGATTAAAAAAAATAAAGTGTCCTACCTCTTTGCTGCACCCTACATGATTTTGTTTTTTGCTTTTACCGCTCTGCCCGTCATTATTTCATTGATTTTAGGCTTTTTCTCGTTTAACTTGCTCGAAGCGCCTATCTTCGTTGGCATGGACAACTATATAAGGCTGTTTCTAGGCGATGATATTTTCATTAAAGCAATCGGAAATACGTTCCTGCTTGCTGTGATGGTAGGGCCAATCGGTTACATCATGTGTCTAGTGTTCGCTTGGCTTATTAACGAGCTGCCGAAGTCGCTGAGAACGATTTTAACTTTAATTTTTTACGCGCCATCCATTTCGGGAAACATTTATTTGGTTTGGGGCATTTTCTTCAACAAGGACGCTTATGGTTATGCCAATGCTATTTTGCTTCGTTATAATGTCATTTCTTCGCCTATTCTATGGTTTGAGAATCCAAAATATATGATGACTCTCGTCGTCATCGTTGCCTTATGGACCAGCGTTGGAACAAGCTTCCTCTCTTTTATCGCGGGATTGCAGGGGATCGATCGCACGCTTTATGAAGCAGCGGCAATGGATGGAGTTAAAAATCGGTGGCAGGAGCTTTGGTATGTCACGCTGCCTTCGATGAAGCCGCAGCTCATGTTCGGAGCGGTAATGAGCATTACCGGCGCATTCGGCACCGGCGCGATTGTTACCGCATTGTGCGGCATGCCGAGCAACAGCTATGCAGCGCATACCATCGTTAACCACTTGGAGGATTACGGCGCCATTCGTTATGAAATGGGCTATGCCTCTGCTATAGCTACCATTCTATTTATCATCATGATCGGAGCGAATAAGATTGTGCAAATGCTTCTGGCAAAGGTAGGTGAATGAAGTGATTCAAATCAAGCTTCATCGAAGCAAGAGCGGCATTAAACGTTCCTTTTTTGCGGATTTTGGCATCTATTTGTTTTTGCTGCTGTTTGGCATTTTTATGATGCTGCCACTGGTATATGCGATTTCAAATTCAATTAAGCCATTGGAGGAGATTTGGTTTTTCCCTCCGCGGTTTCTAGTAAATAATCCAACCTTAGATAACTTTAGAGATTTGCTCGCAGTCATGAGCGACTCGTGGGTGCCCTTCAGCCGGTATATCTTTAACACTGTATTTATAACAGCTGTTGGTACGGCTGGCCATGTGGTCATCGCTTCCTTATGCGCTTATGTCTTATCCAAGCATAAGTTTCCTGGCAAAGGAATCATGTTCAGTACGGTCGTGCTCTCGCTTATGTTTAGTGGTGTCGTTACCCAAATACCGAACTTTATCATCATTTCTTCGTTAGGCTGGATTGATTCGTATCAGGCTATTATTGTTCCGGCATTTGCATCCTCGCTCGGATTGTATCTCATGAAGCAGTTTATGGATCAGATGATTCCCGACGCCATCTTGGAATCGGCTCGCATTGACGGCTCCAGCGAATGGAAGATTTTCTGGTCAATTGTAATGCCAATGGTTAAGCCTGCTTGGCTGACGCTCATCATCTTCTCCATGCAAGGTTTGTGGGGAATTGGCGCGAATCACTTCATCCAAAGCGAGGAGCTGAAAACCTTAAACTATGCGTTGTCCCAAATCTTAGCCGGCGGAATTGCCCGTACAGGGACAGGATCGGCTGCAGCGGTGCTGATGATGATTGTGCCTATCATCGTGTTTATCATCTCTCAGTCGAAGATTATAGAGACCATGTCTGCATCAGGCATGAAAGAATAGGCATGGAAGGGGAAGAATGCGGTGGTTAGAAAAAAGTGGATTTTGTTTTTTGCCGCACTATTATTGTTGTGCAGCTTCGGTATTGAATCAGCTTCCGCCATGGTTCCATATAAAACCTATTTTTATGATTATGACGGGGAGTATCTCGTTTCTCCTGACGCTTATGTGCCAGGCAAAGTGTTAAACGCCAAGGCGATGGGGATCGAGGGCGCTGGGCTGAACCAGCCTCTGGATTTGTTTGTAGACAACAATAACTCGGTTTATATCGCAGATACGGGATCGAACAGAATTATTATTCTCGATGAACAGTACCGAATAAAACGAGAAATTACGGAGTTTGTCCATGAGGACGGCGTGACGAAGGATCAGTTCAACACGCCAAGCGGCATATTTGTGTCAGAGGAGGGGCTGATCTACGTTGCCGACTCCAAAAACGCTAGAATCGTCGTGCTTCATCAGGATGGAAGCGTAGAGAAAATATTGGAGGCACCGGATTCGGATGTGTTTCCTGCCGGCTTTATTTACGAGCCATCAGCAATCGGTGTTGATCCATCCGGTCTTATCTATGTTATTTCGAAGAGCACAAACATGGGTGTTATTGCTCTGAATGCTGACGGCGGATTCGAAGGTTTTGTTGGTGCGGAGAAGGTTGTGCCCAAAGTGTCCGATTTGTTCTGGAAGCTGGTGACGACCAAGGAGCAGAAGAGCCGCACAGCCAAAAGCGTACCGACCGAGTACAACAACATTACAATCGATGAGCTTGGCTTTGCTTATGTTACGAGCAGTGCGATCCATGCCAGAAACCAATACAGCGCGCTCATTAACCGGGACAAATCGAGTAAGCATGCGCCAATTAAGCGGCTGAACAATACAGGCATCGATGTACTGAAACGAAATGGCGCTTATCCGCCTGCTGGAGATATTCAAACAACCGACAAGGTTTCACGTTTTATTGATGTAGCTTTGGCAGAGGACGGGGCGTACAGCACGCTCGATTCTTCGCAAAATAAAATTTTTACGTACGACGATAACGGCAATCTTCTTTATGTATTTGGCGGTTACGGAACGCAGGACGGCGTGTTCCAGAGCGCTTCTGCGCTCGCTTACCAGAGCAATAATCTGCTTGTGCTCGATAAGGATTCAAGCAAGCTGACTGTATTTAGGCGGACCGAATACGGCGCTAACATTGCAGCGGCGATTCATCATCGCAAGAATCGCAATTACGATGAATCCATCGCTGCATGGCAGCGGGTTTTGAAGATGAATCCGACGCTAGAGATGGCGTATTCCGGTGTGGCGCAGTCCAATATGCGCAAAGAAGAATACAAGGAAGCGATGCACAATTACAAGCTGGCCAATGACTGGGATCATTATTTCAAAGCTTTTGCGGAGTATCGGAAAGAAATAGTAAGCAAATTTATTATCCTCATTCCAATAGTCGCAGCAGCCATTCTATGGCTAGTGTACAGATTTTTCAAATATGCCAAGAAGGTCAACACAGCAGGCTGGAGAAAGCCGGGCAAGCGAACGCTGTGGGAAGAGCTACTTTATTCCTTCCATGTGATGTTCCATCCGTTTGACGGGTTTTGGGATTTGAAGCATGAGAAACGAGGCAGCGTTCGTGCCGCTGTCATTATTGTTGCAGCCGTTATGGCTGTAGACATCTTTAAACAGCTGGCAGGCGGATACATATTGTACCCTTCCGACTGGCGTGTTATTGAGCTTTGGGATACGCTGCTTAGCGTCCTTATTCCATTTGGATTATGGTGCTGTGCAAACTGGGGTCTTACAACATTGATGGATGGCGAAGGAAGCCTTAAAGATATTTTTATCGCGTCTTCCTATTCGTTAGTCCCGATGGTGATCATTACGATTCCTGTCACCCTATTCAGCAATATCGTTGTTTTGGAAGAGCAGCAGTTTATTACCTTTTTTACAACCCTAGCGTTAGGCTGGTCTCTCGGGCTCATATTTATAGGTGTATTGGTGACCAATGATTACAGTCCATTCAAGAATTTCTATACCTCTGCTATTTCAATAGTAGGGATGGGGTTCATTGCTTTCCTTACGGTGCTGTTCATTAACATCCTGCAAAATATGAATTCTTTTATTACGACGATCATCAATGAAATTACGTTTCGGTTGTAGAACAAGATGGTGGATAGGAGGTCAGCGATATGAATGCCAAGGGGATTATCTCTAGGCTATTGGTCATAGTGGTTGCCATTACGCTCGGGATACCGACAAATGGGAAAACGGCGGAGGCAGTAGAAGCAACAACAGCAGAAGCAGCAGTTGCAGCAAAAGCAAGCCCACCAAACATGAAAAAAGCTGTAAAGGATGGCGGATTGGCACTTGCTGCTGAGAACGATCGCCTCCTGCTGTACTTCGATAATGAATCGGGCGGCGTGGCGGTTGAAGATAAAGCGACGGGAAGTAAATTTTATTCCAACCCACCAAGTGCTCTGGAAGACCCGAAAGCTAGTGATGCGATGAAGCAGGAGCTTATGTCGCAGGTCAAGCTTGTCTATAATGTGCAAGGCAAAGAAGGCGACATGGAAATGAACAGCTACACGCATGCGATGAAGCTGGATCAGGTGAGCTGGGGCAAGATTGATAACGGCATAAGAGTGGACATGGTTATCGGGCGCGAGGAACAGCGCATGCTGCTGCCGCGTCAAATTACGAAGTCCAAATTTGAGCAAAATGTTCTTGATCATATGGAAGCTGATCGGGATAAGAAGAAGCTATTAGCCTACTATATCCTCTACAGTCGTGCTGATGTAGAAGGGAGCAAAGGCAAGGAGCTGATCGCGAAATACCCTGTTTTGGAGAAAGAAGACATTTATGTGCTGAAAACCTCCGTCAAGGAGCGGGACAAGAAGGTATTGGAAAACTACGTCAAAGAAGCAGGCTATACGTACGAGAAGCAGGAGGAGGACTACGCCGAGGTTGGATATGATGGAGATGATTCCGTATTCCCTTATTTTAAAATGAGTCTGGATTACGTGCTTGCGGACGGCGGTCTATCGGTCACTCTTTATAACGGCGACATTGAATATGATCAATCCCGTTTTAATCTTGTGAAGCTTTCCTTGCTGAATTATTTCGGTGCAGGGCAAACCGGCGAGGAGGGGTATGTATTCCTTCCAGACGGCTCGGGAACGCTCCTCAATTTCAATAATGATGCAAGCAAAAATACGCTATTAACGACAGGGAAAATGTACGGGCCGGATTATGCATTAACGCAGTCGCCAAGAGGCAGCTTCAAACAAGAGTTTCGAGCGCCGGTGTTTGGCATCAAGAAGGATGGAGCAGCGCTATTCTCGGTTATTGAAGAGGGCGATGCGGTAGCGGATATTAATGGCGTTATGGGCGGCATTAATCACTCCTATAACACGGCTTATGCTAACTTCACCATTCGAAATAAAGACTCTTTTATTGCCAAAAATGCTTTTGAGCAGGCTCCTTGGATTATTTACGAGAAAAATGCTTATACCGGCAACATCGTCATGAAGTACTTCTTCCTTACAGGAGACGATGCAAATTATGTTGGAATGGCAAAGGCATATCGTCAGTATCTCGTTGATAAAGGAAGCTTGAGCAAAGTGAGCGCCGAAGAGAACATTCCGTTCTACTTGGATACGATGGGTTCTGTCGATAAGATGGTGCGGAAGCTGGGTATTCCGTTTCGCAGCCAAGTGGCAGTCACTTCCTTCGATCAAGCGGGACTAATGCTGGATGAGATGTCGCAAAGTGGTATCCAAAACATTAAGTTTCGCTATACCGGATGGTATAACGGAGGCATGAGCCATACCGCACCTACAAAAATGAAGGTAGAGTCCGTGCTCGGCGGTGCAAAGGGACTGCGCAAGCTGTCAGAGAAAGCGGAGAAGCTGGGGGCAAAGGTGTTCCCGGATGTGGATATGCTATTTGTTTCATCTAATAAAGCATTCGATGGCTTTAAGCCGCAAAAGGACAGCATTCGTTCCTTGTTTCAGAAAACTAGCTATAAAGGGTTGTTCAATGTAGCTACGCTTGAGTATGAGAGCAGCGTGTGGGGAATTAATCCGGACAAAATTTCAGGTTATTACAATAAATTTTCCAAAGATTATCATTCGCTTGGTTTAAAGGCACTATCCTTATCGACGATGGGAGAAAGCTTGAATTCCAACTTTAAGAACCGCGCTCAAATCAATCGACAGGACACAAAAAAAATAACGACAGACGTTTTAGCTAAAGCAAAAGAGGATTATGAGGATATTATTACAGACGACGGAAACGCATACACCTTTCCTTATGTTAATCATATTTTGAACCTGCCTGATGAGGACAGCTCCTTCTCGATAGCAGATGCGCAGGTGCCATTTATTCAAATCGCGCTGCATGGCTATATTGGGTACGCGAGCGAAGCCTTGAACCTAGCGAGCGAGCTGCGTCCGGCTGTTTTGAAAGCTCTGGAATACGGCAGCGGTGTCTATTTCAAGTTGAATTACGGGGAGAACAGCCTGCTGAAGGATGCTTCGTTGTTCGATGATTTGTACGCTTCCCAGTTTGATGATTGGGAGGAGAGCGCTGCAGCCATCTATGCAGAAATGAACAATGTATTGAAGCATGTTCAGGATCAGGCGATCGTGAATCATGAGCGGCTTGGTGAAGAGGTTTACAAAACAACTTATGAAAATGGTACAGCGATTATTGTTAATTACAGCGATAAAGGAATTGAGGTTGAGGGTACCGCAGTAGATGGAATGGGTTACGCGGTCATTAATCCTTAAACCAAGCGAGGAGGATCACCGGCAATGAACAAATTGTCTGCAGCCATAAACAAAAAAGAAAGGTTTAGGCTAACCGTGACGCAGAAGAGGGATCTGATGGGCTGGGTTTTTGTCAGTCCTTTTGTACTCGGATTTCTCCTGCTGTTTCTGGGTATATTCATTGATTCGTTGCGATTTAGCTTCATGGATGTGAATCTTCTAACCCAAGGCGGATTTTCGGAAAAATTCATTGGGCTGGACAATTACCATCAAATTTTAAGAGTGGACCCTAACTTTAACAAGCAGCTTTACGGTGCTGTTCAGAACATGTTATTCGATATTCCGATTATCGTCATGTACAGCTTGTTTATTGCCGTTTTGTTAAATATGAAAATGAAGGGCCGAGGCATTTTTAGAGCGATTTTTTTCGTGCCCGTTATTTTGGCAACTGGAATCATTGATAAAGCTGATTTAAGCAACTCGATTATGAATGCTTATCAGAGTATCCCAGGGCTTGATACGGGCGCGTCTATCGTGACTGAATCGGCAGGCGGGATGTTCAGCAATCTGGAGCTAAAAAAATATATGTTCCAAATGCTGGATTTCAGTCCTGCGCTCGTTAATATAACGGTTGGCGCTGCGGAAAATATATTTGCCGTCATTAATAGTTCAGGCGTGCAAATTCTTATTTTCTTGGCAGGACTGCAAGCAATTTCATCCTCCATCTACGAATCGGCCAAAATCGAAGGCTGTTCCGCTTGGGAGTGCTTTTGGAAAATTACATTTCCGCTGATCAGTCCGTTGATTCTAGTCAATATCATTTATTCGATTATTGATTCCTTTACAGGAAGCAAAAACCAAATTATGCACAGCATTACGAACGCGATGAAGCTTGGTCAATATGGAACAGCCTCGGCTATGGCATGGATTTATTTTCTGGTAGCAGCAGTATTCCTTGTCGTCATTGGCTTTTTTGTCAGCAGATTCGTCTTTTATCAGAATAGGGAGTGAAAAATATGCGGGCTAAATATTTAAATCTGCATGCAATAAATGGCTTGTTCTGGTCGGTTATTCGCTATTTGCTTCTCATTGGGCTGGCGTTTCTTATCTTATATCCGCTGCTCGTAAAGCTCTCTAACAGCTTTATGAGCCCGCAGGATTTGATAGATGGCACGGTGCGCTTCATCCCTAGGCAGTTTACATGGTTTAATTACAAAACAGTCATCGAATATACGTCCTTTTTTAAAGGGCTGTCGAACACGTTCGGCATTTCCTTTCTAAGCGGCATCATTCAAATGCTGGTTTGTACGATGGTCGGCTATGGGCTTGCGCGGTTTAACTTTAAAGGAAAAAGCGTCATATTTTCTTTAGTGGTGCTTACGATTTTAATTCCGCCGCAAACGTATATGATCTCTCTTTATATGAAGTTCAGCTTCTTTGATTTATTTGGTCTGATGTCTACCTTTACAGGGGGAACGGTTAGGCTGATGGATTCAATGTGGCCTATGGCGATTTTATCGATGATCGGTTTTGGATTCAAAAACGGGCTTTATATATTAATCATGCGGCAATATTTCAAAGGAATACCGAAAGAGCTAGAGGAAGCTGCCTATGTGGACGGCTCGGGCTTGTTTCGGACGTTCAGCATGATCATTCTTCCGCTCTCATTTTCCATGATGATTACGATCTTTGTATTCTCCTTCTCGTGGCAGTGGACGGATAGCTTCTATTCCTCGATGTTCTTCAGCCAGTTCAAGCTGTTATCGAATTCACTGCTGGTCGGATTTGAAGGCTTGATGCTGGAGGGCGCCACCCTTGGGCTGAAGCATGGTCAGCCTCTGACAGCCACCTTAACGAACACGATGTCATTATTAGTTGTTATTCCATTAATCATTGTGTATTTGTTTGCGCAAAAATACCTCGTAGAGGGTATTGAGCATAGCGGAATTGTGGGTTAAAAGGTGGAAGCCTGCAAGAAGAAGGGACGGATGAGGTGAATTTTATGAAAAGCATATGCATGCTGCTTGTCGGCAGTTTTTTCTTGACAGGCTGCAATGGAAATGAGGAGCGCTTGGAAAATTACAATAATCATGCGGAATGGGCGGAAGAGAAGCTCATCGAGCATTATTGGAATGAGAATGGAAAGCTGATGAACAACGCTTATCCTTATAGCAAAGAACGCGAGGAGAGCCTAAACTATTGGTGGAAGGCTCATGCCGTGGATGCCATGATGGATGGGTATGAGAGAACGGGTGATGCTGCTTATACCGATAGGGCAGAGGGGATCGTCAAAAGCATTATTAAAAAAAATGGGTCATTGTTTAATGAATTTTATGATGATATGGAATGGCTCGCTCTTGCAGCGCTGAGGCTTTATGATGCAACCAAAAGCGAGACGGTTAAAGGTTATGTGGTAAAGCTGTGGAATGATATTAAGACCGCTTGGTGGGAAGATGAGCTGGGCGGCATGGCTTGGAAGAAGGATCAACGAGACAGCCGGAATGCATGCTCGAACGGGCCGGCAGCTATTTTGGCTGCAAGGATGTATGAGTATTTTGGCGATAAGGAAGATCTGGAGTGGGCCAAAAAGATATATGATTGGCAGAAGAAAAATTTGGTTGATCCTGAAAGCGGTCTTGTGTATGATGGCCTTAAGCTGGAAGAGAATGGTGATCTTAATGTCAATAAGAAATGGATATTCACCTATAACCAAGGCACTTATATAGGCGCGGCGGTTGAACTTTATAAGCATACAAATGATAAGACGTATTTGGCAGATGCGGAGAAAACCGCTGCCTCGGCTATGAAATATCATACGGTTGCTGAGACCGGAATGATGAAGGAAGAAGGAACCGGAGACGGTGGACTGTTCAAAGGCATATTCATTCGTTATCTAATCCATTTGTATGAAGTCAACGAAAGCGTCCAAATTAAAGAAATGATCTTTCATAATGCGGATACACTGCTCTCGAAAGGCAGCACGAAGGAAATTGGCTTGTTTGGCCCCGCTTGGGATTTGCCTCATCAGGAGCCTCTGGATATATCCGTGCAATTGAGCGGAGTTTTCTTAATAGAAGCCGCAGCCAAAATAGAAAGACTAGATTCGGAATAAGTTAGTATTGACGTAGCGGGGCGACGGCAGCGCCGTTGCTCCATTTCGCCTTTTCATATATTGATGTCGTGATAATAAAGTTGTATAGTTGATATATCAAGATACTATGACAAGGTAGGTCAGCTGATGGATAATCCTTTATATGAGCAGATTTATAATTATATTTTTCAAAAAATCAATGACGGTGAATTGAAAAAAGGGGAGCGTGTTCCTTCGGAAAAAGAACTTGCTGCCCATTTTAACGTTAGCCGAATTACGTCTAAGAAAGCGCTGGAGATGCTCTCGCAGTATAAACTCATTGAGAGAATACAAGGGAAGGGCTCCTTTGTGGCGGAGGTTTTGCCTGATCTGCAAGAAACGAAGCTGCAGAAGCAGTCAGAAAGCGTAGAAGCGAGGCCGGAAGATGAGGTTGTGCGCATTGTTGGTGTGATTCTGCCCGACTTTGGCGATTCGTTTGGTGCTGATCTTATTCGCGGAATAGAAGAGCAATGCGCGATTAGCGGCTGCGTCATGATGATGAAGCTGACTTACGATAATCGTGATGAAGAAGAAGCTGCCATTCGTGCTTTTGTGAAGCTTGGTGTCGATGGCATTGTCGTATTCCCAGGCCACGGCGAGCACTATAATGCTGAAGTGCTTAGACTCGTATTAAACGGTTTCCCTATTGTGTTAGTAGACAGGTATTTGAAGGGGATTGCGGCTACCGCTGTGTATACAGACAACAGAAAGGCAGCCTTCGACCTTACGAATATTTTGCTGAATCAAGAGGGCCGGCATGTCGGTTTCTTATCGACGCCTGCAGACAATACGACGACGATTGAAGACCGAATACAAGGTTTTAATGATGCGTGCATGCAGCGTGGGTTTACACCTAAACCTGAACATATTATGACGAATCTATACAGCTCTTTGCCGCAATCGTTTCAAACGATTAAAGTACAGTATGATATTGAGACGGTACGCCATTTCGTGGAAATTAACAAGGATCTTAATGCGTATGTCGTTACGGAATATAATCTTGCTCTTATTTTAAGGGAAGCGCTATTGTCCCTAAAGAAACGGATTCCGGAAGACTATCAAATTGTTTGCTTTGACTCTCCGAGTCAGCCGTTTGGCGATTATTTGTTTACTCATGTTCGCCAGAACGAGCGTGATACAGGCAGGAGAGCTGTCGAAATATTACAGCGTGTTTGGAATAATGAGACTACGGAATTGAACAATATTGTGGAGCACGAGATTGTTCAAGGAAATTCTACCGTATCTATTTAACATCAGAATAGAATAAAGGGTCGTTTCTTAGAGCTGCCAATAGGGCTCTTGGAACGGCCTTTTTTTGTAGGAAATTATAGTCTGAAATGTGAAGATGACATATTGACATATTAACATGTGGAATATAGTATATTATGTGAAAGTGCTTTATATTGTACATTTTCAAAGAGGAAGTAATCCCGTGTTAAAGCAGCTTGCAGTTCGCGGGAAACCTAATGGATCAAAGTGAAACGGAGGAAAGGAAGATGGCAAACAACGTAAAAGCTGCGTTCTGGGAAATGAGAGCGGAGCAGGCTCAACGAACATTGGATTCTCAGTTCTGGAACCCAAGTATCAGCTTATATGACATTAAGACGCCATGTCCCGGCGGAGCGTGCAACACGATTTTTCATTATTGGTGGATGGCCCATGCGGTTGAAACGCAGGTGGATGGATGGAACCGTACGGGTGATTCCATCTATAAGCAAAGGTTGGCTATGCTTCATCAAGGCCTTCTGGAGAGAAACGGCGGAGAATGGCCTAATAATCTATACGATGATATGGAATGGATGGCAATTGGCTGGCTTCGCGCGTATTTGATTGATCAAGATGAAACCTACAGGCACACTGCGAAGTTGCTATGGGAGGATATTAAGACGGGATGGAATGACCATGTCGGCGGCGGAATTGCTTGGCAAAAAACGCAGCTTGATTATAAAAACACGCCTGCTAATGCTCCTGCGGCTATTTTGGCTGCACGTCTATATCAGGTATTCGGCAAGCAGGAAGATTTAGAATGGGCAATCAAGATTTACAATTGGCAGAAAGCTGTGCTTGTTGATCCTGAAAGCGGTTTCGTGTGGGATGGCGCTAACCGTCTAGGCGATGGAACTATTGATAAGGATTGGAAGTTCACTTATTGCCAGGGCGTATTCATTGGAGCAGCAGTTGAGCTGTACAAGATTACGGGCGAAAAAGGTTATCTTGAAGATGCCATACGGACATGGCAGGCGTCTGTGGAGGAGTTTGCATCGCAGGAAGCTAATGTCCTCCCTGCAGAAGGCGGCGGGGATGCTGGTTTGTTTAAAGGGATTTTTGTTCGTTACGCAGGCGAGCTGGCCCTTGCGATGGGCAGCGGCAGCGGAAGTGAAGTAGCAGATGTATTGTATGCAAACGCATCGTCCCTATGGAGCAGCGTTTCGAGCCGGGGGGATATTCTTTTCAGCAAACGGTGGGATGAATCGCTTGAAGAGGAAATAGAGCTCAGCACACAGCTTAGCGGCGTGATCCTGCTCGAAACGGCAGCAGCTTTGGAGAAGGCTGGATTAATATAGAGTAGTCTAAGTAGATCCTTGGGAGGTATATCATGAGTACATCGAAACCAGTAAAGACGTTCCGTTTTGTTGCATTGTCGATTGTTGTTTTATTAATGACGTCCGGTCAAAGCGTCTGGGCCAAACCGAATAAAAATCAAAATGCAGAACGGGCTGAAGCGGCTTATCAGGCTCTACAAACCTACTTCTATCAGCCAGACACCAAGCTCTACAGCGAGAACAGCCCACATTCTGGGAACAATAAATACTCCTACGTTTGGCCTTATGCAGGGACGATGCAGTCAACCGTAGCTTTGGCGAAAATACCTGCGGTGGGCGAGAAATACAAAACCGACATTCAGAATCGATTAGATGGTCTAGCTGCATATTGGAATGACACGAAGACACCTGCAGGCTACGATTCTTACGTACGCGCACCGCTTGGCGGAGGCGGGGACATCTTTTATGATGATAATGATTGGATCGCAATAGAACTTATAAAAATTTACCGAATTACTGGTGATATTGCAGCTTTAGATAGAGCAAAGCAAATATTTGAGCTGCAAGTATCCGGCTGGGACACGGATGCCTCTCATGCCTGCCCTGGCGGCGTTTTTTGGACACAGGCATCGTGGAGCAAGGATCGGAATACCGTATCGAATGCACCTGCCGCTCAAATAGGACTGTATTTATATGAAATCAGCAAGGATACATACTATTTAGACTGGGCGAAGAAGATGTATAACTGGGTAAATGACTGCATGCTGGCGCCTAACGGACTTTACTGGGACCATATTGACCTGAACGGAAATATTAATAAAACACAATGGTCCTATAACCAAGGAACGATGATTGGAGCCAGCGTACTTTTATACAAAGCAACTGGTGAAAAATCATACTTGAACAGAGCAATAAGCATCGCTGATGCGGCTTTGAAATTTTATGGCAGCTCGCGCCTCTACACACAGCCGATTATTTTCAATTCAATCTTTTTTGAAAATCTGCTGCTGCTGGATGACATGAACAAAAAATCGAAGTATAAAGAATATATACAGAACTATGCGGATGAGGTGTGGACGACGCTTCGGAACCCTCAGACGGGAGTCGTTGAAATCGATCCGAATCGTTCAACTGAACTATTGGAGCAAGCAGCGCTGGTTACGATCCACGCTCAGCTGGCAGCTGATACGAAAAAGTGATCAGGTTGATGTGATTCAGTCCTCAATTTAACGTAGTAGAAAATGCCTTAGGGATCATCCCTAAGGCATTCCAACCCTGTATGGCTTCTTTTTCTATAGCAAGGTTTCTGCCCCATCGATGTAAATTTCGGTTCCAGAGATATGGCTGGATTCCTGCGACGCTAAAAATAGCACTAAATCGGCGACCTGCTCAGGCTGCCCGGGACCATGCTCAAGAGGCTGGCTGCCTTCAGGGTAGTTCACGGGTATGGTGATTTTATCTACTTGAGGAGTGCGATGGGTGTTTTCCCCAATGTTCGTTTGAATGGCTCCAGGACAAATGGCATTCACACGTATTTTATATCGGGCAAGCTCTAGAGCAGCCATCTTGGCAAAAGCGACCTGACCTGACTTGGAGGAGCTGTAAGCAGCCATGCCGGCACCTGAAAAATCACGATTGCCATTAATAGAGCTCGTTATAATGATGCTCCCGCCGGATTTTTTCATATGGGGGATTGCATATTTGACGGTAAGGAAGGTTCCCTTTAGATTCGTTGTTAGCGTTTCATCCCATGACTCGGGCGACAGATCTTCAATAGGGGCGAGTGTGCCGTTAATGCCCGCATTAGCGAACACAATATCGATCCGTCCGAAATGCTTTGCGGCAGCTTGGATCGCTTCTTGCATCCGTTCAGCATTGGCAACATCGGTATCGATGAAAAAGGACTCGCCTCCTAATTCCTTTATTTCTTGCTCTACCTCTTCAGTACGGTTGTGAATGAGATCGAGAAGAACGATTTTTGCTCCTTGCTGTGCGAGACGCAGCGCGGTGGCGCGTCCTATGCCGGAACCAGCTCCAGTGATGACCGCAACCTTATCCATTACACGAAGCTGAGAAGAGCTGGAATCCTTCTGGTTAGCTGCATTGTTCATTACTAACGATTCCCTCCATTACTAGCTTATTTCCAAAGTAGTATTCCTTTGGGGCAAATCATTTATTCTTTTAGGAAACGGGTTAAGGATCACTAGCATTGCTAGATGAAATTCAACTACATAAGCAGCATAGAGGAGATGACAAATTGAGCGCTATATTTTTGAACCGTGCACCGCTTGCTTCGACCCCTTTTCAAGAGCTGCCGCTTGGTGCGATTAAGCCGGACGGCTGGCTTAGAGACCAGCTGGAGATTCAAAGCGAGGGAATGACAGGGCATCTAGATGAATTTTGGAGTTATGTCGGGCCAAATAGCGGTTGGCTCGGAGGAGACGGAGACAGCTGGGAGAGAGGACCCTACTACTTGGATGGTCTGCTTCCGCTTGCTTATCTCCTGGATGATGACAAGCTTAAGGCCAAAGTAAAGCCATGGATCGAATGGACGCTTGCAAGCGCACGCGAGGATGGACAATTCGGACCTGCCTCAAATGAAGATTGGTGGAGCCGAATGATTATGCTCAAGGTACTGATTCAGCACGCTGAGTATACTGGTGATGAACGGGTAGAACCATTCTTGATGAACTATTTCAAATATCAGCTTGCGGAGCTGCCGAATCGTCCGTTGCAGGAATGGGCAAAGGCTAGAGGCGGCGAAAATCTCATCAGCATTTATTGGTTGTACAATCGCACCGGTGAGCCTTTCTTGCTTGAGCTCTCGCAATTAATTCAGGAGCAAACGCTGGACTGGATAGGCATATATGAAGACTATCCTTATTGGTCCTTGCAGAAGGCATTTGATCACCGAGTTCATGTTGTTAACGTAGCGATGTCATTCAAGCAGCCAGCTCTCCGCTACATGCAGTCAAAAGATAATCGGCATATCGAAGCTGCATACAAAGGGATTTCAAGCGTGATGACTTACCATGGCCAAGTTAACGGCATGTTTTCTGGTGACGAATGGCTTGCAGGAACTCATCCCAGCCAAGGTACGGAGCTGTGCTCTGTGGTGGAATTTATGCATTCCTTAGAGCATTTGATTCGGATTACAGGCGATGGCTCCTTCGGTGATATTTTGGAGAAGGTTGCTTATAATGCACTGCCTGCCGCAATCAGCCCGGATTGGACCGTTCATCAATATGACCAGCAGGCTAACCAGATTATGTGTACGCATGCCAAACGCAATTGGACGGAAAACAACAATGAAGCCAATCTATTTGGCATTGAGCCGCATTTTGGCTGCTGCACCGCTAACATGCATCAAGGATGGCCGAAATACACGGCAAGATTATGGATGGCAACAGAGGATGGCGGTTTGGCTGCAATCGCGTATGCTCCTTGTACGATTACAGCTGCCATCGACGCAAGTACCGATGTTTCCATACGTGTAGCAACGGAATATCCATTTAGAGAAACGATAACGATGACAGTGCATGTAAATCAGCCAGCTGAATTCCCGATTAAATTACGAATACCGGAATGGTGCAGCGCGCCGATTCTGTTGATCAACGGACAACAGCAGTCTGCTATGATCGTCGAAAAAGGTTTTGCTACGCTGCGGCAGGTTTGGGACGATGGCGATGAGCTGACTCTTCGGCTTCCAATGGAGGCACGCACGATCAGCAGAGCTAACGGTGCGGCCGGCTTGCAGCGCGGAGCGCTTATGTTCGTTATCCCAATCAAGGAGCGCTGGCAGAAGCATCGCACGTACGAGCCTTATCATGACTGGGAGATTTACCCGGAGTCGCCATGGAATTATGGAGTGAGTCTGAAGGGAAATGAACAGGGAAAACCTATTGTGGAAGCCGCAGCAATGGTAAGGCAGCCCTTCTCAGCTGAGAATGCACCGATACGTTTGCGAATGAACGGTCGCCGGATCCCGCAATGGACCATGGAGCTTAATTCGGCTGGCACTCCGCCAATAGGGCCTGTTGCTAGCAAGGAACCCGAGGAAGAAATTACGCTTATCCCGTACGGCTGCGCGCGGCTTCGGATCGCCGAGTTCCCAGTTATTCAATCTTAAAACGTTGTCAGTCTATTCGTTTAGTTGAAGTGACGCATCTCCTTCATATACATGTAGGAGAAGCAGCCAATAATGAGCATTGCTGCGCCGCTTATCGCTATGATGACGGCAGGTCCGTGTATATCAGATAGGGTTGAGAATACGGCTAAGCCGACAGGCGGCGCAACGCTTGTTAGAGCACCGATGAGTCCAAATACCCTGCCTTGCATCGAAGGATCAATGGCTACCCGAAGTGCGATAAAGATGATCGTGGTACTGAAGGAGAAGAGGAAGCCAACGAGAAGGATAAGCGGCAATGCTGCAAATGTAGAGGACATTTGTGATATGGCGATGAACATAGGACCCATGAGGATCATGCTTCCAATGATCCATTTTCCTCTGCCTTTTAACCGTTTATCCAGCTTAATAATTAGAATGGAGCCTACGACATAACCGAGCGGGATGCACGCCTCCATAAGCCCGAATACAAATGGTTTGGCATGCCACACATTTACGGCCATGACTTGAATGAGCATGAAGGTGGACAGAAAGAAGAACATAACTACCGGTAATAAAATAACTGCTGCTCTGGCAAATGGATCCGTCCATACGTATCGGAAGCCTGCTTTGAGATCCTCTTTAAAGGTGGTTTGCGGCTTCTCCGTATCTCGAACCGCTGCATAGGGGAACTTGCCCGTGAAGAGCAGCAGCGCTGCTGAGAGCAGAAAGGTTACTGCATCGATAGCAATTGCAAATGCCCCGCCAAATGCAGCAACAGCGATACCTCCGAGAGCAAATCCTGATATTCGGATGATGTTATCGGATATATTGATTACCCCAACGGCCTTGGTTATTTGTTCTTTATCAATAATTTCGACGAGCGAAGCCTGGAAGGCAGGCGTTCGAATGACCCCTGCAAATGCGACGATGGCAGTCAAAATAACGATAAAAATAAATGGTATATTAGGCAGGTAAACAAGTACAGCAATGGCGCCGACGAGCACAAAACGGACAATATCTGTCACCCACATTAACGTTCGACGATCGGTGCGATCCGCAATCGTACCTGCGAAGGAACCGAACAGCATACTGATTACGAGATGGGTAATGAGAACAACGGACATGAGCTTGGCGCTACCTGTCGTTTGCAGTACCCACAGATTTAGCGCAATGCTATGAAAGGTATTGCCTAGCAGCGATAAGCTGTAGCTGGAGAACACGGCGATGAAATTGCGGTTTTTCCACAGAGATGAAGCAGAACCTTCTTGCGGTTGAAGATTTGGAGCGCCGCCATTTGATTCTTTTGCTAATCCGAGCATAATATAACCTCCTATAAGAATGATTGACTTGGTTAATAATTAACTGCAGTTATTAAGGATTAAGAGGACGGCTTAATCGTTTAAGTTGTAATAGAAAAAGCAGAGATTACTCTGCGGTTACTTATTTATCAGCTTTTACTAGAACATATTTATTTACAGGGCCAGACTTCGGATCTTTCAGCAGCTGCATCATAAGATGGAAAGATTCTTCTGGCTTGTGATCGCCAAACGATATCTTGGAAGCGGAAGCAGGGGCGATTTCCGCACAGCCTGCCGTACAAATGACGGTTAAGCTTGTTGGATGAACATATTTAGCTGCTGAGATGGCGACAAATTCGTTTAGAATGATGCCGGTCCGATCCGAATTGTGTTCTAGGAATGCCTTTAAGTCACGCTCTTCGTCCACAACGTGGATTTGATCGCGTCCTATTCCTGAAAGAGTACAAATATGGTTAACGAGATCTGCATTGTTGAAGCTGTCGATTATCAAAAAGCTCTCCTTAGGCTGTATGAGCGATGCGAATGCATGAGTGAAGGCATCGGCATAATCATAATTAACCTTATAAAATAAGGGATCTTCAATCATGCTGTCCACAACGATTAAAGGGACGCCAGTAGAGAAGTGGCTAGAAATCAGGTGGAAGTTTTCCTCCTTAACATCAACAACAAATACGCCGTCCAGCTTGCGTTCCGAGATAATATCGAGATTTGGGCTTGAGGCATCCAAGCTGAATAATACAACGTGGTAGCCGTGATCTGACAGCAGCCGCTCCAGTCGATTAATAAACTGAGAATAACGGAACTGCTTCCAGAAGCCTTCATTTTCCGCTCTGTTAATCAGAATGCCAATCAATCCAGACTTTTGCTTGACCAGCGATCTGGCAGCAAGGTTGGGTACATAATTCAATTGCTTGGCGGCATCGAGAACACGGCATTTTGTTTCTTCGGGTATCGTCTGATTGGAGACATTGTTGAGTACATAACTGACAGTGGCTACAGAAACTTGAGCAGCCTTTGCAATGTCCTTAAGCGTAGCTTTTTTAATGGGGATACAACTCCTTCAACCTTAATACGATTGGAATCGTGAGAGCTTGCTAAAGCTTGATAATGACTGTTGGATTAATATATCGGAAATGGCATGTTTAAAAGCAGTTACTTAATCGTTTAAGTAATTATTGCATGAATGTCAATTAGATGTCTAGACTCAATTTATTAAAGATTTCCTCAAACGCTACTGAGGGTAACGAGTGGTAGTAATAGCTGTAAGCAAGTATACGTGCTTATTGAGTGAATTCGGCGTATGCGAAAGGTAGAAAAGAGGCTGTAAGCACGTATGTGTTCTTACAGCCGAGAAGTAGCTATGGTTACTGGTCTGTAAGCACACATAGGTGCTTATTGAGTGAATTCGGCGTATGCGGAAGGTAGAAAAGAGGCTGTAAGCACGTATGTGTTCTTACAGCGAGAAGTAGCTATGGTTACTGGTCTGTAAGCACACATAGGTGCTTATTGAGTGAATTCGGCGTATGCGGAAGGTAGAAAAGAGGCTGTAAGCACGTATGTGTTCTTACAGCGAGAAAGTAGCTGTGGTTACTGGTCTGTAAGCACAAATAGGTGCTTATTGAGTGAATTCGGCGCATGCGGCGGGTAGAAAAGAGGCTGTAAGCACGTATGAGTTCTTACAGCCGAGAAGTAGCTATGGTTACTGGTCTGTAAGCACACATAGGTGCTTATTGAGTGAATTCGGCGTATGCGGAAGGTAGAAAAGAGGCTGTAAGCACGTATGAGTTCTTACAGCCGAGAAGTAACTATGGTTACTGGTCTGTAAGCACGCATAGGTGCTTATTGAGTGAATTCGGCGTATGCGTAAGGTAGAAAAGAGGCTGTAAGCACGTATGTGTTCTTACAGCGAGAAACTAGCTATGGTTACTGATCTGTAAGCACACATAGGTGCTTATTGAGTAATTTCGGCGTATGCGGAAGGTTGAAAAAGAGGCTGTAAGCACGTATGTGTTCTTACAGCGAGAAACTAGCTATGGTTACTGGTCTGTAAGCACACATAGGTGCTTATTGAGCGAATTCGGCGCATGCGGCGGGTAGAAAATAGGCTGTAAGCACGTATGTGTTCTTACAGCCGAGAAGTAGCTATGGTTACTGGTCTGTAAGCACACATAGGTGCTTATTGAGTGAATTCGGCGTATGCGGAAGGTTGAAAAAGAGGCTGTAAGCACGTATGTGTTCTTACAGCGAGAAACTAGCTATGGTTACTGATCTGTAAGCTCACATAGGTGCTTATTGAGTAATTTCGGCGTATGCGGAAGGTTGAAAAAGAGGCTGTAAGCACGTATGTGTTCTTACAGCGAGAAACTAGCTATTGTTACTGGTCTGTAAGCACACATAGGTGCTTATTGAGCGAATTCGGCGCATGCGGCGGGTAGAAAAGAGGCTGTAAGCACGTATGTGTTCTTACAGCGAGAAACTAGCTATTGTTACTGGTCTGTAAGCACACATAGGTGCTTATTGAGTGAATTCGGCGTATGCGGCGGGTAGAAAAGAGGCTGTAAGCACGTATGTGTTCTTACAGCGAGAAAGTAGCTGTGGTTACTGGTCTGTAAGCACACATAGGTGCTTATTGAGCGAATTCGGCGTATGCGGCGGGTAGGAAGGAGGTTGTAAGCGCGTATGTGTTCTTACAGCGAGAAGTAGCTATGGTTACTGGTCTGTAAGCACACATAGGTGCTTATTGAGCGAATTCGGCGCATGCGGAAGGTTGAAAAAGAGGCTGTAAGCACGGTGTGAATCAACCCAAAAAAGGGGCAGTCCGCGATTGGACTGCCCTAAGCAAATAAGGTTATTGGTTACTCGGCAGACTGCTCCAAAATCACATAGCCGTAAGCCGGCAATGTGAATTGAAGTTTACCGTCGTTGCTGCTTGCAACGGAAGAGCTTACTGCATATTTGCTAGTGTTTGATAACAATACAGACCATGTCGATGAGCCGTTATCGGTGATGACAGCTGTTGCAATCGATCTTGCATCGGCCTTAGCATTTTCGATCGAGGCAGCCACTGGGGATGCAGAAGTCTCGCTTCCAGCAGTTGCAGCTGCAGCTGCTGGTTTCGCAAAGCCTCTAAAATCAACAGGATGAGGAGCAGCGTTGCAATCAGTCGGCTGAGCTTCAATTTCGAAGCTCAGATCAGCCGCTTCGCCACGAGCATTCATCGCGATAAGAAGCCGTTGGCTTCCTTCACGACGCTCATAGACCAAGGTACCATCTGCTGCGCCAACGTGCACGAAGCGAATATCAGCGCTGCGAAGCGCGCTGTATTTGTGGCGCAGTCCGATTGCGTCGGTATAGAACGTGAGCAATTCACGGTTTTGCTCCTCTGGGTCCCACACCATACATTTGCGGCAGCCTGGATCGCCAGCGCCATTGATGCCTACCTCATCGCCATAATAAATACATGGGGTTCCAGGGAAGGTCAGCTGGAAGAGCGAAGAGAGCTTCATCGCATCCGTATTATCCTCGCAGATCGTAAGCAGACGAGGCGTATCATGGCTATCGAGCAGGTTGAAAGCCGATTCTGTTACTTGCTGTGGATACGCTGCAAGCTGCGCTCCAATCGCATTAGCGAAGTCAGAGGCATCAATCGTTTGATAAGCAAAGAAATCGAGAACCGCATTTGTGAAAGGGTAGTTCATAACCGCATCGAATTGATCACCCTGCAGCCACATCATCGAATCATGCCAAATCTCGCCCAAAATATAAGCGTCTTTATTCACTGCTTTTACCGTCTGACGGAACTCACGCCAAAACTGATGATCAACCTCATTGGCAACGTCCAGTCTCCAGCCGTCGATTCCAATCTCCTCGATCCAGTAGCGAGCTACCTCGAACAAATATTGCTTCACCTCAGGATGCTCGGTGTTCAGCTTCGGCATAAGCGGCTCAAATGCGAAGGTCTCGTACGTCGGAACGCCGTCCACCACTTGCAGCGGCCATTCCCGAACATAGAACCAATCCGCATATTTTGACTGCTGTCCGTTCTTCTGAGCATCGACAAATGGAGGGAAGGTTTTGCCTGAGTGATTGAATACCGCATCAAGCAAGACACGAATGCCGCGTGCGTGACAAGCATCAACCAATTCCTTCAACTTCTCATTTGTGCCAAAATGCGGATCAACCTTCATGTAGTCTTGTGTATCATACTTGTGATTGGTCGTTGCTTCGAACAGCGGAGTGAAATATACCGCATTAATGCCAAGTGCTGAAATATGATCCAAGTGATCAATTACACCCTGGAGGTCACCGCCAAAAAAGTTTTTTGGCGTAGGCTCGCCGCCCCAAGGCAGCACATTTTCAGGATTGATCGAAGGATCGCCATTCGCGAAGCGTTCAGGGAATATTTGATAAAAGACAGCATCCTTCACCCAAGCTGGCGGCTCAAATACATCGATTGGATTAATATATGGGAAATCAAAAAAAGAATTTGAGTTGTCAGGAAGTGTAAGCTCGATACCTTTATCCGAGAAAATAATCGCCTCATCTCCACTTATTAAGCGGAACGCATAACGCAGCCTCCGAAAAGGAGGAATAACGGAAGTTTCCCAATAATCGAATCGTGCATCCGAAGTGAAAATATGCATAGGGACCGTTGTAATCGTTTGATCCCACGCGTACTTGTCGCCAACGATTGCTTCAACTACAGCAACATCGTCTTTTTTGGTACGCAAGCGGAGGTGCAGTGTCTTTCCGTCGTAGGCGTAAGCCCAGTTTTGCTTCGGTCTGTGATAAACAGCTTCTAATAACATAATTATCGCTCCTTCATGGAAGATGTGAGAAAAGATATGGAAACACGAAAAAAGGCACAACCTCTCTGCTCATAATAAGCCGAGGTTGTACCTTCTCCCATAACACGTTCAGGCGCCGCTCACGCGAAGCATATTGCGAACAAATGGTTGCGGTAGCATTGCCTTTCTATTGTAAATCTCAACACTTTTATTATACATAATTTGCACGTATTGTACTAGTCTAGTTTTGAAAAAAATTATGCATTAACCGCTTCATGCGCTAGCGATTCCAAGTAGCGCTCGCAATCCAGAGCAGCCATACAGCCGCTTCCAGCAGCGGTAATCGCTTGGCGGTAATTACGGTCTTGAACATCGCCGCAAGCGTATACGCCTGGGATGTTCGTCTCGGAAGTGCCCGGCTTCACAATAATGTAGCCTTGCTCATCGGTGTCGATTTGACCGCCAAGGAAGCCAGTATTAGGCGTGTGGCCGATCGTAATAAATACGCCGTCTGTTTCAAGCAATTCTTCCTCGCCCGTTTCATTATTGCGCACCTTCAACCCTTGCAAGCCCATGCCTGTTGCAGCAACTTCAAGCGGTGTACGGTTTAGGCTCCATACGATTTTGTCATTCGCACGAGCGCGATCCTGCATAATTTTTGATGCGCGCAGCTCATTGCGACGGTTAACTACTCTTACTTCGGAAGCGAAGCGAGTAAGGAACACGGCTTCTTCCATTGCGGAGTCGCCGCCGCCTACTACAATAATTTTTTTGCCGCGGAAGAAGAAGCCATCACAAGTTGCACATGTGCTTACGCCGCGACCGATATTTTCTTGCTCACCCGGAATGCCGAGGTATTTGGCTGAAGCGCCTGTAGAGATAATGATGGATTCGGCTTGCAACTCGCCAATGCCTTCCACGTCAAGCGTGTAGGGACGTTTGCTGAAGTCGACGCTTTTTACAGAGCCTGTTTTGAATTTTGCACCAAAACGCTGTGCTTGCTTACGCATGTTGGACATTAGCTCGCTGCCCAAAATACCATCAGGGAAACCTGGGAAGTTTTCTACTTCTGTTGTTGTTGTAAGCTGGCCGCCTGGCTGCCACCCTTCAATAACGAGCGGCTCCATGTTCGCGCGAGCCAAATAAATGGCAGCCGTCAATCCGGCAGGTCCTGTACCAATAATAATTGTTTTATGCATCATCTATATCCTCCATTCAAAATTCCGTTGAATAATAAATCCTACTTTAAAATTATTATAATGTAGCTTTAAAGTCAATATCGTTCATGTAACGTTCATGTTGGTCATGTATGCTGAAATCATAACGACATAAGTCTAATTGGAGGAAGAACAAAATGCCCAAAATCGTAGTTGCAGACGACGATCCAAACATTCGCGAGCTGGTAGCTCTTTTCCTAAAAAGAGAAGGCTGTCAGGTCATTGAAGCTATAGATGGTATAGACGCATTAGAGAAGCTGGACGTGGTACGACCAGATCTTGCGATCATTGATGTCATGATGCCCCGCATGGACGGGTGGGCGCTTTGCGCGGAACTGCGAGCGAGCTATGATATTCCACTGCTCATGCTGACTGCCAAGGGGGAAACCTCGCAGAAGGTGAAGGGGTTTGAGCTTGGTGCGGATGATTATATGGTCAAACCCTTTGATCCGCCAGAGCTCATAGCCCGGGTTAAGGCGCTGCTCAAAAGATACCGGATTACCGCTTCGCAGACGGTAGAGTTCGGCGATGTCCTCATGAATCGAACGGACTTTCATATGTCAGCTGGTGGCGAGAAGGTAACATTGCCGCCTAAGGAGTTTGAGCTTCTATTCAAGCTGGCAAGCTATCCTGGCAAAACCTTTGCCCGTGATCATCTGATTGAACAAATATGGGGGATGGACTATGAGGGGGATGAGCGCACGGTTGATGTACATATCAAAAGGCTGCGAGATCGATTTCCCGAGGAGCAATATCGTTTCCGTATCGTAACGATTCGCGGACTAGGGTATCGACTGGAGGTATGGTCATGATTCGCGGCCTTTACTTTCGAATTACAGCTACATTTCTCGTTATCGTTTTGATTAGCATCGGGGTCGCTTTTTTATTCACAAACCAAATGTTCAAGAGGGATGCAAGGGGTCAGCTGCCCAATCAGCTGGAGAAGTCGATTGCTCGCATTGAACAGCTTTATGCCGTCTCGAAGCCGGCAGATTTGCAAGCATTTTTGGAAGAGGTCTCAAGCTTGCAAGGGCAGTCAATTGTCGCTATTAGCAGCTCCAACTATTTAGTAAGGGCTGGCGAGCGAAGCGAGCTGATTATGGAGCGACTTACATTCGAGCAGCTAAGAAAAGTATTCGGCGGCAGCTCTGTCAGATTGGATGTATACACTAGCGAGGAGGTTAGCTCGCCTTCGCCGCCTGCTTTAGGGAAACTTGTGTCATTCGGCAATGAAAGATGGGCATTGTTCGTTCAGCCAAATCGTTTTCCGCAAAATAGCAACTTCTTATGGACGGCTGTCACGCTGCTTGTTACGCTGCTGCTCGTCGGAAGCGTACTTATTCTAATCGTAGCCCGTTATTTAGTGAGGCCGCTAAAAATGATGACGAACGCTGCGACGCGAATGTCACAGGGGGATTTCAGTGTACGGCTGCCCGCAAGACGCGGCGATGAGCTCGGTGAGCTTGCGCAGGGCATGAACAAAATGGCGCTCAGCTTATCACAGCTTGAAATGATGCGTCAGGATTTTGTATCCAATGTCTCGCACGAAATGCAGTCTCCCCTTACGTCGATTGGCGGCTTCGCAGAAGCACTGCGCAGCGAGGAGGTTACTGGAGCTGAGCGGGAGCGTTATATTAGCATCATTAAGCAAGAGAGCATGCGGCTTTCTCGGCTAAGTGAAAATTTGCTTAATTTAGCGTCACTTGATTCCCAGCAGCATCCTTTTCACCCGCAGCCGTATCGACTGGATCGCCAGCTTAGAGACGTGGTGCTTGCCTGCGAGCCGCAGTGGATGGCCAAGAGGCAAACAGTCGAGCTGCTAATGGAGGAAACGGTGATTACTGCTGATCGTGATCAGCTTAATCAGGTATGGATGAATCTACTTGCCAATAGCATGAAATTTACACCAGAGGACGGCAAAATCTTTTTGTCTTTGTCCGAACAGAATGGCTCCATCGTGGTTCGGATTACCGATACCGGGATAGGCGTTCATGAGGAGGATCGAGAGCGAATATTTGAGCGTTTTTATAAGGGTGATCTATCGAGGGATAGAAGCCAAGGCGGGAGCGGGCTTGGACTTTCGATCGCACAAACCATCATTCATATTCACGGCGGAACCATTGCGCTTGATCTAGGTGCGGACCAGCTTACTGGAGCAAGCTTTATGATTAAGCTCCCGTTTGCACGTGCAACTTCTTAGTTATAGGACGAAGCTTTTGAATACATGGAAAAACGAGGGTGAAACCGTTATGATAAAAGGAGCGATTGCATAGAAAGCAAAGAGCTGGGGGAGATGTTAGGGTGGAGAAGCGGATTCGGAAAGCGATCATTCCTGCTGGGGGATTAGGGACAAGGTTTTTGCCGGCTACGAAAGCGCAGCCGAAAGAAATGCTGCCTATTATCGATAAGCCTTCTATTCAATATATCGTAGAAGAGGCTGTGAATTCAGGCATCGAGAGTATCGTAATCGTCAGCGGACGCAACAAACGAGCGATCGAGGACCATTTTGACAAATCTGCCGAGCTCGAAATGGAGCTGGAAGCGCGTCATAACGAAGAAATGCTGGAGATGGTGCGGAAAATATCACAGCTGGCGGATATTTATTATGTTCGTCAGAAGGAGCCGCTAGGCCTTGGCCATGCAGTGCTTTGTGCACGCCGCTTCATAGCGGACGAGCCGTTCGCGGTATTGCTAGGCGACGATATTTTGAAAGCTGATCCGCCTTGCTTGCGGCAAATGATGGATGTGTACGAGAGGGAACAGTCATCTGTTGTAGCTGTGATGGAGGTGTCATGGGATCAGACGCATAAATATGGTATTGTTGATATTGAGCGGGATAAGCAGGTAGCGCGAGTACGCAACATTATTGAAAAGCCGGCGCAAGGACAAGCCCCGTCCAACTATGCGGTTGTTGGACGCTACGTCCTTGATCCTGTCATATTTGATCTGCTTGAGAAAGCGACGCCAGGCAAAGCTGGGGAAATTCAACTGACGGACAGCTTACAGCAATTAAATCATATCTCTTCTTTAATGGCTTATCGGTTCGATGGTATTAGACATGATGTAGGCGACAAGCTTGGTTTTGTACAAGCTACGATTGATTTTGCATTAGAGCGTGCGGATCTAGGCGATGAGGTCAGAAAGTATATGCTGGAGAGGCTGAAGGAAACGCAGTTCTAATCCATGAGAAATGAAGGCCGCCAATGAGCGGCTTTTTATTTTGTCTTTTGGCCGGTTCTATGGTTAGAACTTGAGATCATGTACGTACAAGTTCAGCGTATGATATACTACAGGAATACAACTAACGGAGTTGAGGTGTGAAGTGAAGGAACAGCAAACGCCCAAATATATGCAATTAAAGCAGGAAATTATATCCTGGATCGTCACAGCACAGTTTAAGCCGCACGAGAAGCTGCCATCGGAGAATGAGATCGGCAAGCAATTCGAGATGAGCCGGCAAACGGTGCGCCAAGCGCTCGGTGATTTGGAGCAGGAGGGCTGGCTCTACCGCGTACAAGGGAAAGGGACGTTTGTGTCGGACCAATCTGCGCCGGAGCGGAAAAACTCATCCCAAGGGATGACGATCGGGATGATTACGACCCATATATCAGATTATATATTCCCAACCATCGTCAGAGGCGTCGAATCGAGCTTGCGCGCTGTAGGGGCAAGACTTCTGCTGGCGAGCACGGATAATGAAAAGGATAAAGAAAAGGACAGTCTGGAGTCGATGCTGCGCGAGCCGCTGACCGGGCTCATTATTGAGCCGACGAAGAGCGCGGAGGGCAACCCGAACTTTAATTATTTTTTGGCGCTCGATGCGCTCAAAATTCCATACATTATGCTCAATGAGCGATACAGCGACGTGGATGCGCCATGCTTGCGCGTGGATGACGAGCTTGGCGGCTATCGTGCCGCAGAGCATTTAATTAAGCTCGGCCATACGCGAATCGCTGGATTTTTTAAGACGGATGACTTTCAAGGCGTTCACCGGATGCGCGGTTTTTTACGGGCTCATCGGGAGCAAGGGCTCACGGTTCCACCGGATTATTTGCTGCGCTATACGACGGAGGAGAAGCAGGACAAGCCGATGCAGGCCTTGTTTGCGATGCTGCAGCGTGAGCCGGATCAGCGGCCGACCGCTATTATTTGCTATAACGATGAGCTGGCTGTAAAAATGCTTGATATTGTAAGGCAGGCTGGCTTAACGGTGCCTGAGGATCTTTCGATTGTCGGTTTTGATGATGCGAATCTGGCTACGGCTACCGAAGTGAAGCTGACAACCGTTGCGCATCCAAAAACAGAAATGGGCACGGATGCGGTCGAATTGCTGCTTAGTATGCTGGATAAGCAGCACCAGCGGCGACAAACGCAGGATAAAATATATGATCCGCAGCTCGTTATACGTGATTCAACTAGACCGCCGCAAAGCTAAGCTGATGCTGAACGGTTAATGCTTTTTATATGGATGAATAAAAAAGACGTGACACACTTGTACGTACAACTTATAATAAAGCAAAGATATTCTATGGCGATGTCCGTATAAGTGAATGCGGATCAGCATAGAAATGTGAGCTTGAAGGGAGCGATAAGTGGTCATGTTAGAAGCATTGAAGCATGCGGTTTGGGAAGCGAATATGGATCTTCCAAAGTACGGATTAGTTACATTTACTTGGGGCAACGTCAGCGGTGTAGATAGAGAGTCTGGTTATGCGGTTATTAAGCCGAGCGGCGTTCCTTACGAGGAGTTAAAAGCCGAGCAGATGGTTGTCGTAGATTTGGAAGGCAATGTAATTGAAGGAAATCTTCGACCTTCCTCGGACACGGCTACTCATGTGCTGCTCTACAAAGCGTTTCCTTCGATAGGCGGAATTGTACACACCCATTCGCCTTGGGCGACAAGCTGGGCACAGGCAGGGCGCTCTATTCCATCGCTTGGCACGACGCATGGCGACTATTTCTATGGCGAGGTGCCTTGCACACGCGCGATGACAGAAGCGGAAATCAACGGGGCATATGAGCTGGAAACAGGCAATGTCATCGTTGAAACCTTCCATAAAAACCATATCGATCCAAACCAAGTGCCTTCGGTGCTCGTAAACAGCCACGCTCCTTTTTGCTGGGGCAAAGACCCGCATAACGCCGTTCATAATGCGGTTGTGCTGGAGGAAGTGGCGAAGATGGCTCTTCATACGTATCAGCTTAACCCGAATGTTCAGCCGATGGATCAAGCTTTATTGGACCGACACTATTTACGCAAGCACGGAGCGAACGCCTACTACGGCCAAAAATAAGGAGGATTCGGATAATGAGCAAAAAATACGCAATTGGTGTAGACTACGGCACGCAATCGGGCCGAGCTGTTCTTGTGGATCTATCTAACGGTGCCGAGGTAGCGGAGCATGTCACGCCGTATACTCACCACGTTATTGATGAGAAGCTTCCGGTATCTGGCATTAAGCTTGAGCATGACTGGGCGCTTCAGCATCCGCTTGACTATATTGAAGTGTTGGAATTGTCGGTTCCTGCTGTGATGAAGGAATCGGGTATCCATGCTGCTGATGTCATCGGTTTAGGCATCGATTTTACAGCATGTACAATGCTTCCTATTGATGAAGAGGGAGCGCCGCTTTGTGTGCAGGATGCCTACAAGGATAATCCGCATAGCTGGGTGAAGCTGTGGAAGCATCACGCTGCGCAAGATGAGGCTAACCTTATCAACGAAATGGCAGCGCAGCGCGGTGAGAAGTGGGTGCCGCGTTATGGAGGCAAAATATCATCGGAGTGGATGATGGCCAAAGCATGGCAGATTTTGAACGAGGCGCCGGACATTTATGAAACTGCAGATAAATTTGTTGAAGCGACGGATTGGGTTATCGGCCAATTGACCGGCAATATCGTTCGCAACAGCTGCACGGCCGGCTACAAAGGCATGTGGCATAAGCAAGAGGGCTACCCAAGCAAGGATTTTTTCAAAGCGCTTGATCCTCGTTTAGAAAACCTGACAGAAACGAAGCTGCGCGGCGAAGTTGTACCGCTTGGCTCGAAGGCTGGAGAATTGCTTCCTGATATGGCTGCCCGCATCGGACTTGCGCCAGGCACGGCGATCGCGGTTGGCAATGTGGATGCGCATGCGGCGGTGCCAGGTGTTGGCGTCGTTACGCCAGGCAAGCTGGTTATGGCGATGGGCACATCAATTTGCCACATGCTGCTCGGAACGGAAGAGAAGGAAGTGGAAGGAATGTGCGGTGTCGTTGAGGACGGCATCATTCCGGGTTACTTTGGCTACGAAGCGGGACAATCAGCGGTTGGCGATATTTTTGAATGGTTCGTTGAGGAATCTGTTCCAGCCTACGTGCTTCAAGAGGCGGAGCAGGCTGGCGAAAATGTACATGTTTATTTAACTCGTAAAGCCAGCGAGCTGAACGTTGGCGAATCCGGCGTTCTGGCGCTTGACTGGTGGAATGGAAACCGCTCGGTACTTGTGGATACGGATTTGACAGGCACCATTATAGGCCTCACCTTGCTAACGAAGCCTTGGGAAATTTACCGCGCCCTTCTTGAAGCAACGGCATTTGGCACACGCAAAATCGTCGATGCGTTCCACAGCAACGGGGTTGAAGTAAATGAATTGTACGCATGCGGCGGATTGCCGCAGAAGAACGCGCTGCTCATGCAGATTTATGCAGATGTAACGAATCGCGAGATCAAGGTCGCAGCATCCAAGCAAACGCCTGCACTTGGTGCAGCGATGTTTGGAGCAGTAGCAGCTGGTGCTGCAAAGGGCGGTTTCGACAGCATTGTTGATGCGGCTCAGAAGATGGCTCGTGTACGCGAAGAAACGTTCAAGCCGATTCCGGCAAACGTTGCAGTTTACGAGAAGCTGTATGCGGAATATAATTTGCTGCACGACTACTACGGACGCGGCGCAAATGATGTAATGAAACGCCTTAAGGTTATAAAAGAAGAGCAAGCTTAGGTAGCTATTATTCAATCATATATATACCAAAAAAACGACTCCAGCATTTAATTATGCGAGGGAGTCGTTTTTTTATTAATTTCTAGCTTTTTCCACTATTCTTGTCGAAAATGTACAGAATTTGTACAGAAACGAATGTTATTATAGGTCGTCGGACTTATAAAAAAGAGACATAAGAAAGTAGACAACTTTTGAAAATGATCTTAATAGTAAAGGAGAGTACGGGAATGATGGAAGATGGTAGGTCTATGGAACCAAGAGGTTCTAGGAACAGAGGTCGAATGAACAGCAGACTGTGGCGAAAACGGTTATTTACCGCATTTATGGCATTTGCGGTGCTGCTCGTTCAGCTTTTCCCTGTTCCATACGCAGCAAGTGCTGCAGCACTTGATACAGGAGCGACTTATTTTACCGGTACGGATAACTGGGGCGGCGGAGCTGCGAACAGTGCAGCTGACGGCGATGTAGACAGCAGCACGGGGAACGGTACGGCTCTTTATCCGATCGAATTTAAAAATTAAAGACATTAAAGCCAAACCTACAAAAAGCGCTTATATGCTTATACGGGCTCTTGATGTAGACGAATACGATGAATCAAACAAAAGCGGTACAGGCGAGTGGGACCGTGTATATTTCTCATCTAACCCTGCAGATATTGCATTAGGTGCACCTACAACCCCATGGCCAGCAAATTTTGGGTCTGCTACATACAAGAAGGAATTCCCTCAAGCATTTAACTTGGGCGCTTTATCCGGAAAAAATGATGTGTGGAATACGACCGTTCTGGAAATTAAACCTGATCAATGGAATAGTATCGTCGCCAATCAGGATTTATATGTTGGCATTTCCGTACATCATTATTTCATGAATACTTCTAATTTCAACAGCGGTTGGGTGACGACCATCGATTGGGGTCAGCTTGTCATTGACGGCGGCGTGAGAGAGACCGGAGAAATTACCGGAGCCGCTGTTGCTGTTACGAAAGACAAAGTAACGATAAATACAGGTTTCTTGCCTAAAAAAGACGGAAACTTCTATATGGAAGTCAACGTTATTGAGAAAACGAAAGTCGGCAATGAGATTAGGGAGAAAAACTTGGATTTGTCGCAGAAGTACTTTAGCGGCTCCAAGCAAGGAACCGAGCAGAAATGGGACAACATTGTACTTAATGCTCCTGGAGCAGATCCAAGCAAAGAATACACTGTAAATATTATATTGTTCGACAAGCAGCCAGATAAGAATGAACCTGGAACAGCACAGCATATTTATTCGATGTCTACGTTTGACCCTGCAGTAAAAGATATTGCAAAAGCGGGACCTCAATACGAGCCAACGAATTTTACGCTAACTGACTTCAGCAGCAAATATTATCGCGTAACAGGTGAAGCACAAGCAGCTAAGCTTGAAAAAGTGAAAATCGTTTCGCTTCCAAGCGGCGGCAAGCTTCAGCTTGCAGGAGTGGATGTTAAATTAGATGACGAAATTGCTAAGGCAGATGTCGCTAAATTGACCTTCGTTCCA
This sequence comes from Paenibacillus sp. FSL K6-3182, assembly GCF_037976325.1. Taxonomy (NCBI): domain Bacteria; kingdom Bacillati; phylum Bacillota; class Bacilli; order Caryophanales; family Paenibacillaceae; genus Paenibacillus; species Paenibacillus sp. FSL K6-3182. The sequence continues at coordinate 997,375 of NZ_CP150265.1, forward strand.
GATGCAGCAGGTTTAACGGGCACGACTTCATTTAAGTGGAATGGCTATGATGGAAGCAAGTACGCGGCTATCGATGGGACGGTAACGATTACTGCAAATGCCGCTCCTGTTGTAACAGATATGAATAAGGCTATTAATCAAGGTGAAACACTGACATTTACAGCTTCAGATTTCACAAGCCAGTATACGGATGCAACTTTGCCGAAGGAAAACTTAAGCAAGGTGAAAATTGTTTCATTGCCGGCGCCAACTGCCGGTAAGCTGATGATCACAAACGGTGGTTCTGCTGTAGCTGTGGCTGTGGGCGATGAAATCAGTGCAGCTGATTTGGGCAAGCTGAGCTTTGTTCCTGCGAGCAATGCCAGCGGTACAGCTTCGTTTGAGTGGAATGGTTCAGACGGCGTTCAGTATGCGAAGGATAATAAGCAAGTGACCATCGCGATTAATACTGCGCCTATTGTTAGTAACATTTCTTTTGCAGCTATAGCTGGCAATACGGTTCAAATGAAAGCTACCGATTTCACTAATGCGAATGCATATAGCGATGCGGATGGCGATGCATTGACCAAAGTACGTATTAACCTGCCAGCCAACTTTTCCAATAGCGGAAAGCTGCGTTATACATCCGAAGGGGTGGACTTCGTAGTATCTTCTAATACAGAAATTTCTTTAACGGAATTAAATACGCTGCGTTTCGTTCCAGCTGCAAATTTGGCGGAAGAAAGTACAGTTACCTTCACTTGGGATGGATTTGATGGCAAACAGTATTCTTTATCGCCAGCAAATGTGAGCATTACTTATACGAACGACCCTGTCGTGAGCAACATTGCGAAGGACGGTCTTCAATATGAGCCGACTGCTTTTACAGCTGACGAGTTTAGAAGCCAATATGCGAAAGCAAACGGTGCTGCTAATTACAATGGACTTCAGCTTGTGAAGATCGTTACTCTGCCAGCAGTGGGACAAGGCTCCTTGTTCCTAGGCAGCAAGGCAGTTGAAGCCGGTGATGAAATTGCGATCGGTGAAGTGGATGCATTATCCTTTGTTCCAGCTGATGCTGGATTCACAGGTACGGCAGCATTTAATTGGAATGGTTATAATGGATCGAAATACGCGAAGCAGCCAGCTGCGGTAACTATTAAAGCGAATGCTGCTCCAACGGTAGAACAGATTAATAAGGAGATATTGAAAGGTGGCACAGTGCCTTTTGCAATTAAGGACTTTACGGATTCGTACAGCGATTCCAACAGTGAGAGCTTAAGCAGAGTAAAGCTCGTATCGCTCCCAGATCCTGCAAAAGGCAAGCTTGTTTTTCAAATAGGCAATGGCCCAGTTTATGACATTACGACTGCCGGCTTTGTCATTAAAGCAAGTGACTTAGATGGTTTAACCTTTGTGCCTGCTGCAGGCGTGACGGGTTCAGTAACATTCGACTGGAACGGCTCGGACGGCAAGCAATATGCGAAGGAAAACAAGAAGGTTACGATTACTATTAATACTCCGCCAGTTGTAGACGACATTATAAAAGCGGGACTTTCTGGTGAAATTATTGCTTTTAAAACAACGGATTTCACGGAATCGCCTCGTTACACAGATGCAGATGGCGATTTGCTGAAAGAAGTTGCGATTATTGTTCCAGCAAATTTCAATCAGAGCGGAACGCTTTGGTACACACCTTCTGTTGGTGAGTCTGTCTATATGGTGCCAGGCAGTACTGAAATCATTGCAAAAAGCGATTTGGAAAGTCTTAAATTCCAGCCTTCAACCTCATTAGCAGAAGGAAGCACGGTTGAATTTGGTTGGAGGGGCAGCGATGGGAAACAATTTGCAGAAGCGGCTGCTGCAATCACTATTGGCTACAACGGCAAGCCGGTTGCGGAACCAATCACTGTAAATGTTGCCGAAGGGGCAACTGATATTATTATTGTTTTTAAAGGTTCAGATCGCGAGACAGTTACGAAGCTAGTTTACGGTTTAGAGAGCAATCCAGGCAAAGGTACGCTAGAGCCTGCCGATTATAATGTATCAGGTGATACATGGATCTATAAACCGGGTTCGGATTTTATATCTGGTCAAGATAGCTTTACGTACACTGTAACGGATGGAGATAATCAAGTTTCAGCTCCTGCAACGGTGACGATCAATATTCATAGAGCTCTCGATGGATGGGCCGGAGACAAAGCGCAGGGCGAGGTAGATGTATTAAAAATCATTCCAGGCGAACAGCTTAAGCTGAGTGCCGTTAGTTCCTTGCTTGCTAAGAACGTTACGGCGAATGTGAACGGTATTATCGTACCGCTTACGCTTGTCAATCAGGATACCTTCGTAGCAGACGGCTATAAGAAGTGGGAAAATACAACGTATTTACTTCCTGAATTAACAGCAGCAAGCAAATACGAAGTTACATTTAAGGCGCTAGACGATGAAGGAGGCTTATTGCCTTCAGAGACAAAATTAGCGGATAACAGCTTTGAAGTGGTTAAAGCAGTACTGGCGTTAACCGCAAGTCCAGAGAAAATTTTGGGCGATGGCAAATCAACAACCGAGTTATCAGCATTGCTAACAAATGCTGATGGCACTCCAATTAAAGGTGTAACGGTTATTTTTGAAGCTCCTGCAGGTAAAGGGACGTTTGTTGGTGGAAACACGGCGGTAACTGACGAACAAGGGTTAGCGAAGGTTACGTACAAATCACAGCAAATTACAGGCATTAACGAGCAGCAGATTCCGATTCAAGCGAATGTGTACAATAAAGAGCGTGGCTTGAAGGAGCAGGATGAGATCATCATTACCTTCTTGCCTGCGGCAGTTAAAGGGTTTATTACAAAGGGAGATACGAATTCGCCAATTGCTGGCGTAAGTGTTCGCGTAACGCTTGATCTAGATGGCGACGGCGTGATCACACCAGGAACAGACTTTGATGAAACAGTTATTACCGATGCTAGCGGAGCTTATTATGTCGTGGTTCCGAAAGGCGATGTCGTTTATGAGTTGGAAGTGACGCAAACGGTTGATGTTGGCGGCGTTCCTACACCTGTAACCTACAAGCAATCGGCTCAAGTTGGTGAAGTAACAGGAGCAGGCGAGGAAAACTTTGAATCCGAGAAAACGGTAACAGGTATCGTGCTGCTTAAGCAGCCAGATGGCAAGTCTTCTTTGTTTAATACTGATCTGCTTGCTAAGACTAGTATTTATTTGAAACAAGCGGATGGCAGCTACATTTCCGAAGACGGAGCCCCGAAAGCATTTGCACTTAGCCCGCAAGGCGTATTTAATGCGAATGGGCTTGCTATTGGAGAATACGAGCTGGAAATTAGATATGAAGTCGAACCTGGCAAGGAAATAATTTTCAGCCATGCTGCGGTCAAAGTAACGGCTTCAGGGGAGATGAATATTTCTGAGGCACTTGTCGATCCATATGGTACGGTTACTAACTCGGTTACAAAAGCAGTAATTGAAGGTGCGGCGGTTGTCCTTTATTATGCGGACACAGCAAGAAATAAAGGCAAAGGGATTATACCTAACACGGAGGTTGTTTTGCCGGCTCTCGTTGGTTTTGCACCAAATGACAATGCGAGTCCAGAACAGCTGACTGATGCACACGGTTTCTATGCCTATATGGTGTATCCAGAAACGGACTATTATCTTGGCGTAATGAAGAATGGGTTCTATAACTATAAAAGCCCAGTTCTCTCCGTTGAATGGGAGATTGTCAAACATGATCTAGAGCTGACGCCTTTTGAGGCAAATGTTCCATCTGCCAATCCTGCGCTTACTCTTTCAGTCGACAAGAACAAAGTAAAAGAAGGAACAACGTCGACTCTAACGGTGGATTACAAAAACAACTCCAGCAGTCCAATGGCAGCAGGAGAAATCAAAGTCAAGATTCCAGCGGGCGCAGTTGTTGTGGATGCAGCTGGCGGAATCGTAACAGACAACACCATTGTATGGAAAGTAACAAATGTACAAGGAGGACAGAACGGCAGCTTCAAAGTGGTCATCGAATGGCCGCTTATGAAAGCAGCAGATACGGCATTTGATATTTCGGGTGAATTTATCGGGAATAGTGCTACTGTCCAATCATCAGTAAAAGTAAATGTATTCTCAGATCGCTTCGGAGAGCTTACTCATACTCGTTATATTCTTGGATACCCGGATAAGGAATTCAAGTCAGAAGGCTCATTGACTCGTGCGGAGCTTGCAGCAATTGTTGCAAGACTGTCTGGAAACGAGAAAGTGGAAGAGCCGCTTTCATTTAACGATATTCGCAAAGGTCACTGGGCGACGAACTATATCCAAAGCGTTACGGTAAACGGCTACTTCAGCGGATACGAAGACGGCTCTTTCCGTCCAGACGCGGCAGTTACAAGAGGAGAGCTTGCAGCGGTTATGGCAAGGTTCCTCAAGCTTGAAGTGAGTGCGCCTGCGACAGTCCACTTTAAGGATACTTCAGGCTACTGGGCAGCAGACACGATTGAAGCTTTGTTTAACGGCAAGTTTTTAACCGGTTATCCGGACGGAAGCTTTAAGCCGAAAAAAGAAATTACTCGTGTTGAAGCAGTTACGATGATCAATCGTATGCTTTATCGCGGTCCGCTTCAGGGGCTGGCTCCATTGTTCCCTGATATGCCGCAAAGCCACTGGGGCTTTGGCGATGTACAGGAAGCAACGATCTCACACAAAGCTGAGCGCAAGGAAGACGGCAGCGAAAAATGGATCGAAAGCATCAATGATAGCGTGAAATAAAGAGCATCAATAGAAGCAGTCTATCTGTTCACAGTGTATTGTGACCATGATAGGCTGCTTTTTTTAAATATGGCTCCATTTCCCACTATAAAAAAATGGAGATCATTTACTTTTTGATATAGAATAGATAGATATGTTTAGAGAGAAACGTGGGCTGGGGGATGAACGGAAGTGTATTGCCATCATTGTGAAAAAAAACAGACGGATGATGCCATTTATTGCAGCCAGTGCGGCAGATTGCTTGCTGATGGAGAAGAAACTGCAGCGGCTCTAAGTACTGAGCGATCTATGCTTTTATCGGAGCGGGCTTCTGTAGAGATAGACGCAACAAGCCAGCAGCCGGGCAAGCCTAAAAAAACGCGGAGACGTAGAGCTAAGAGCTCTATTTTGGCATGGCTGATGCCTATCATTTTAGCGCTTGTTACCGCTGGTTCCGTATTTAGTTACTATATATATCAATCCGAAATAAATGATAGAGTCATCAAGCTTCATGTTGAGGCGAAGGCGGAGGCGCTAGCAGGGAAATATGACAAAGCGCAGAAGCTGCTGCAGGAAGCCTCGGATGCGCGTCCAGGCTTTAGCGCTCTGCAGAAGGATGCGGAGATCGTTGCCCTTGTCGCAGAGCTGGCACAGTCAATTACAGCAGCGGGGGAGCAGCTGGAGGAGCGGAAGCTTGAAGAGGCAGAACAGACACTGGAGCGGATCAACGGTGAATTAAAGGGTCATAAAGAGCCAATCTATATAAAGATTAAGCATCAGCTTGACGACTATAACGTTAAACTTGGTGTCATGAGGCTGACGGAAGAACTGGCAGGTCTGAATACAGTGGATGAGCTTGAGTCAAGGCTTAACATTGCGAATCAATTAGACGGTGAAGAGGCGCTAGCTGTAAAAGAGCAAATTGTCGCCAAAATCGTCGATATAAGCTATAAGGATGCCGAAGCATTGCTTAAGAAAAAAAACTATTCGGACGCGTTGGCACTGACGGACCGAGCGCTGCTTTTTGCCAAGGATAATGAGCGGATTATGACACTGGCCAAAAAGATAACTGATGCACAGGCAGATTACGAGAAAAGGGAACAGCGAAGATTAGAGCAAGCGATGCAGCAGGCTGCAGCAGAGGATCTAAAAAATCAGACGGCAGCCGTCGAGGTTGTTAAAATCGAATCGACGCTCGATGAGTTCGGAGATTTAAATATTGTAGGCGAGCTGAAAAATGCGGCTACACGGCCTATTTATTCGATTAGCGTTCAATTTATCGTCTACGATGCTGACGGCAAAGAGGTAGGCAAGGGCAAGGCAGAGGCGACGCCGGATTATGTTGATCCAGGCCAGAAAATTACCTTTAATAGTACGGTATATGGGGTTTATGTAGAGAATACAACCGTCGTCGTTGATCACGCGACTTGGTATTTGGATTAAGGGGGGAATGTGATGAGAAAACGAGCTTGGATTAGCGTCATCGCTTCTACTCTCATTGTATGTGGAGGATTGGCTGCTGCGTTAGCCATTCATTCAGAGGTGCCAAACAGGCTGACGGGAAAGCCGTTGCTTGCGGTAGCTGATGAGACGAAGCAGAAGTCTCTTAAGGATATTATTTTTGAAACGCAGAAGCTGGTCGTCATGATTGAAAATGAAAACGGGGATCAAGGCTCAGGCTTCCTCTATAATAAGCAAGGGGATCTCATTACGAATGCGCATGTTGTCGCTGGCTCCCATACTGTGAAAATTAAAACAGCGGATGCGCGCGAGCTGGACGGAAAAGTCATTGGCATTAGCACGGAAACGGATATTGCGGTTGTTCGTGTGAAGGAACTGGCTGGAACGGAGCCGCTGCAGGTAGAGCGTAAAGAAAGAGCGGAAGTCGGGGACGAAGTGCTTGCTGTCGGCAGTCCGCTCGGATTTCAAAATACGGTCACTACCGGTATTGTCAGCGGGCTAGGAAGAACCTTCAAAATTGATTCCTACTTGTATTCGGATCTCTATCAAATTTCTGCGCCAATTGCTCCTGGTAATAGTGGTGGACCGCTCGTTGATCAGAAAACGGGATCGGTGCTGGGCATTAACTCTGCTGGTTATGAGCAAGGTTCAATTGGCTTTAGTATCCCCATTGCGAACGTAATCGATATCGCTGAAGGCTGGTCTACTAAACCGATGACTAAGCTGCCTGATCTGGAGCTTTCGGATAAGGAACTGAAGATGGAAGATGAAGCGAAGATTGAGGAATATGCTGATTATCTCGTTACTCATTTTTATGACAGTCTGAACAATGCCGATTATGTTTATGCGTATTCATTGCTAGGCGGCAATTGGAAGGAAGGGACGAGCTACGAGAAGTTCAGGGCAGGTTACTTGGGGACGCTGAATGTGGTCATCGAAAATATGCATGTGACGGAGAGCAGAGAAGACAAAGCTACCGTTATCGCTGTTATTTCAGTAGATGAGCGGGTCGAAGGCAAATATGTGTTAAGCAAATACCAAGTGACCTATGAGGTCGGCTACGAGAACGATCAATTAAAGCTGCTGAGTGGCAAAGGTAAGGCTATTAAGTAAAGAATGACGTTTGAAAAGCTAGAAAAAGTCGGTCAGGGGAGACCGCTTTTTCTAGCTTTTTTTGTGTAGCTGTGGGACGTTTTTAATGAGGAATTTATTGATCAATCGTCAGTTCTAATTAAATTTCTATACTTGTATTTTCGATTTCATCCTCGCGCAAAACTGGGCTTAAAAAGAGTTCAAGTGCTACAGAGTCATTGCGCTGAAGCGGGAAGCTGAGCAGCGATGCTGGAATTACGCGTCCGTTCAGTACAAGTTGATAGCTGGTATTGCCGCCAATAGGGACTCCGCTAACGGAATTAATTTGACCATTAAAGCTGAAGCTGACAACCCCCGTTTCCGCTAGAGCCTGATAGATGCTCAAACCCGGTCGGAAAGGAATGCGATACGCCTCAGTTATGCTAGGAAACGCTCTTCCACCGTTTATGAGAACCGTTACGGTCGCCTGCGGTCCCGCAGGTGGGAACAGCCATGGCCCACCGATCCAGAAGCCCCCGGCCCAAAACCGCCGGGACCGCCCGGCCCAAAGCCGCCGGGACCGCCCGGCCCAAAACCGCCGGGTCCCCCTGGGCCAAAACCGCCGGGTCCCCCGGCCCAAAGCCGCCGGATCCCCCGGCCCAAAGCCGCCGGGACCGCCCGGCCCAAAGCCGCCGGGACCGCCCGGCCCAAAGCCGCCGGGACCGCCCGGCCCAAGGCCGCCGGGACCGCCCGGCCCAAAGCCGCCGGGTCCCCCGGCCCAAAGCCGCCGGGACCCCCGGCCCAAAGCCGCCGGGTCCCCCGGCCCAAAGCCGCCGGGACCGCCCGGCCCAAAGCCGCCGGGTCCCCCGGCCCAAAGCCGCCGGGACCGCCCGGCCCAAAACCGCCGGGTCCCCCGGCCCAAAACCGCCGGGTCCCCCTGGGCCAAAACCGCCGGGACCGCCCGGCCCAAAACCGCCGGGACCGCCCGGCCCAAAACCGCCGGGACCGCCCGGCCCAAAGCCGCCGGGACCGCCCGGCCCAAAACCGCCGGGACCGCCCGGCCCAAAACCGCCGGGACCGCCCGGCCCAAAGCCGCCGGGACCGCCCGGCCCAAAACCGCCGGGACCACCCGGCCCAAAGCCGCCTTGCTGAGGCGTTGGCGTGATCATTCGAGGTCCGCCACAACCGCAGCCCTTGCTAGCTGGACGAGAATTCACATTATTAGCATAAGTATATTCCATGAGAGTACTCAGACTCCTTTACAACGCAAATTAGGCATTTATCCTACTGTAGCGTATGCGGCAAAAGCCTATGAGGTGAGTGTGCGTATGAGGCGGGAGTAAAAGCGAAACTAGTAATTCTTGTTGAGCTTAACGGACATCAGTTCCGCTATTTTGGCTTAAAACGCAAGTTTAGCCTACTAACGGACATAGGATACGTTATTTCCCTCAAAATGAGCTCAATTGGCCCTAATTCCAGCAAATAAAGGATCCTATGTCCGTTAAAACTTCAATATACGGATATTTCGCCAAATAGAGGAACCTATGTCCGTAAGGAGAGACGACCTGACCATTATTAAAGGTAGAAGCTCCTATGATACTAATGAGATCAACCTAACCTCTATCCAGTTACAGGCTAGCTAGTCGAAAAAATAAATGAATACACTCTGCCACACTATGTCTATCAATTGTATATATTTGCCTATAGCAAAACTGTCCCTATATAATGATATGAAAATAATTACAGAAGGTGGTTGTTGCGTGAATCAGCTGCGGGGCATTATTTTGGAAGGATTTTCGCATGCGGGTAAAACATCGGTATTGAAGTCGTTAAAGCTAATGCAAGCGCAGGACGAATCAGCAGAGCGAAGTGTTATTGTTTTAAGCGAGCATTATTCACAGGTGCTGCACAACGTACGTGGTCAGTTTATAACATCAAGTCACGAAGAGCATCTCCAATTGTTGAATGAAAGAGTTGCTATGCTGAGGCAATTAGAAGAATGGTCAACTAAGCTTGGAAGAGCTTCACGCGGCTCGCGAGGTGTATTCTTTATACTAGAAAGGTTTCATTTAAATCATAGAGTCGCCTATTCTGATAAAACTACTAATGAAATTGAAGCTATTGAAAAGGAACTCTTACACTTTGGGGCAAAATGTGCTTTATTAACGATATCTCCGGAAATAGCCGAACTAAGAATTCAAAGCCGCACGCCTGATGAATGGTCGGATAAGAGTAATGAAGAAATTAAAGCAGCAGCAGATGAACTGGTAGCCACTCAATTGAAACTGCGAAAAGCAGCAGCAAACTCAGTCATTCCTACTCTAGAAATCAACACCGATAACAAAGCTTGGGACACTTACGCAAAAGAAATCATTCGTTTGTTGGACTAGTATATTCCTCCAGCAATTAATGAGCTGTATTTAAACTTCCTGCAACAGAAGCAGATAGGCAAAGTTGTACTTCAACGTCCTGCACCCTAAGCTCATCAGCAGCATCGTAACCCTACTCCAACTCCGCGCCTTATGTGCATTGTCAACATTCCACTCTTTTTCCCTGCACTTAAGCAACTTTGCACTCGAACACCCAGCACCTTATATGCACCATAAAAAAATAAAAAAAACCGGCGCTTGCCTCATTAAAGAGGCAAGCGCCGGTTTGGAAAAACAATATTATTTAACAGCTGCTTCGTAACGTTTGCCAACTTCATCCCAGTTAACTACGTTCCAGAACGCTGCGATGTAATCAGGGCGTTTGTTTTGGTAGTTCAGGTAGTAAGCGTGCTCCCATACATCAAGACCAAGGATTGGCGTTTCGCCTTCCATGATCGGGCTGTCTTGGTTTGGCAAGCTGTATACTTTCAATTTGCCGTTTGCAACTGCTAGGAATGCCCAGCCGCTGCCGAAACGTGTTGTTGCTGCTTTTGCGAAGTCAGCTTTGAAAGCTTCAAAGCCGCCTAGCTCGCTTTCAATTGCTGCTGCAAGAGCGCCAGTAGGTGCTCCGCCAGCGTTTGGAGCGATTGTTTCCCAGAACAAGCTGTGGTTAGCATGTCCGCCGCCATTGTTGCGAACAGCAGTACGGATTGCTTCAGGAACGCTAGCAAGATCGGAGATCAAATCTTCGATTGATTTGCTTTGCAATTCTGGAGCGGACTCCAAAGCAGCGTTAAGGTTAGTCACGTAAGCGTTATGGTGACGGCCGTGGTGAATTTCCATTGTAGTCGCATCGATATGCGGCTCAAGTGCGTTGTGCGCGTACGGCAAAGCAGGTAGTTGATGTGCCATTTTTTACAGCCTCCTAATTATATGTAGTTATCCAAGTCCATTATCCCTTATCCGATTGAATAAATCAACATTATTGTTTCAAAAGTCGAATGGGCTAAAACGATCAAACATAACCTAAAATAGGGTATCTCGACGCTAGCTAAAATATACAGATTAGGAAGATAGAACTGCATTTATAGAGAAATAAATGGATTAAATCGTTGTAAGCGCTTAATATTAAGCGTTTACACGAGATAATTGATGATTTCTTTAATTTTTTTAAGGAATATTAAAGATTGAAGCAGGATTTCGTTTAATTTTGTCGTAATATATTTTAAATGCAATACTATGACATGGTATAGAAGGTGTAATTTTAATGAATGTTCGTTCCTTCCAGTTGTCCGATTACCGATCAATTACAGCACTGCTTGAAGAGGTTCTAACAGAAGAGTGCTACGAACAAACGATGGAAGCTTTTGCCCGCCAGTTGTCATGGGATAGTGATTTAGTATTAGTCGCTGTCGAAAATTCCGAAATTGTGGGCATGATTATCGGTACGATTGATAATAACAAAGGTTATTATTATCGAATTGCTGTATCTCCTCTCCACCAACGGAAAGGAATCGGTAAAACGCTTATCCAGGCATTGCGCCAGCGCTTCGAACAGCGCCGTGTCACAAAGATACTAATTACCGCGGACGAGCACAACGAGCCAGTTTTACCGCTGTACGAGTCGATGGGGTATGTAGCCAACGATTTTATCAGATCTTTTCAGAAATTGAGCATTGTAGCTGGTTAACGCGAACTTTACTGCATGTAAGTTGTACGCAGGGCATATCTGCATCGCCATTGCTTTTGGCGGTCAGATATGCTTTTCTTATTACTATATACATTTATGAGGAGAACGGGATGGAACCATATCGGCACTGTGTCATCAAAAGCTTCAAACATAACGGTCACATTCACCGTATATGGCAACAGAATTGGCTTGTGCCTGATGAGCTGCTTGACGAGCAGCATAAAGCGGAATCCATTAAGGTGCTCATAAACCGTCAAACGCCGATTCAAGAGTCTGATGGTAAGATATGGATCAGCCGCGTCCCAGCAGTCTCCTTTTTTATACCGGGGCAGTGGTTCAATGTTGTGGCTCTGCTAGAGGACGGAGGCGTCCGCTATTATTGCAATATTGCCTCACCGCTGTACATTCAGGGTGATGTGCTTACCTATATCGATTACGATTTGGACGTTATTCGTACAGTTGATGGTGGAAGAACAGTCGTCGATCAAGATGAATATGAGATGCACAAAGCGGCTTACCACTATCCGAAAATGGTCGAAGAAAAGGTGCATGAGGGTCTTGATGCGCTTTTGCAGCGGATGGATCAAGGGCAATCGCCTTTTCAGGATCAGCTTGTGCTGAAGTATTATGAGGATTGGTTGAAACGAAGTGAAGAGGTGGGACAATGAGCCTTGAGGACCAGAATCGCAAGCCAAGTAATGAAAAAGCAGGAATCAGTGTAGATGCGGGATTATCTGCCCATACTGTTGCAAGCAATCGCTCCAATTGGCTCTCAGAACTGCTCGATTGGTCGAAAACATTGGTTGTTGCATTTGCTGTGGTGCTGCTTCTGCATTTTTTTGTATTTAACCTCTCGAAGGTAGAAGGTCATTCGATGGAGCCGACGTTAACGGAGCATGAGTGGCTGTTCGTTAATAAATTTGTATACCTGGTCGGCAAGCCCAAGGTTGGTGATGTCGTTATTTTGAAGGAACCGGATATGGGGGAAGTCGAAGAAAAGTTTCTTGTGAAAAGGATCGTTGGGGTTTCCGGTGATCGTATAGAAATCCATAATAAACAATTGTACCGTAACGGCGAGCTAGTGGACGAGCCTTACACGGATTCATTAATAGAAGATATGAGCTACGGGCCTGAAGTAATTAGTGAAGGAAACTATTTTGTAATGGGAGATAATCGACATGCTAGGGCGAGCTTGGACAGCCGGACGTTTCACGCTGTGCCAGAAGAGCTTATTCGCGGCAGAGCCGATTATATTTTATGGCCTTACAAAAAGATAAGAGCGCTTTAATCACTTTTTGTGTGAATAGCTGCTGCTTACGAAGTAGGTTTGCATTCGCAAACCTTAAGTAGATGCTTACGAAGTAGGTTTGCATTCGCAAACCTTTAGGAGGGATTCTTATGAAGGACGTTATGATCTATACGGACGGTGCATGCTCCGGCAATCCGGGGCCGGGCGGCTGGGGAGCAGTGCTGTTTTTTGGCGTTCATCAGAAGGAAATTTCAGGTGGAGAGAAACACTCGACGAACAATCGTATGGAAATCCAAGCAGTAATCGAAGGGTTGAAGCTGCTCAAGGAGCCCTGTAAGGTGACGGTGTATAGTGATTCAGCGTATGTCGTGAATTGCTTCCAGAAAGGCTGGATACACGGCTGGCTGCGCAACGGCTGGAAGAACAGCAAGAAAGAACCTGTTGAGAACCAAGAGCTCTGGAAAGCGCTTTGGGAGCTTATGCAGCGTCATAAAGTAGAATACGTAAAGGTAAAAGGCCATAGCGATAATGAATGGAATAATCGTTGTGACGAGCTGGCTCGTGAAGCAATTAAAAGGTTATAGATGATGACAGATAGATGGGCAAAGCTGAAGGAAGAGATGATTGCGGCGGCACCAAGCCTCGGCATCGACAAGATAGGGATCGCTTCCGCGGATCCATTCACATCATTAAAGCAAATTTTGCTAAGGCACCGCGAGCTCGGAAGAGAGTCTGGCTTCGAGGAGCCTGACATTGAGAAAAGAACGAATCCAGCGCTGTTGTTTGAAAATCCGCAGTCGATTATTGCAATAGCCATTGCCTATCCATCCAAGCTGAAGGACCCTCCTAAATCAGAGCCGGGTGCAAGGCGAGGTATTATGTCACGATCGGCTTGGGGAGAAGATTACCATAAAGTGTTGCGCGATCGGCTTGCTAAGCTGGAAGCATGGCTAAGGGAGCGGATGCCGGATTTGCGCGTGGAAAGCATGGTCGATACCGGCGCATTGTCGGATCGCGCCGTTGCTGAGCGAGCAGGCATTGGATGGAGCGCAAAAAACTGCGCGATCATATCGCCGGAGCTAGGCTCGTGGATTTACCTCGGTGAGATGATTACCAATGTTCCATTTGAACCGGATGAACCGATAACGGAAAGCTGCGGCAGCTGCACCAAATGTATTGACGCTTGCCCGACGGATGCACTAGTTGGACCGGGTCAATTGAATTCAAGCCGCTGCATCTCCTTTGTCACACAAACGAAGGGAATGATATCGGACGAGTTCATGCGAAAAATCGGCAATCGGCTTTATGGCTGCGATACTTGCCAGACGGTCTGCCCGATAAACCGCGGCAAAAACTGGACGCATCAACCAGAGCTGCAGCCGGATATGGAATTAGTAAAGCCGCTGCTCGTACCGCTTCTAACGATAGGCAACAAGGAGTTTCAAGCCAGATATGGCCGAACATCCTCCGCTTGGCGGGGCAAGAAGCCGATTCAGCGCAATGCAGTAATCGCGCTCGGCAACTTTAAAGAGGCTAGCGCAGTGCCTTATTTGATCAAGGTGCTGGAGCAGGATCCTCGCCCGGTGCTCCGCGGAACAGCTGCATGGTCGCTTGCGCGAATTGGCGGCGAGCAGGCAAAGTCTGCTTTGCTTGGAGCATCAGTGAAGGAAACGGATGAGGAAGCACTGCAGGCGATAGCGAATGCCATTGCTCAATTAAGCACGATTCCAGAAGACAACTTGGAAGCAGGTGGCGCAAATGAGTGAACGACTTTATACGGCTGAGATCGATTCGCCTATCGGGCCGATGACGTTAACGGCAACGGACAAAGGGATTTGCCACTTGGACTTCGCTCCTTACGATTCGGCTTTAGAGAAACTAGAGCAGTGGACGAAGCGTGTATTTGGGCACGTTGGCGCGGATATTACGCGGGTCGAAGCAGCATCTCATGAACAGCTGAATGAAGCAGCAAGGCAGTTGGCGCTTTATTTTGCCGGAGAGCTTCTGCAATTCGATCTGCCTATTCAAATGTATGGCACACCGTTTCAGCAGAAGGTGTGGGCAGCTTTGCAGCAAATCCCTTATGGGGAAACGCGTACTTATAAGGATATCGCTGTGATGCTGGATCAGCCTGGAGCTATGCGTGCCGTAGGTGGAGCGAACAATCGCAACCCTGTCTCGATCATCGTGCCTTGTCATCGCGTGATTGGGGCAAGCGGCCAAATGATTGGTTATGGCGGAGGTCTTCCTATTAAACTCGCGCTGCTTGATCTGGAAAAGAGTGCGAAATAAGAGCATCAAAAATTGTCACAAAAAGGTTAAGCGGAGCGTCAGCATGTTCATTGCGAACAAGTGGTGAACATGCTATCATGGGAACATTATACACAGCAGGAGATTTGGAAAGGGTCAGGTGAAAGGTATGTCGTGGGTGAACATTGTTGTACCAATTGTAACTTTAATTGCTGGAGCTGTTGGGGGCTTTTTTGTAGGCGTATTCTATCTGCGGAAGCAGCTTGAGAAAATGCAAAATGATCCAGAAATGATTCAGAAAATGGCGAAGCAAATGGGCTACAATCTGAATAAGCAGCAAATGCAAAAAGCGCAGCACATGATGAAAAACCAAAAGATGCCTCGCAGATAAAGAAAGACGCGGGGGGACCGGAAGGAGAGTTCAGAAATGGCGGGAAAGAAAGATTACGTCAATTCGAGTGTTTCGAGCAACCGGGAGCAAATTGAACATCACATAAGAGAAATATTGAAACTTGTCGGTGAAGATGTAGAGCGTGAAGGCTTGCTGGAAACACCCGCTCGTGTGACTCGAATGTATGAGGAGATTTTTGCCGGATATGAGGTTGATCCTCGTGAGGTGCTGGGCGTTACGTTCGATGAGCAGCATGAAGAGCTTGTTATTGTAAAAGATATCGTTTATTACAGTCAGTGCGAGCATCACATGGCGCCGTTTTTCGGAAAAGCGCATATTGGCTACATTCCTAGCGGCAAAATCGCTGGTCTTAGCAAGCTTGCTAGACTCGTAGAGGCGATTACTCGCCGCCTGCAGGTGCAAGAGCGGATTACATCACAAATTGCGGATATCCTTACTGAGGAGCTGCAGCCGCATGGCGTCATGGTCGTCGTGGAAGGCGAGCATTTGTGCATGTGTTCACGCGGGGTGAAGAAGCCTGGCAGCATGACCGTAACGTCTGCGGTAAGAGGCGACTTCCGCAGCAATCCTGCGCTTCGCTCCGAGTTTTTGACATTATTAAAGCAATAGACGATATAAACAAGCAAAAACATCTTCGGCGTCCTTTGGATGCTGAAGGAGTTTTGACGGAGAAATATAAGAAAAGTAGGAGACAATTAATATACTTTCTTATATTTCAAGCAAAAACGCCTTCGGCGTCCTTAGACGCTGAAGCAGCTTTGACGGTGAAATATAAGATAAGTATGAGAAAATGATATACTTTCTTATATTTTGAAAAAGTCCGACAGTGAACCGGGGTCAGTCCCCAGCTCCCGTGTCGGGCTTTTTTTTTCTGAATAGATTAGAATGGCACCCATACGAGCTTTCGAGCTTCTTCAAATCGATCACTAACGAAGGTCCAATTCACGACATTCCACCAATCCTGAATATACTCAGGCCGTTTGTTCTGATGTTTTAAATAATAGGCGTGTTCCCACACATCCAAGGCCAACAATGGCACAACATCCCATTGTGATAAATTCTGATGTTTCTCTGCGGTTAATATTTCAAGCCGGCTGCTGCGTGGACTCCAAACTAGAATCGCCCAGCCGCTGCCCT
Source organism: Paenibacillus sp. FSL K6-3182 (assembly GCF_037976325.1). Lineage (NCBI taxonomy): Bacteria > Bacillati > Bacillota > Bacilli > Caryophanales > Paenibacillaceae > Paenibacillus > Paenibacillus sp. FSL K6-3182. The sequence continues at coordinate 1,013,739 of NZ_CP150265.1, forward strand.
CCACCTTCGCCGCTGCCTTGCTGAATTGATTCTTAAAGGCGGAGAAGCTGCCAAAATCATTTCGGATTTGCTGGCTCAGAGCTCCTATCGGTTCACCACCACCATATGGCGTCATGATGCTCCAGAACAGAGTATGTAAGTAGTGGCCGGCACCGTTAAAAGCAAGCTCTCGCTCCCAATGCTTAACCAGCTCAAATTGATTCGTCTCGCGAGCGATTTTGAGCTGCAATTCCGCTTCATTTAGACCATCGACATAGGACTGATGGTGTATATCATGATGGATTCGCATCGTATGCTCATCGATATAAGGCTCGAGGGCACTGTAAGCATAGGGCAGAGGAGGCAATGTGTGTCCCCCGATGGGGACTTGCTGGACAATTGCACGGTGCTGATTATTGCCTGAGCTGGTTACCTTTTGTCGATAGGAGCTCATTAAGCCGATATAATAGTTGGATTCACGAATGGCGTGTGAGATGACTGATTTGGTGACATCAGAAGAAGCCGACGCGGTGCGCTCAGTTAGCTGCCTGAGTTGATCGACATACGTTCTTGATTGTTCAAGAGATGTCTCTACAACCGCTTCAATCGTTTGTTCCATATAGGATGGCAAGCGTGACGGAATGGGAAGCCATTCATCCAGCCATTGATTAGTATATTGAGCGGTATTGGAGAAAACAGGCTCCCATGCTTGGAGAAGCTGAACATACTGACGCTCCATCTCAGGAGCTGCCTGCAAAATAACGGCGATATGCTCTTTCTCTTGCAGCTTCCAATGTCTAACTAATTCCATTACGCGAACGGGCATGAGCGTTCCATAAACAAAAAGCACGACCATCGCCTCCCTTTTTCGCAACAAATGCATCTATGTTAGATGTATTCGTTGGTAAGCGGGCTTATGTCGTGCTTCATTATTATGTTCGTTCTGCTTGGAGCTGTTGATCGACTTGGCTTAGAAATAGGGCTGCTCTTTGGATATATTCGCTCGGATGAACTTGGAACAGCAATTCGTGTTTGCCTTCAGGAACAATCCAAGAGCGAGATAGGACGTTGCCTTGCCCTTCAGCAATAGCCTCTGCGGTTTGGTAAGGCGCCTTTGAATCTTCTGTGCCGTGGATGATAAATAACGGGATATCATAAACGTTAGATAAAACCTCGCTTGCCGGAATAGATCCAAAGCTTGTACCCGTCCAAAGGGGGATCATCGATTCAATAAGCGGCAAAGAGAACTGCGGCAATGAAACAAATTGATTCAAGTTATCAAATAATGCCTCGGGGCTCGGGATGAAAAGGCTGTCGAGTATCATGGCATCAATTTCATCGGTCTGCAGCCCTGCTTGCAGTGCCGTTCCTGCACCCATTGAGAAGCCCCAGACGACGATGTCCTCCGCTCCGCGTGATTTTGCATAATCTACTGCAGCAAGCAGCTGTTGTGACTCCTCAAGGCCGCCAGTGGCCGGAGCTTTGTACTCCTTAGATGCATAGCCGTAGTCAAACAACAATATATTATAGTTTAAACCGTGCAGCAGCTTCGAGAGCTCATACATCGGTACCCATGATTCTTCGCGATTAGCGCCATAACCGTGGCTGAATACAACAGTTCGTGCTGAAGGAGCCGCTTCGCTTGCATCACTCTCTGCAGGAATGAACCAGCCGCTGACCGTCGTATTTCCGCTTTTGCTAGGGAAAATGACATCCTCGTAATCTAGGCCGATAGCCGCTTGCGGATTAGAGGAGAGTGGGGCTACATAAGGGTATGCAAGCATCCATGCGACATAGCCATGAAAAATAATGACAGCAATCAAACACATTGCCGTAAGGGAAGCAATGGAAGCAACCAGCAAATGCTTGCTGCGGCTTTTGGTTTTGCGCAATTGGGACAGGTTATCCGAATCGCCAAGCGGGAAGGGATGAAGGTTTTTTGGAAATCCGCCTTCAAGTGGCAATGGTGTCATTATAGTCGTGCTCATGTCGTTGTCCTCCCTCTGTAAGTAACCGTCCATTAGACTCATCTATTCGGAACGTTGTAAGCGCTTTTCTTATCTAGTACTTTTATCGTAGTCCGGTCCTATAAGCCTGTCAATTGTTGTCGAGGTAATGTTAATCATTTGTAATATTACTGTAATGTAAACAACTGTTCTTTACGATAATGGAAGCGATGAGTTATACTGAATGAGAATCGGTTTCATTGGATGAAACTTTTGGAGAGGGAGCTGTGGCTGCATGGAAGATGGAAAATCGACGGTTCGAGCAGTGGATCGGGCGCTTGATATATTGCTGTGTTTTATTTCAAAAACAGACTGGGCAATGACTGAGATTGCCGAACAGGTTGGCCTTCACAAAAGCACGGTGCACCGGATGCTCGCCACGCTCGAAGAGAAAGGCTTCATCGAGCGCGATCGCTCGACAGACCGATATCATTTGGGTTTAAAAATGTGGGAGCTGTCGGCCCATTTATCACGTTCAGATGACCAAGCAACAATATGGCTGCCTGAGATGGAGCGTTTACGCGACCAGCTGGGCGAGACCGTTAGCATATACGTAAGAGACGGCTCTGAGCGGATTCGTATGCAAGCCGTGCAAAGCAATCAACCCGTTAGGCGGGTAGCGCCTGTAGGCGTGAGACTGCCGCTTTATGCAGGTGCATCGAGCAAGGTGCTAATCGCTTATTCAGATCCGATCGTACAGGAAAGCATTTTTGGAGATCCAGCGTGGCTGTACTCTCTGGATTTGGATCAATACAAGCAGCAGCTCGAAGAGATTTGTATGCAGGGATATGCCACAAGCTTCGAGGAACGCGAACCGGGAGCAGCGGCGCTTTCTGCGCCTATCTTTAACCGTACCGGCAAGCTCGCTGCTGCATTATCCGTGTCGGGCCCTGCCAGCAGGATGACGATGGACACGATGAGGGAATACGCCCCGGTCATGATGGAGTCTGCTAAACGGATGGGTACGATGATTCTATAGTCATAAAAGAACAGCAGGCATGAGGTGACCCTCGAGCCTGCTGTTTTTGTTTAAACACATTAGGGTTGTTGGGTAGTGTAGCCCGTTTAAGCTACGCCTTTGCTGGGATGTTGCTTAGCGAGCGGTTGCTGTATCTAGGATTTAAACAAGCAGCTATGCTCCACGAATGATTGGAGCATATGTATTACAGGATTAAGTCATCTAATCGGAGGAAGTGGAAGCTCCGGGTTTTTGCTTTTTAGAGAGGGTAACGGACATCAGATACGCTATTTGCTCCTTTTCATTACTTTTGGGTAGCTAATGGTCATAGGGTACGCTATTGGGCTTAAAAAGGTAGGATTATGCTCGAAATAGGACAAATAGCGGATCGTATGTCCGTTAAATCTGTTGTGGACGTTAATTGTTATAAATTACGGATCCTATGTCCGTTAGATGTAGCTGTATACGATAGCGAAGCTATGACACTTCAAGTGCAGTAGAGGACTAATTTGATTGTGATAGTTACGTGCCTGCTCTGGGTGGGGGATCGTGGCAGGGTGTTGGCTTTAATTTGGTTCAAACTCAAACTACAGGACTAACGTGATAGCTGCGCGCCTGCTTTGGGAGGGGAACGTGGCTAGATTGCTGGCTGTAATTTATTCAAACTCATAATGAGCATTTGAAGTAAAAGAAGGTTGGAATTATGAGCTTGAGTAACCAAACTTGCTGTAACGGACATCAGATACGTTATTTGCTTCAAATCCTAACTTTTGAGGCGGCTAACGGACATAGGGTACGCTATTGGGCTTAAAAAGGTAGGATTAAGCTCGAAATGGGACAAATAGCGGATCGTATGTCCGTTAAATTTGTTGTGGACGTTATTTGTAGTAAATAACGGATCCTATGTCCGTTAGGTGAGGTTTTGTGCGAAAAAGTGAGGCTATGACACTACAAGCGTGACTAAGACTGATGTTTTAGCGGCCCTCCTGCTCTCGGAGGGAGCATGACTAAGGTATTTGCTGTAATCTAGCTCAAACTCTTAATGATTGGATGAGCATGTTTGGAGGTACTGGAGCTTAGAGCAAGCATAGGCCGCGGAAATTGTTCTGCGTACATTGACAAGTAACACTTAGCAAATAACAAGAAGCAAGTAACAACGCTATTACTTAAAAACAAACGAAAAAAGAGCTTTGCCAAATAGTCGGCAAAGCTCTTTTTCGATACTGCGCAGGATATGCGCAGATTATTACATGTTAGCGATCATTTGACGAAGTACAGTTTGCAGGATACCGCCGTTGCGATAGTAATCAACGTCAACTACCGAGTCAAGACGTACAATTGCTGGGAAGTCGAATGTCGTGCCGTCTTCGCGAGTAGCCGTAACGGTAACTTGCGAACCTGGAGTAACGTCATTTGACAAGCCAACGATGTCGAATGTTTCGCGGCCAGTGATGTTAAGCGTCTTCCAGCCTTGACCTTCTGGGAATTGGAGTGGCAATACGCCCATACCAACCAGATTGGAGCGGTGAATACGCTCGAAGCTTTCAGCGATAACAGCTTTGACGCCTAGTAGGAATGTACCTTTTGCAGCCCAGTCACGCGAGCTACCAGTACCGTATTCTTTACCAGCAAGAACGACAAGGTTTTTGCCTTCGTTTTGATATTTCATCGATGCATCGTAGATCGACATGACTTCATCCGTTGGAAGGTAAGTCGTTACGCCGCCCTCTGTGCCTGGAGCCACTTGGTTACGAATACGAATGTTCGCAAACGTACCGCGCATCATAACTTCATGGTTACCACGACGTGAGCCGTAAGAGTTGAAGTCTTCGCGTTTAACGCCGTTTTCGATCAAATATTGACCGCCTGGGCTGTTAACTGTGATGTTACCAGCAGGTGAGATATGATCCGTTGTTACAGAATCGCCCATAAGAGCAAGTACGTTTGCTGTATGGATATCTTTGATATCAGAAAGCTCGGAGCTTAGGTTTTCGAAGAACGGCGGGTTTTGGATGTAAGTTGATTTTGCATCCCACTCGTAGCTTTCGCCTTTAGGTACCGAAATTGCGTTCCAACGCTCATTTTGTGTAAATACGTTTTCGTATTTATCACGGAACATTTGCGGGTTAAGCGCAGCTGTCATTGCGTCGTTGATTTCTTGCGACGTTGGCCAAATATCTTTTAGGAATACAGGCTTGTTGTCTTCAGTGAAACCGATTGGATCAGTTGTCAAATCGATGTTAGTCGTTCCAGCAAGCGCATAAGCGATAACTAGTGGCGGAGAAGCCAGGTAGTTTGCTTTTACTTGTGCATGGACACGGCCTTCAAAGTTACGGTTACCGGAAAGTACAGCAGATACAGTCATGTCATTGTCGATGATCGCTTTGCTTACTTCGTCTGGAAGTGGACCGGAGTTACCGATACAAGTCGCACAGCCGTAACCAGCAACGTGGAAGCCAAGTGCTTCAAGCGGCTCGATTAGGTTTGCTTTTGTCAAATATTCCGTAACAACGAGCGAGCCCGGTGTTAGGGAGCTTTTTACATAAGCAGGTTTCTTAAGTCCAAGTGCTACTGCTTTCTTAGCAACTAGACCAGCGCCAACCATTACGCTTGGGTTCGAAGTGTTCGTACAGCTTGTAATAGCTGCGATAACGACTGCGCCTGTACCCATTTGGCTAACTTGGCCGTCATTATGATTAACAGTAACGAACTGCTCGATTTTCTCATCGGACAGACCGTAGCCGCCTTTGTCAATCGGTGTGCGGATGATGCTATTGAAGGATTCCTTCATTGCAGTAAGCTCTACGCGGTCTTGAGGACGTTTCGGGCCTGCAAGGGAAGGAACGATTGTCGAAAGATCAAGCTCAACCACATCCGTGAATACTGGATCTGGAGTCTCGTCAGTACGGAACATGTCTTGTGCTTTGTAGTAAGAGCCAACAAGCTCAATAAGATCCTCATTGCGGCCAGTTTGGCGTAAGTAGCTAAGAGTCTCGTTATCAACAGGGAAGAAGCCGATTGTAGCGCCATATTCTGGTGCCATGTTGGCAACTGTTGCACGGTCAGCAAGGCTGATGTTCGATAGACCAGGGCCGAAGAACTCAACAAATTTACCAACAACGCCTTTTTTACGCAAAATTTGAGTAACCGTAAGCGCAAGGTCAGTTGCTGTTGAACCTTCTGCAAGTTTGCCTGTCAATTTGAAGCCGATAACTTCTGGCATTACAAAGTAAAGCGGTTGACCAAGCATACCAGCCTCAGCCTCGATACCGCCAACGCCCCAGCCTACTACGCCAAGACCGTTGATCATCGTAGTGTGGGAATCCGTACCTACGAGGGAATCAGGGAATACGACTGTTTCGCCGTCAATTGTTTTTGTAGCTGCAACAGATGCAAGGTACTCCAAGTTAACTTGGTGAACGATACCTGTACCTGGTGGAACCGCGCGGAAGTTATCAAATGCTGTTTGTGCCCAGCGAAGGAAACGGTAACGCTCTTCGTTGCGCTCAAATTCAACTTTAGTATTGTACTCAAGTGCTTCAGGTGAACCAAATGCATCAACCATGATCGAGTGGTCAATTACAAGGTCAACCGGTACGAGTGGATTGATTTTTTTCGGATCTCCGCCTGCTTTTTTCACAGTGTCGCGCATTGCAGCAAGGTCAACGACAACTGGAACGCCTGTGAAATCCTGCAAAACGATACGAGCAGGGATGAAAGGAATTTCTTTATCTTCGCGTCCGTCAGCCCATGTAGCAAGCTGCTTTACATGTTCAGGGGTAATTGCGCGTCCGTCAAATTGACGAACAGCAGCCTCAAGCAATACTTTAATTGAAAAAGGAAGCTTGGAAATATCGCCCAGTCCTTGCTCTTCAAGTCCGCCTAGACGGTAGTAAGCATAAGACTTGCCGCCAGCGTCGAGCGTTGTGCGAACTGAATAATGATTTTGTGTAGACATCGTCATTCTCCTTTTAACTGTAGTCTGAGTTTCATTCTGTGAAACACTATTTCATAATTTCTATATCTATAGTATATCGTTAAAATAGTCCTTCCGTAAAGTCCAATTATGTCTTTATGCGCTTGGAAATGGCATTGAAAATGATCCTCAATGAATGTTACATGAAATGGCAGAGTGCCTCATATAATGAAGCAGTTAATCAACGACAAGTTTAGCCCCGAAATACTTGATGACGTTCTCATGCCATAAAGGCAAGCTGTAGCAGCATAGGCTTGAAATATAAGATCGCTAAGGAGAAGGTCAATCCAAAAACTTATATTCCATCGTTAAACGGCTGCCATGAAGCATTAAGGGAGAAGCGGCAGCCTTTTACAATTGAAATGAAAGTTCGGTTAAGTTGGATTCCTATCCCAAAAGTTTATATTTCAACGCCAATCGAGTTTGCCTCATCAAAAGAGATGCTGCAGCCGTTTACGCTTGCACTCACGATAAGGTCAAGGAGGGATTGCTATGCCGCGAACAGGCAACCGGGGGCCAGGAACTCAGGGCCAAAAGCATAACCAAACATCATCCAAACCATCTGCTTCTCAGCGCAAGTCGCAGCAGAAAGTTGTAACGCATGTCATCCAGAAGCAGCCATCGCCTTCCGGGTTGCAAGCGGAGCGAAATGCTGAAATCGGCGATCAAGCACTGCAAAATCAAAAAAGAGCAAATCAGGAAGAAAAGCCAGTAAAACAACAAACGTCAAAGTTAAACTCGCTGCTTCGTTCCTCTGATTACGATCCGCACGTTCAGCAAGGAAAGCTGCAGGGTTGGAAAGCTGCTGTTCATCGCTATATTAGCTTGTACAATCAAGCCGAAGCGAATCAGCATGCGGCTGTGCTGACCGATTACGTTACGGATCGCGATCATTGTGATCGCCTAAGATTCAGGCTTGAGCGTCTTCGTGAACGCGATTTGCTTAGAGGCGCGCTTCCAGCAGGAAGCGAAACAAAAGCAGAACTCATACGCGTCAACGAATCATCAAGCGAGGTCTCTGTGTTGATTCGTCTCCACATCAAAAGAAGAATGGAGCAGTCTGGGCGATTTTACATGGAAGAAAGATCTGAATTTGAGCGTCTTTGGTTAGGGCTCGCTGGTCACTCATGGAATGTTCTTCGTGTTGAGCCAATTATATCGGAACGAAGACCGCGTTATGGCACAGCAGTAGACAATTGGATGACCGTCGATGATTACTCGGAGCTATTTGGCGAACAATCTTCACCATCAACACCATACTTAAATTATGACCTATTACAGCAATTCAAACACAGACCATCTGGTATTCGTTACAGGAGAGATTTGGTTGCTGCGTATGCGGATCGTTGGTGGAACGAGGGGAACCCAGCGTATGAGCTTTTTGAGGTGAATTGTACCAATTACGTGTCGCAGTGCATCTTTGCAGGCAATGCTCCGATGAACTATACTGGTAAGAGAGAAACGGGCTGGTGGTATAAGGGCCGAAATAAGGGCAGTGAATGGTGGAGCTACAGCTGGGCGGTATCGAACGCGATAACCAACTATTTAACTGGTTCAAAGACCTCAGGCTTGCGTGCAGAGGTCGTGCAATCTGCGGATGAGCTGCAGCTTGGGGATGTCATCACGTATGACTGGAATGGTGATCATCGCTTTCAGCACAGCACAATCGTAACTGCTTTTGACTCGTTCGGTATGCCGCTAGTGAATGCGAATACCGTTTCCAGCAGGCATCGTTATTGGGATTATCGTGATTCCTATGCATGGACGGAACAAACGAAATATCGTTTTTTTCATATTGCAGATCTATTATAAATTATCGTACCGGAGGATATGCCATGGGGAGCAAGGTTAGAGTAGGTTTAGTTTACGGGGGGAAATCGGGAGAGCATGAGGTCTCTTTGCAAACGGCTTACGCAGTAATGGGTGAATTTGACTACAGCAAATATGAAATCAAGCCTTTTTATATTACGAAGCAAGGGGAATGGAAAACGGGAGCCGTTTTGCATAACCGTCCAAGCAGTGTAGAAGATCTACGCAACACAACAGACGAAGCTGAGGAAAATGGCTTTGCTCTTGCTCCATTATTTCAACGCTTAAATAGAAGCTCAAAAACGGCTGGCGATGAGCCGCGTATTGATGTGATTTTTCCTTTGCTGCACGGAACATTTGGTGAAGATGGTACCATTCAAGGACTGTTCGAAATGGCGAACATTCCTTACGTCGGAGCGGGTGTTCTCGCTTCTGCCGTTGGGATGGACAAGATTCTAATGAAAAAAGTATTTGCGCAAGAAGGCTTGCCGCAATGCGTTTTCCGGTACTTCAACCGTACACAGTGGGAGAGAGACGCATCTTTCTTTATCATGGAATGCGAGGTTTCACTCGGCTATCCATGCTTTATTAAGCCAGCCAACCTAGGTTCTAGTGTAGGCGTATCCAAAGCGAAAAACCGTGAAGAGCTTATTAATGCCATCAACTATGCGTTCCGTTTTGACCGCAAGGTTATTGTTGAAGAGTTCGTAGATGCCCGCGAGATCGAAGTAAGCGTACTTGGCAATGATGATGCCAAAGCATCCTTACCTGGTGAAATTGCGCCTTCTAACGAATTTTACGATTACAAAGCCAAATACATCGATGGAAAATCGACTATGCAAATTCCGGCTCATTTGTCGCCTGAGCTTACAGAATCCGTTCGCGAAATGGCCGTTCGTGCATTTCAATCCATTGATGGCTCGGGATTATCACGCGTAGATTTTTTCCTTCGCAAAAGCGACAATCAGCTATTTATCAACGAAGTCAACACATTGCCTGGTTTCACGCCTATCAGTATGTATCCACTTATGTGGAAAGAAACCGGCATTCCATATAAAGAATTGTTAGACACATTAATTTCCTTAGCTCTTTCCCGCCACGCGGAGAAGCAACGGATAGATTTTACAGGAGAAGCATCACAATCGTAAGATACATTTCTAAGGATCTCTAACTTGTTATTTTTTCTATAACTTTCTTAACTTTCTATAACTGTTTGTACACATATGAGAAAAAGATATAGGGAAAAATTTCTTTTATTATTTACTTTGGGGCTTCAATCCTTATCTTTGTATCCAAGGTAAACAGGTAAAAGATCTTTTTTCCTTCTTAAAATGGACAAGTTGTTCATTAATTCATTAACACACCAAAAGTAAAGCGTGTCCCGCAGGGACGAAAGCGATCCCCCGCAAAAGTAGAAAGCTCGTGCAGTGTAACTCTTAGGTTAGTTCAGTTGCGGGTGTCCAGAGGGTGCAACCCTTGGGGCCCTCCCTTGGAAGGGAGGGTTTGGGTGGGTTCGAAAAGCTTGAAAAGGGTTTAAAGTTTTAATATGTTTGATATTAAAGGTCTAAAGGTTTGATATTAATGTTTTAAAGGTTTGATTTGTTGATATTAAAAGTTATAACGATTTGAAATAAGCCTTTAAAGGTTTGGTAGTAAAGCCCTTTGAAGGCACGGTAGAAATTTCACTGAAAGGAGGGAAATAATATGGGTTTTGCAACTGAGTTTAATTCTGTGTGCAAATTTAAGTCCGAACAAGAGCTCTATGAATTGTTGGAGTATGGTCGGGGCAAAATGGTCAAGAGCGGCTTTCGCGTATTTCCAACTGGCCAAAAGGTGATTGCTTATACACCAGCCAATGAAGCGATTGCGATTGTCCGCATTTTAGCTTCTATCGCAGAAATTAATTTTCAAGGCGAAGAAGTGACACAAGTGGAGATGGAGCTCGTGAGAAAATTGACTGAGGAAGAATCAAAAGTTCAAACGGCGCTTGCTTTTGAAATGTTTTTTGGAGAGAGGGCCTAATCGATGATTGTCAGATTAGGTTTTGTCGCAATGAGCTTGCAGGTTGAGAATGCATCGCCTTCAAGAACGATGACGTTTGCGAACTTCTCGAAGCTGAACGACCGCGAGGCAGGAATTCGGAAGCTGGAAAGAATAGCAGAGGAAAACCTACGCAGTACGCTGCGGATTTTGAAGCATTGCAAAGCCAGCGACATTCAAATGTATCGCTTTTCGTCAAAGCTTATACCCCTTGCTACTCATGAGGACTTATTGGACTGGAATCCATTTGAAGCGCTAGCACCAGCATTTCAGGAAGTTGGCGAGTTCGTGCAGAAGCACGGAATAAGAGTGTCCTTTCATCCGGATCATTTCTGCGTGTTCAGCACGCCTAGACCGGAGGTGCTCGCGAAATCAGAGCTGGATTTGCTCAATCATATCCTTATGCTTGAGGCAATGGGGCTTGATGAAGCGACAAAATGCAATATACATATCGGTGGAGCATACGGCGACAAGGTTGTAGCTGGTGAACGTTTTGTTCGCCAGTTCAGCTCCTTGTCGCCTCGCTTTAAACATCGGATTACGCTTGAAAATGATGATAAAACGTTCAATGTCAGGGAAACGCTAGAGGCGGCTGAGCAAGTTGAGGTTCCGATGGTGCTCGACATTCACCATCATTCTGTTAATGCAGGAGACATCTCAGATGACGAATTATATGAGCATTTATGGCCGCGTATTGTTCAAACCTGGGACAAAGAGCGAGAGCGGCTGGGCATAGCTAGTACAAGCCAGCTCCCTCCCAAAATTCACGCTTCCAGTCCAAAAAGCTTATCTGACCCCCGTGGTCATGCAGATCATGTGGAAGCGGAGCCGCTTGTACAGTTTTTGCGTCATGCGGCTAGAAATACCGAATATTTGGATTGCATGCTTGAAGCCAAAAGCAAGGACGAGGCTTTGATGAAGCTGATAGAAGACTTAAGGCAACTGGAAGCAAGCGCAGAAGGCATCAAGGTGTTGGATGGCGGCCGCGTAGAAATTTCTACTGATTAGCAGCATAATAACACCGTCAGGGCTTGCCTTGGCGGTGTTATTATATAGCGGGCGCTTCAGAGTAGATGCATCATTATGTAACTGAAAAGGTGAATTCGCATGGAATGGATACTTCTTGTACTTCTTGGCGTTGTAGCAGCGATGTTTGGCAGTATTGTAGGACTTGGCGGCGGTATCATTATCGTTCCTGTCTTAATGCTCATTGGTCCCACATTAACGGGAGAAGCTATTGGACATGCAACAGCAGTTGGCATATCATTAACGGTATTAGTCGTTACGGCACTTGCATCTACACTGAGCTATGCCAAACGTAAAATCGTTGATTTCCGCAGCGGCTGGATATTTTTTGTGACAAGCGGTCCTGCAGCAATGATTGGCTCCGCGCTTACAGGAAAGCTGCCTGCGGGTGTATTTCAGCTTGTTTTTGGTATTTTCATGCTGCTGATGGCATCATTATTAATTGCTCGTGACTACATGAAACCGTTTACGAAGCAGTGGCCGATCGTTCGAACGATGACCGATGCATCAGGCGAGGTGCATACGTACAGCTATGGTATTATTCCTGCACTCGGCATCGGTTTTGGCGTAGGTCTCATGTCTGGCTTATTTGGAATCGGCGGCGGGTCGCTGTTTGTCCCCCTTATGGTGCTGTTATTTCGTTTTCCGCCTCATATGGCGACTGCAACGTCAATGTTCGTTATTTTTTTATCATCAATTCTCGGGAGCGGCATGCACGTTTATCTTGGTGAAACAGATTGGCTGCTCGTGCTTGCATTAGTGCCTGGAGCTTGGATCGGCGGAAAGCTGGGGGCGGCAATTGCTGTGAAAATGAGCGGCAAGGGCTTACTTTGGCTGCTTAGAGTGACGCTTCTTCTGCTTGCGGGTCAATTAATCATTGAAGGCTTGCGTTCATTTTGATATGGTTGGAGTAATCATGCGAAACTTGGTAAAAGCATCAAACGTAGTAGACCTTAACATGGATAGAAATGTTCGTGAATTTACATAGAGGGAAGAGTGATGGATCGTGAATGATCAGAACAGTACTTCCGTCGTTGGCGGTAAAAGCTTTACGGCTGTCGCAATTAATTGTGCGTCGAAAGCAGGAGAATGGATTAAGACGAAGCTTGGCAATTTTGCAAGCCTTGATATAAAGTATTCCTCGCATGATCTTGTTACAGAAATTGATAAAGGTTCCGAGCGTTTAATAAAAAATCTAGTGATGACTCATTTTCCCCATCATTCGTTTTTGGGAGAAGAAGGCGTAGAGCCTGGGCCGGAAGCGTCAACGCGCGCGCTGGAGAACATCCGTGACGCTGAATATTTATGGATCGTTGATCCTATTGATGGCACAACGAACTTTGTTCACGGATTTCCTTTTTTCTGTGTATCCATTGCCCTGGCGCATAACGGCGAGGTGATCGTCGGCGTGGTCTATGACCCGATGAAGGATGAATTGTTTGTAGCCGAAAAAGGCAAGGGAGCATACGTGCACGGAAAACGGATGCAGGTATCCAAGGAGGATACGCTGCGCGGCAGCTTGGTTGCAACAGGTCTTCCGGCCGACCATCATTATGCGCTGCCTCTAAATTTAAAAGGCATTCAAGCAGTTGCCCCGCAGGTTCGCAATCTCCGTATAGCAGGCTCTGCTGCGATGCATATGGCCTATGTGGCGGCAGGACGCTTGAGTGGGTTCTGGGAGATTGGACTGAATAGCTGGGATCTGGCTGCCGGCTCGCTGCTCGTTCAGGAATCGGGCGGTATTGTGACGAGTACAGTTGGCAAGCCTTACGATTTGGGAACGCGAAATATCGTAGCGTCAAATGGCCATATTCAGCAGGAGCTTATCTCGGCGCTTGCCGAGGCGAAAGCAAACGAATAAACGCAATAGACAGCGTGTACACAAACACCAAAAAAGCAGCCAGGCTTATAAATTGCCGAGGCTGCTTTTTTTATGATTTTGAAAGTATTAAACTCGGCTATTCCAAGCTTCTGCAAGCAGCTCGCTGTTAATGCCCACAGCAGCCAAGGATCCCATCGAAGCAGCCGTAATGGCTTGATACAGCTCCGTCGCTGCATCACCAGCGCCATAGATACCTGGAATGTTTGTTTTCCCAAACATATCAACAAAAACAGTCCCTGCTTCAGTGACCTTGCAGCCTAATGTTTGCGGCAAGTCTGAGCCTGCAGCAAGCTTTGGTGCAAAGAAAATTCCTGTACACGGAACAATAGTACCGTCCTCCAGCACAATTTGCTTCACCATGCCATCGCTAGATTCAATACGCAGAATAGGTGAGTTAAAGGTAGGAACGTTATGCAGCTTAAGCTCCTCACGCTGCTCATCGGTCCATTCATCAGGACCATCGGTACAAATGGTAATTTGGCTTGTCCAACCAGACAGCATTTTGGCAGAGTGCAGCGCTCTATCGCCTTTGACAATCAAGACAAGCGGTTGGTCTCTTAATTCCCAGCCATCACAATAAGGGCAGACGAAGGCGCTTTTGCCATATACTTCAGACAGTCCATTAATATCGAGAGGGATGTCTTTCATTCCTGCTGCAAACAGCAGCTTTTTGCTTTGATAGATTTGTCCTTGAGCAGTCGTAATTTGAAAATGGCCGTCGGTTCCAGTGATCGACACTGCAGCATCCTCTACAAAATGAACTGTAGGATATGCGCTAATCTGCTCCTTTGCGACTCGCCGAAACTCGCCCGGACTAATGCCGTCTCTGGTAAGAAAACCGTGAGTTTCGCGAGTAACTCGGTTGCGCGGACGCCCTTCATCAATAACAACTACGCTTTTTCTTGCTCTGCCTAGTACAAGAGCAGCACTCAAGCCTGCAGGTCCCCCGCCAATAATTGCTGCATCGATCATTTGTTCCATGTTAAACATCCTCTCGAATGGCTAATTTTATTTTTACGCAGAAAGAGTAGTGAGTCTTGTTTATTTCACGGTTTGTGTTAATGGATTGAACGCAGCAGAGTCTACCACCCACTGGATCGTATGCTGCTGAAGGTACTGCTGCATATGACGCTCAGCACCAATCATTACTTTTTTTACAAGACATCCCTTATTTTCTGAATGGTCAGTGGACTCAAGCTCTAAATCTTCAGCTTCAAAAAATAAATGATGATGCTGATCGTCAATATTAAAGCACTCATATAAAGGCTGTCGTCCCTCAATAACTTGAATGACATCAAAAAATGTAATTTGATCTGCAGCTCTAGCAAGCTCGTAGCCGCCGCTTGCCCCCGTCACAGCACGTACGATGCCGTCCTGGCGCAGCTTGGACATAATCTTAGACAAGTAGCTCTCTGAAACTCCGAGAGAAGAAGATAAATCTTTAATGCCTATGTTCTGACCGCGCTCAGCATGGGCTAAGTGAATTAAAGCATGAAGTGCATATCCGATACTTTTTGAATATTGCATAGGGTATACTCACCCTCCTTTGATACTTATACTTAATCATTATGGATCCATAATGTCCATTATAGACAACATGAATCCATAATGCAATGATGTATTACAAATACGTAAATTTGCAAGGATTTACAATGTGTTTTGTCGAATGAAATAGCATGGAAGTACTGGAGATAAGCCAGGAGGAGTGAGCGATGGTGACAGTGAAAAAACGAATTGCTGCGATGATGATGACAACATTATGTTTAGGCATGCTGGTTGCATGCGAGCCGAATGAAACGTCATCAACAAATACAAAAGTAAATGAAGCGACGGATAAGCCTGAGAAAACGATGGCAATTGCTGAAAGCACTGCGCCATCAGAGCAAGAAGAGCAAGACGAAGCTTACACCGTACTTGCGAAGGAGCTTCGAGTGCCTTGGGTCATTACTTTTGATGAGGACATTGTTTATATAAGCGAGCACGAAGGAAATATTGTGAAGGTGGATGGCGATGCGACGACACGTCAAGCGGTTCATTTGCTCAAAAGTGTACATGACCGCGGAGAAGGCGGATTTTTAGGTTTCCTGCTTGCTCCGGATTTCGCTCAGTCTCGAGAAGCATACGCGTATCATACGTACGAAGAAAATGGTCGTGTAATGAACAGAGTCGTGCTTATTAAACAAAATGATGGGCAATGGGATGAGGTTCGAGCACTGCTCGAGGGCATTCCTGGTGCTGCGAATCACGATGGCGGACGGCTGGCGATTGGGCCCGACAAGCTGCTTTATGTAACAACAGGAGATGCCCAGCAGCCGGAGCTGGCACAGGATCGCAACAACCTTGCAGGAAAAATCTTGCGAATGACGTTAGATGGCAAGGTACCAGCGGACAATCCGTTTTCCGGCTCATATGTGTATTCTTATGGACACCGCAATCCTCAAGGGCTTGTTTGGAATAGTGAAGGTGTGCTGTTTAATACAGAGCATGGCCCTTCGGGAGATCCTGGCGGACATGATGAGATTAATAAAATAGCGGCGGGCGGCAATTACGGCTGGCCTGCGATTTATGGCAGCGCTGCGCAGGAAGGGATGACAACGCCTATTTACCATACCGGCGAAGATGCGATTGCGCCCTCTGGCGCGACAATCGATGAGAACAATCGAATATGGATTGCTACTTTGGTAGGCGAAGCGCTTTATCGCTATGACCCTGCATCCAAAAACATGGAAAGGGTATTCGAAGGTGAAGGAAGACTTCGTGACGTAAAGATAAAGGACGGACGTATTTATGTCATCACGAATAATACCGATGGGCGCGGTAACCCATCATCATCGGATGATCGATTGCTTATAGTAAAGCAGGTGAAATAAGAAAAGCTCAGGAGCCTATTTCAGCTCCTGAGCTTTTTTTTATGATCTAAACTATAAAGCTTATTTATTACAAGTTAGTGAAAGCATAATTAATGGCTTTAATCGTTTCATCAATGTCTGCCTCGGTATGGGCTGTCGTAAAAAACCAAGCCTCATATTTGGATGGTGCAAGATTGATGCCTTGATCCAGCATGAGCTTGAAAAATCTGCCGAACAGCTCGCCGTCTGTATCCTGCGCTTCATCATAATTCGTAATCGGATGATCGCAGAAATGAGCGGAGAAGGAGCCGCGAATTTGGTTAATTGTGAGCGGGATGCCATGCTGCTTGGCAGCGGCGTGCAGTCCTGTTGCAAGCTTCGTAGCCAGTGCGTTCATTCTATCGTATATGCCAGGCTCTTGGAGCAGCTCCAAGCACGCTATGCCTGCTGAGATCGAGGCAGGATTGCCGGCCATCGTACCTGCTTGATAAGCAGGGCCGAGAGGGGCAACCTGCTCCATAATTTCACGGCGTCCGCCGTATGCACCGATTGGAAGGCCGCCGCCGATGATTTTGCCTAATGCGGTTAAATCCGGTTCGATGGCTTGGTGATCAGGGAACGCAACATAGGTCTGTGCTGCTCCGTAATGGAAGCGGAAGGCGCTGATGACCTCGTCATATATAACTAGCGCTCCAGCTTCGCGAGTGAGCTTGCAAAGCCCCTCTAGGAAGCCTTCATGCGGCATAACCATACCGAAGTTGCCGACAATCGGCTCAACCATAACAGCGGCAGTCTCGTGACCCCAGCGATCGAGTGCAGCTTTCAGCGCAGGCAGATCATTAAATGGCACGGTGATGACTTCACTAGCGATGCTTGCAGGCACGCCTGCACTGTCTGGAATGCCAAGAGTAGACGGACCAGAGCCTGCTGCGACGAGTACAAGGTCTGAATGGCCATGATAGCAGCCAGCGAATTTAATGATTTTGGATTTTTTTGTATAGGCGCGAGCGACACGAATAGTCGTCATGACGGCCTCCGTACCGGAATTGACGAACCGCACCTTGTCGAGAGATGGGATGGCTTCTTTCAGCATGCGAGCAAGCTTAATTTCCAGCTCCGTTGGTGTGCCGTATAGCGTACCGTTCTGAGCTGCACGAACGATAGCTTCTGTAATATGCGGGTGAGCATGTCCAGTAATAATAGGGCCATAAGCAGCTAAATAGTCGATATAGCGGTTATCATCGACATCCCAGAAATAAGCGCCCTCGCCACGTTTCATAAATACGGGTGCGCCGCCGCCTACCGCTTTGTAAGAACGGGAAGGACTGTTGACGCCGCCAACAATATGCTGCAGCGCTTCTTCATATAGTTTTTCGGAATTTTGTCGCTTTGTTGTCATGGAAAGCAGCCTCCAATGGGATTCATAGTTGTAAGTCATTTAAACAAGTTGAGAAAGAGTGTCGTATGATGTACAGCCGCGGAGCAGCTAGAAACAAAATACACGCAACTTGAAGCGCCGTTGCGTGTACGTATGTTTACTGCTGTTTATTGCTGTTGTCGCTGCCGCTTGGTGTACTGCTTGGCGAAGCAGTAGGTTCTGGAACGGTGTTGTCTTCCTGCAGCGTCGTCTGTACGAAGGAGCGCAGCTCCTCTTCATCTCTAATTCCAATAACAGACGCGCCGCCAACCCGATCCTCCGCGATGAGATCCATCGGCGGTATTTGCGTTGTGCTGGCCACATGGCTTTTGACGCCAAGCTGACCAAGCTTCAGCATATCTGGCACACTAATGTTTGTTTTCACATAAGGCTGAACGCTTTCAAGAATTTTTTTCATTTGGATAATGTTCCATGTCGATTGAAGCTCTTTGGACACCGCCTGAAGGAAATTTCTCTGACGCTCCGTTCTTGTGAAATCGCTCATCGCATCGTGGCGGAAACGAACGTATTGCAGGGCTTTATCGCCGTCAAGCAGCTGGTAGCCTTTTTTGAGATCAATATCGTAGCGATTGCCGTCGGCGTTATCGGTGTAATGCATATCTTTTTCGACATCGAAGTAAATGCCGCCCATTGCGTCAATCAGGCTTTTAAAGCCTTCAAAGTCGGTATAAACATAATATTGTATGTCGAGACCAAGCAAGTCTCCAACCGTTTTCATAGCGAGCGGATATTCTCCTAAAGTAAGTGCTGTATTAATACGGCCTTTCCCATGTCCTTCTATGTTGACGTAAGTGTCGCGAAGAACGGAGAATAGATGTGCTTTCTTGGTTACAGGATCAAAGGATGCAACCAATATGGAGTCTGAACGAGCCGCTTGCCCCTCGTCTAGCCCGCGAGCGTCACCCCCGAGCAGCAATATATTAACGCGCTCTTTGCCTTCCCATTCAGGAATAGGTACTGGCGTTGCTTCAGAATCCTCGATAGGAGCCTTTGTTGGCTCTGGATCACTGAACTTATCAAGCGCACTGTAAACACCTACGCTCCAATAAATAACAAACGCTGCTACCACACCAAGAATGACAGAGAGGCTGATATAAATCCTTTTCCATCTTTTTTTCTTCGCCATTTTAGCAGTCTCATTTTTCGATTCTTCAGTCGTCTCTTTATTCGTCTCTTTAGGCATTTCGTTAGACGTGCTCCTTTCAGATATTGCGGAATCGTTTTGAAACAATGAGGGTAGATTTCAATGTAAGCATGAGCAAAGATGGCATAGCGAATGATCCGCTCCCAAAAAAAGAAGTTAGCAGAGCAGTATACGTTAGAAATATAAGAACGCATAAGTATGAGCCTTATTAACAGCTTATATTTCATCAGCAAACAAAAGCTTCGCTGCACAAGGCAAAGACAGTCGTTTACGCTAGGCGTGAACTAATGTATGATTACATATCATAAAATTATAAAGCTGAACGACATGCAGAAGCAAGTTTTATCGTTTTAAGTAAATAAAGATCGCTATTTCCTAGGAAATGTCGAAGTGGAAGGGGCTATAACAACCAGATGTTAGCAATCGATGTAAAGGATTTACGCAAGCAATTCAGCGTGCAAAAAAACCGAGAAGGCCTATCCGGCGCCCTCAAGGACTTGTTTAAACGCGAGTACAACGAGGTAACGGCGGTAAAGGATATTTCATTTCAAATTCCGCAGGGTGAAATTTGCGGGTATATTGGCGAGAATGGAGCCGGAAAATCGACAACCATCAAAATGTTGACCGGTATTTTGGTACCGACCGCAGGCGAGCTCAAAGTGAATGGCTACGTGCCTTTTAAGGATAGAGAGAAGTTTGTTAATGGCATTGGTGTTGTATTCGGACAGCGGTCTCAGCTGTGGTGGGATATAGGCGTTATTGAATCGTTCCAATTATTGCGCAAAGTATACCGGGTTTCGGAGGCGGATTTCCGCAAACGTCTTGACGAGCTTGTTGAGCGGCTACAGCTTGGCGACTTATTAAATCGTCCTGTACGCAAGCTGAGCCTTGGGCAGCGGATGCGCTGCGAGCTTGTTGCTTCGCTCCTTCACAATCCATCCATTCTTTTTCTCGATGAGCCTACAATTGGTCTGGATATCGTCGTGAAGACAGAAATTCGTGATTTCCTGATGCAAATGAATAAGGAGCAGGGTACGACTATTTTGCTGACAACTCATGATCTCCAGGATATTGAGGCGCTTTGTTCTCGCGTCATTATGCTCGATGATGGCCGCATTATCTATGATGGCGGACTGGAGGATCTGAAGAGCCGCTGGAGCAAAGGACGCGAAATTCAGTTCCAATTTGCAGGGCATACTGCGCTTGCCAAGCTGCAGCAGTTGACGAGCACACTCGATGTAACATGGACGATGGAGAATGAAGTGAGCGCAAAAATGTGGCTGCCGCATGCCGTTAATGTCTCGGATGCATTGGCATGTGTTGTAGGCGGCGTTGAAATTCGCGACATTAAAATTATCGAAACAAACACCGATGACATCGTTCGAAGCATTTATTCCTCTGGCTCTGCGGCAACATCCAAGGAGACGGTTCAATCATGATGAGCGCTTATATCGACTTTATTCGAATACGGTTTATCATGATGCTTGCGTACCGCGTTAATTATTATAGCGGTATCATTATTTATGCGATTAATATCGGTGCTTATTACTTTCTATGGCAGGCGATTTATGGGGACAAGGAGACGCTGGCCGGTTTCACGGTGACCCAAATGACAACCTACGTTGCGGTATCGTGGATGGCTCGTGCTTTTTACTTCAATAACCTGGACCGCGAGATAGCGAATGAAATAAGGGACGGTAGCGTAGCAGTACAGCTTATTAGACCTTATTCCTATTTAGTCGTAAAAATGATGCAAGGTTTCGGAGAAGGCTTGTTCCGAATGCTGCTCTTCATGGTGCCGGGGATGATTATCGTTTGTTTCTTATTTCCCGTTAAATTACCGACAGATCCGATGACCTGGCTAATTTATTTAGTCATGCTGTTCTTTAGCTTTCTTATCAACTCGCAAATTAATATTTTGACCGGCCTATTCGCATTTTTCGTTGAAAATAACGAAGGCATGATGCGAATGAAACGTGTTATGGTCGATTTGTTTTCTGGCGTAGTTGTGCCGATAGCGTTTTTCCCAGGCTGGCTGTCAGCTATTATGCAGTGGCTGCCATTCCAAGCCATTACGTATTTGCCAAGCTCCGTCTTCACGGGGCGGACGCCTAGCGATCAAATATTGCAGGTGTTTGGCATTCAAGTGCTTTGGTTTGTTGGGCTGCTGGTGCCAATCTGGTTAACGTGGCGCGCCGCTCGCAAGCGGTTGTTCGTGCAAGGGGGATAATAAATATGAGATACGCATCATTATTTTTGGAATACATTAAAAACTACGCGAAGACGCGTCTTACTTATCGTGCTGACTTTTGGATCGAGGTACTTTCCGATTTATTGTTCCAAGGGATGAACCTCATCTTTATTCTGATCGTGTTCCAGCACACGCCGTCGCTTGGCGGCTGGTCTGAGGCAGAGGTCGTTTTCGTTTATGGTTTCTTCATGATCCCATATGGCGTGTTCAGCACCTTCTTCAGCATATGGAATTTCAGCGAGCGTTATATTGTGAAGGGCGAGATGGATCGTGTTCTAACCCGCCCAGCACACAGCCTATATCAGGTGCTCCTCGAAAATGTAGATCCACCTTCTTTAATCGGTTCCTTCGTTGGCGCTATTATTATGGTGCTATGCTGGACACAGCTCGGTTTGCCTTTCGAGATTCTCGATCTCTTTGTGCTGATGCTCTTAATATTAGGTGCAGTGCTGATTTATGCGGGGCTCTACACGGCACTTAGTGCCATTTCCTTTTATTCGGATGCACCGACTGGAATTGTGCCATTGATGTACAACATTCAAAATTATGGACGTTACCCGGTTAATATCTATAACAAAATGATCCGTTTCGTATTAACATGGCTGCTGCCGTTTGCTTTTGTAGGCGTCATCCCAGCTTCTTATTTTCTTGAGAAGAAGGCGGATGATCTCTCACAGCTCGCGCTCCTAACTCCGGTCATGGGAATTATCGTGTTCTCTCTAGGGCTGTTGTTATGGAACCATGGCGTGAAGCGATACCGAGGAGCTGGCTCTTAAGCGGCTTGGTTTTAATTGAATAGGTGTGCAGCAAAAATGATGGGGGACTAATCATGACACAGCTTCAAGTGGGAGATATGGCACCGGAGTTTGTATTGCCGGCGTCAAATGGAGAAGATGTATCACTTAGCGATTATCGCGGGAAAAATGTTGTCCTTTACTTTTATCCAAAGGATATGACGACGGCTTGCATACAGGAATCATGTGATTTTCGAGATGCAAACACAGAAATGCTGAAACGAAATACTGTTATTTTGGGGATTAGCCTAGATACGGTAAAGTCTCATCAGCGTTTTATTGAAAAGAAGGAGCTTCCTTTTCTGTTGTTAGCTGATGTGGAGCATGAGGTGTGCGAGCTGTATGGAGTATGGCAATTAAAGAAGCTTTATGGCAGAGAGTATATGGGTCTTGTCCGATCGACTTTTCTCATCAATGAAGCGGGCAGGCTCGTGCAGGAATGGCGTAAAGTAAGGGTGAAGGGGCATGCAGAGCAGGTACTGGATGCCGTAAGGCAATTGCAGCCGGCTGCTGCTAAATAATTGAAAACAGGACGGAGCAGGAAGTAGCTGCTCCGTCCTGTTTTTTTTGTTTTGGACTCTGAAAAATGTGAATCAAAATGACGCAGAATTTCCCCCCTGCAGCTTACAAATTTGTCACCTGAATTGTCACCCTAATCGATGGTTGGCAATCACTATTTTTTATACGATAGGAAATAGAAAACGGATTTGTAAAGGAGGCGTCAATAAATTGTTCCAATAGCTTGCACTCAGCTGATCGCAGAATATCGAATAAACACAAAATATATGGGGGAATGAAAATGAAAAAGTTGTTAATTGCAATGCTGTCGCTTGTCGCTGTCATCCTAATCGCGGGATATGTTGGCAAGGACAGCATCATCGAAAAAATATTTCCGCAGGCTAAGGGTGTCATTGTGTACGGAGAGAAACAGCAGATCGATGATGTATTAACCAAACATGCCGAGCAATTAGATACAAAAGAAGTATACGAAATAAAAATCGAAATTGCTGATGGACAAAAAATAATGTATTTGTCGCAATCCATGATTCAAGGCTTATTGAAAAGAGAACTGCTTACCGAAGTGGAAGCTGACGGTAAAACAAAAAAGGTTAAATCTTTGTCAACTGTTCCACATGGGGAAGGCTTATTGTTTGCCAAAAAAGAGTCAGACAAGATTAATGGAAATGGAAATCCCATTTCAGTCAAATATGAAGGGAATTTGATTATTGGGAGCGGCCGAGCTTATGTCGATGCATTTGTTGTACTGGAGGACTCATTCTGGTCATCGCTGCAAAAGACAGAAAAAACGATGGCTGTTATGAAATTTAAAGAAGATCCACAAAAGCTGATCGGAAAGTTTGATGTGGAAAGAGACCAGCTTGTAACTTTGAAATAATGGCTCTGGCTAGGGTTGTCGCAAAAACAGATTTAATCTGCTTTTGCGACAACCCTATTTTTGTTTTGCTGATGTTCTTAGGGAGAGTGAGTCTCCGAGCTAATCGCAGACAGTAATGCGCTCAACTTATCGGGCAGCAAGCTAATGAACCCAGCAATTCTTATTTGATCTACTCGTAATGGATTTGATTTATAGTGAACTCCAGAATCGCTATTTCGTGCAAAATAGCTCATGGAACCCTATACAGTACGCGATAACGTTAATAAGATTCGTTAATGCTTCAAAGAAGCTGTTTTCTGCATAATAGGCATGTTACAGTTCGTTAACCAAATGGTTTTGGGATGTTATGCGCTGTCGCTGAGATGAAGTGTTGAACCCTTAAGTTTATTTTGGCGCAGGCATCCATATCCATATATCAGAATAAAAAAATAACGATTTTGTTCTAAGTAAGCTCCTGATTCAGCGAGCTTGTTTTTTACTATTTTTGAGACAGCTCCCGCGGTTATACTGCAAGTGCAAGAGTAAAAAGATGGAGCAGGGAAACAATAGAGTAAGCTTTCTCAAATGAATATATAGCTGTTAAATTATGAAGCGCAGTTAAATAGATAATTTTGACATTGACAGTATGCTGTCACATTTATAAAATATGGACTTGCTTGTTAGATAGGGGGTTATAGATTTGATCAGGCTAAACAACATCAGAAAATCGTATCGAGTAGGGTCGGTTTCAGTAGAAGCGGTTCGTGGCGTTAGCTTGACTGTAAGTAAAGGTGAAATATTTGGAATTATCGGTCATTCAGGCGCAGGGAAGAGCACGCTGCTGCGCTGCGTCAATTTGCTGGAAAAACCAACATCGGGAACTGTAAATGTTGGAAATGTGGAGCTTACCGGCTTGCCAGAGAGACAGCTGCAAGCGCATCGCAGGCGTATCGGAATGATTTTTCAACATTTCAACCTGCTATCGATGTCTACGGTACGAGATAATATTGCATTTCCGCTTGTTCTCGCCAAGCTTTCAAAGGCAGAGGTAAATAAACGTGTGGATGAGCTGCTGAAGCTCGTTTCGCTTGAAGGTCATGCAGATAAATATCCTTCTCAGCTTTCGGGAGGCCAGAAGCAGCGTGTTGGTATCGCGAGAGCGCTCGCAAACAATCCGGATGTATTGCTCTGCGATGAAGCGACATCGGCATTAGATCCGCAGACAACGAACTCGATATTATCATTGCTGCTCGACATTAATGAGAAGCTAGGAATTACAATTTTACTTATAACGCATGAAATGAACGTTATACGTTCGATATGTGATCGTGTCGCTGTTATTGATGATGGCGAAATCGTTGAAATAGGCGATGTGCTGCATGTATTTCTAAAGCCGGAGCATCCGGTTACCCGCGACTTTGTTGACCAAGCATCGGATAGCGCCGTGAATGGACAATTGCTGCGAGGCCGCTCAGGGCGCCTGCTTCGCATGACTTATATTGGTGAGCTAACTTACGAGCCTATTTTGTATAATGCGGTGAAGCCAACGTCTGTTCAATTTGCGATTTTGCAAGGAACCGTTTCGCGTATGAAGCACACGCCTTATGGTCAGCTTATTGTGGAATTGATCGGCAGCGCCGCGGAGATTGATCAAGTGATTGATGTTTTACGTAGAGATGGGCTGGAGGTGGATGCGATATGATGAGCTTCGAAAACGTACGTATTCCTGAAATTTGGGATGCTACGAAGGATACGCTCTATATGTTGACAGCCTCGCTCGTGTTTACAATTATTTTCGGATTAATCATGGGCGTCGTCCTGTTTCTAACTTCAAAACGGCAGCTTCTGCAGCAGCCTATTGTGTATGGCATCCTTTCATTTATCGTCAACGTATTGCGCTCGGTTCCGTTCGTTATATTGATGATATTGATCATGCCGCTTACAAAAATCATTACGGGTACGACGCTAGGCGTAGAGGGCTCTATTCCGCCGCTTGTCGTAGCAGCAACGCCTTTCTTTGCAAGGCTGGTGGAAACGTCGCTGCGTGAGGTAGATCGCGGCGTTATTGAAGCGGCTCAGGCAATGGGTGCATCAAAGTGGGATATCGTACGCCGCGTGCTGCTCCGTGAATCTAGTCCAAGTTTGCTAGCTGCGGTTACAATAACGGCAGTAACACTCGTCTCTTATACAGCGATGTCGGGTGTAATCGGTGGCGGCGGACTTGGTGACTTGGCACTTCGCTACGGATATCAACGTTTCCAAACCGACGTGATGCTGGTAACCGTCGCGCTTCTTATCGTGCTCGTACAAGTGCTGCAAACGATCGGGGATTCATTAGTGCGTCGTTACAGCAGAAAATAAATAAGTAGAAGCATGTTGCAGCTCAGAATGAATGGACAACTATGGAGGAATGAACATGAAAAAGACAAGCTATATGATCGTAACTTTAATGCTGATGTTTGCATTAGCAGCGTGCGGACAAAACAAAAATACCGATGACAACTCAGCAGGATCAAATGCTAATCAAGGAACAGAAACGCCTGGAGCGGTTAAGCTGAAGGTTGGCGCTTCTCCTGTTCCACATGCGAAGCTGCTTGAATTTGTAAAGCCAATGCTCAAGGAGCAGGGCGTGGATCTCGAAATTATCGAGTTCAATGACTACATCCAACCGAATACACAGCTTTATGAAAAAAATATTGATGCTAACTTTTTTCAGCATACACCTTATTTGGATCAGTTCAACAAAGACAAAGGTTATGATCTTGTAAATGTAGCTGCTGTTCATATTGAGCCGTTTGGCGCTTATTCGAAAAAGATTAAAAAAATCGATGAGCTGAAGGATGGCGCAAAAGTTGTAATTCCGAATGATCCATCGAATGGCGGACGTGCACTTGCCCTTATGGCTTCAAATGGACTGATTACTCTGAAGGATGGCGTAGGCGTTAGCGGAACTGTATCAGACATTGTCGCTAACCCGAAGAAGCTTGATATTAGAGAAGTAGAAGCAGCGACATTGCCGCGTGTCTTAGGTGAGGTTGACCTTGCTATGATCAACACGAATTACGCGCTGGAGGCCGATCTAGTTCCTACAGAAGATGCACTTTTCATTGAAGGAAATGACTCACCTTATGTGAATATTCTTGTTGCGCGTCCAGACAATAAGGATTCCGAAGCGATACAGAAACTCGCTGCAGCGCTTCGTTCACCTGAAGTAAAGAAATTTATTGATGAGACCTACAAAGGCGCGATTGTTGCTGCATTTTAAGCAGGTCGTACTTTATTTAAAATGACAAAAAAGCTGAGCATGCGAGTAATCGCTGCTCAGCTTTTTATGTTTTGTGCATCACTTATAAATGGTGCGCTTTCGAGCTTAACCATCTTTCCATCGAGTATGCCTGTTTTGCTGCCTAGTCGCACTGCAATCGATGTATTCCAACCGTCATATTGAGCCCGCTTGCCCGCTTTATCCCATTTCACTTCAAGCCCCGCTCCGCCTCCGACACTATCCATTGATACGAATGTAACAATGCACCACGATAAGTTGCGCATTGCTGTCTTCATGTTTTATTCGAAGCAGACATTTGAAATTGACCAGCATAGTCATTTACCAGTTCAACTGTTCATATAATCTATCAGAATGACTCAGTTAATTATTCATAGGTAGAGAAGGGTGGCAGCGTGAATGCAGCGGATGTGGCGGGTAGCGATTTGTATACTAGTTGTTTGTTTTGGTTTGTTTAAGCCTGATGGTTTTGGAGTGAATAAAGACGATGCTGCAAGTGATCAGAAGATCGTACAGGCAAGTGCCGCTGCTGCGGTTACGAATTATGAGGCGATGCCGCTTCTAACGGTGCAGGCATCTTACGATACCGGGAAAAAGCTGGAGCAAGGCAAGTCGTCACCTGCTGCTTCATCGCAAAATGATAGAGTTAAAGCAGATTTACTAGGATCAGATCAAAAGATTTTGTATTTAACATTCGATGACGGACCTAGTAAGAATACAGAGCAGGTGCTGGATATTTTGAAGCGGGAAGGGATCACGGCGACTTTTTTTGTGCTTGGTGAACATGTGCTGAAGCAGCCGGAATTAGTTAAACGGATCGTGAAGGAAGGACATGGGATTGGCAATCATACGTTCGACCATAAATATGATCGTTTATACGGAAGTTTTGCTGAATTTGCTGATCAGGTGATGAAAACGGATGAAGCTATCTATCGTACAACTGGGGTTAGAACCACCTTAGTTCGCGCGCCGGGCGGCACATATAGCAATTTTGATCAGGGATACTTCGATGCGATGAAAGCGGCAGGTTATCAGGTGCATGACTGGAATGTAGACAGTGGAGATTCAAAGCGGCAAGGCGTGCCAGCCTCTGAGATTATGACGACGATTAGAGGCTCAAAGATTGCAAACAAGCTGAATGTTTTGCTTCATGACAGTGCAGGGCATGCTGAGTCTGTTAAGGCATTGCCAGCCATCATTAAATATTACAAAGATAAAGGGTACACATTTGCTAAGCTGACGGATCAGGTTGAACCTATTCAGTTTAGGGTGGCAAGCAAACTCAAGTGGAGCAGAAAGCAGGTCACGCAGCAGGAAGTAGATAAGCTCACTCTGTTTTCGGAGAAGCTAGGTCAAAGCAGCCTGTCTGCCCAAACGAAGAAGCAGGTTCCAAACTTAATTCTGCATCGTGGCGAGAAAAGTCTCGTGCTTGCGTCAAGCGAATACGGAATAAAAAACGGCGCCATTGAAGTGTCGCTGCAAAAGCTTGTGGAATGGATTGAAGACAGCACGGAACTTGAGCTGAATACTGATTCCATAGAATCGTACGTAAGTACAAACCAGGTACCGCCGAAATCCGGCAAGGAGAAACCTGTGATGGATGAGCACAAGAAGCAGATCGTTGTTCCAGTGCGTGAGACGCTGCAAAAACTTGGAATTGCGATAACAAGATATGTGTACAACGATACCGATCGGGAAATTTGGATAACGGAGTAATAGAAAGGTTTCTAGCAGGTCTAAAGTGAGAGAAAGCTGGGGACACTGAAAAATAGATAGATTTATTTTTCAGGAGGCGATTTATACGATGATTTCTCCCCAATTTTCTGAGGATGCTAAAGAGGAACGTTATAGTCATTGGCCGGAAGCACCACAGGTGCTGCTGCATCGATTGCTAGTAAAGGTAGAGAGTGTATTGCTAGGCAAGCAGCAGGTCATTCGAAATACGCTAACTGCACTTCTGGCTGGCGGACATGTTTTGCTAGAGGATGTGCCGGGTGTTGGCAAGACACTGCTCGCTCAGGCGTTTGCTAGAGCGGTCGGTGGAGATTTTAAACGAATACAGTTTACGTCCGACATGCTTCCGGCTGATATTGTTGGCGGAGTCGTGCTTGATGCACGGACGAGTGAGCTGGTCTATCGGCCTGGACCGATTATGGGCAATGTGGTGCTTGCTGATGAGATTAACAGAACGTCGCCGCGCACGCAGTCTGCGCTTTTGGAGGCTATGGAGGAAAGACGAGTGACGGTAGAGGGGAAAACCCGCAAGCTGCCGGTTCCTTTTATGCTCATAGCTACACAAAACCCACTTAGCTTCGAGGGAACAAACACGCTGCCGGAAGCACAATTGGATCGGTTTATGATGAGGCTGACGATTGGTTATCCCGGCTCATCGGAAGAGAAGCGGATGCTCGAGCAATACGCGAATGGCAATCGAATTGAACCCGAACGGCTTCGTCCTGTCATTGCTACGGAGGAATGGCTGCAAATGCAGGCTGAGGCAAGGCAGACTCACATGCACCCGGCACTGCTTGAATATATGGTGCAAGTAGCCGATGCGACAAGGCGTGCGCCTGAGGTTGTGCTGGGCTTAAGCCCACGCGCACTGCGCGACTGGCTGCGGGCATCACAGGCGAATGCGTATATGGAAGGACGCGGATTTGCGATACCAGATGACTTGCTGGCGACAGCTGATGCTGTGCTTCCACATCGTTTGTCTTTGCGTTTTAACGCGACTGCGGCTGGTGCTGATGCAGCTGCAGTTATGAGACGGACGATACGTGAGTGTCCGATGCCTGCTGCAGTAGGAAGCGGGAAGCGCCGATGAATACACCTTTTCAAGATGAATTATTGCAAGGCGGAACGCAAGAGAATGAGGCTGTTGATACGACGACTTATACTCAAGAGGGTGACAGCGCAGCTCCGCTTGATAGGAGTGGGCAAAGAGCAGCGACGGTACAAGTAAAAGAAGCTGTCCTTGTAAACAAGGAATGGGATCAACTAGCTTATCCTTATCGTACGAGATGGATCGCTTGGTGTATCATTACGGCGGGCTGGGCAAGCAGCTTGGCAGCTGTCATGATGCGGGGCGGTGCAGTAGAGTGGTTTATGCTATCCGTATTCAGCATGATTATAATCATTAGCGGTCTTGCGCCTATTATGGCTGCCAAGGGATTAACTGCAATGAGGATGATGTCGCAAGAAATGACAAGAGAAGGCGGGAAGCTCGAAATTAGCCTGAGAATAAAGCGTTCTTTGCTCATACCTATTGTATGGATAGCTATTTCTGATGAGACGAGTAATGAAAGTTCATCAGAAAATACGAAAATAAGCGTGCGCACGGTGCTAATGCCAATGTTCCGCCAAGAGATGACTTACCGATATACTCTTCATAACTTACGGCGCGGGCGTTATCCCTTCGAGCCTATATCGATTACAGTGGGGGACTGGCTAGGCTTGTCAGCGATCCATAAACGTTTATATACCGCAGGAGAATTTGTAGTGCTGCCAGGACTGCCCTATGCCGATCAGGTACATAAAGCGGAACGAGCAAGAGGCACAGCATTATATGCTGTGCAATCTTCGACAGCTGATCCGAGCACGGATCACCTAGGAGATGCGGGTCGGGAGGAAATCAATGCGGCGGTGAGTGCGGCGGGACTTGGGCCAGACAGCCGTCCATATCGCGAGGGAGATTCGCTGCGTCATCTGGATTGGCGAAGTGCAGCTAAAGGGCGCGGCTTACAGACCAAAATCCATCCTTTAGAGCGGCCAGCCAAAACAGTTATTGCTGTCGATACGCTTGCTTCGGCTTATGGGCAGGACGATCGGTTGTTTGATGCTTGTGTAGGCTGGGCTTCGCTTGCACTAGCACAGTCTGCTTCACTCGGCCACGCTGTGACACTGCTACTCGGACAAGGCACTCCTGTCATGCAATCATCTGTTGATGGAGGAACACAGTCTGATTTATCAGAGATGCTGCATGCAATGGCATTGCTTCGCGCAGATGGAAAGGGCTCTCTTGCTGGGAGACTCGCCGAGGAATCAAACCTGCAAGCACGCGGCAGTACGATACTTGTATTTACTGCGGATTGGAGAGGCGGCCGGAGCTGGGGAGAGCTTGCCGGATTCGCAGGCGAGCAAGGCTGCAGGCTGGAACTATTTATTATTGCGCGCAGCAATGTACCGACCTTCGCTATGCGCGAACAACAAAAATGGTTGGAAAGCGGCGGCGTCAAAGTGACGTGGCTGCATGTCCCTTCGAGTATGAACGCGCTCCCTTATGCCGAAGAAGGAGGCGACATTCATGAGCTTGCTTAAAAGCGATGTAGTAGGGAGGAGCGATAAGCCTCTGAAAGCTGAGCATAATTTACTGCGTGGCGAAGCGGCTGAGGAATCGTTTGAATACCGATTGATCACAACATTGCTGCTGTTCGGACTGCTATCGGAATGGCTGCTGCCTTGGGTGAATGCAGGTGAGTGGTCGGCCATTTATAATCCTGCCCCGCTAATTTTGGTTATCGGTGTGGTGCTGCTGGCAGGGCTCTTTCGTTTGCCGATGGCACTTTCGTTCATTATGAATGCTTTGTTGTGCATATTAAGTCTCATGTGGATTTATAAAAGCGCTGATCAAAGCAGTTTGCAATGGCTGCTTGCGTTTCCAGGCATGTTGAGAGACCATTTCGTTCTGATTATAGAAAATGGGCTGTGGTCAATGTCCGGAGAGCTTCGGACTTTGCTGCTGTTTATAGGCTGGGCGATGCTTGCACCTGCATTGCAGGCTTTATTATGGATGCGGCAGACCGCTCTTGGCATCGCATGTTTCACGCTAGTTTATTTGATTACGCTGCATGTCTGGCTGGGTATGGATGTAATGGGAGGCTTAATGCGAACCGTGGCAGAAGGGCTCCTGCTAGGTGCCATTGTCTCTGTACCGCGTGTTAAGCGAATGATTAATACAGGTGCCGGCAAGCTTAGAGGTCTTGATATGCGCTGGTTATCGAGCTCCGTTTTTGTTGTACTTACGATACTTGGCTGCGGTCTTTTGTTTACAGGCGGGAAAGGTGAAACGATGCCGCCTGCTAGCTGGACTGCCTCTCTTAATGATCGTTTAGAGCAAACCATTCAATCTATGGGTAATCAGCAAGGGTCGATCCATGTAATGGGGCAAACCGGATTTGAACGATTAGGCAGTGCATTTACGGGTTATGGCTTTGATGACGGCGTGCTGGGAGCACCTGTACAAAAGGATAACAGCGTATTATTTACAGGCAGCTCCACTGAGAAAGCTTACTGGCGCGGGGAGTCAAAGCAGGTGTACGACGGCCGGGGCTGGATTGATACCGCGGGCAGCCCAGTTTTGCTTCCTATTCGAGGCTCGGATGCAGCAGCCTCCACTGAGGCGGCAGCAGAAGCTGGAAATAAGCAGCTGGGTCCGCTCATTCGGCAAACTGTCGTTTGGTCTAAGCCGACAGCGGGGATGCCGCTCTTTGCATCAGGCCACTTTGGCAATGTGACAGAGCTTGTTACAGCTGATCCGCGCAGGAAGCTTGGAAGTTACGTATACAATGCGGATAAAGGCTCTTTATACGCACAATCGGATACGGCGAAGATTGAGAAATATACAATAGAGAGTGTGCTCTCCATAACGGATGAAGCACAATTGCGCGCTTTGAGCAGTACCGCTGACGATAATTTATCGACAGGTGACGGAGCACAAGCGGCAACAGTAGAAAGCGCTGCGGAGCTTGAGCCCTATTTGCAGCTGCCCAGCAGTCTGCCAAGCCGCGTAACTGCATTAGCTGCTGAGGTTGCGGGCGGCGGGGTTACAAGCCGCTACGATCAGGTGAAGGCGATCGAGGACTTTTTGAAAGCGAGCTATACCTACTCGCTGGAGGACAGTGCAGTTCCGCCGGAAGGAAGCGACTTCGTTGATCATTTCCTCTTCGAGCAGCGGCAAGGCTATTGTGTGCATTTCTCCACAGCCATGGTTGTATTGCTTCGTTCGCAAGGGATACCCGCTAGGTGGGTGAAAGGCTTTACTTCAGGCACTCCAGTGGGGGAGAGCGCGGAGATAGGCTCGCTGAGTACGAGCGGTGTAAGTAATGATAGCGGGTCGCAAGGAACGATAGATACGAGTACAGGAAGTATGAAGAATGAAAAGCTGAGTAGTGGGAGTCATGATAGCGGAGCTCAAGGAGCGCTAAATAAGAGCGGCGGAAGTAATGATAGCGGGAAGCAAGGAACGCTTAATTCGAGTACAGAAAGTTTGAATAGGGAAGGGCTAAGCGCAGGAAGCAGCAGTGCTGGGCAAACCACTGAAAATAGTTTGAAGCTGGTGGATTATGAGGTTAGAAGCTCAGATGCGCATGCTTGGGTTGAAGTATATTTCCCAGGCGCAGGCTGGGTACCCTTTGATCCGACGCCGGGATTTAGCGATGTATCGACTATCGCGTCCGTCGGTTCTGTGGACGGACAACTTGCTGCTCCTGCGATGGGCGCAGCAGGAACAGCAGCAACCGGAGCAAGTGGCCATAGCGAGTCCAGTTTATCGCGGGTCGCTGCTTCATTCGAGGCGGCGGCAGCAGCCATTGCACGAGGAGCAGACGCCCTCGTGCATGCGGCGCAAAGCGCCGCCAAGAGCGCAGCGGCGGCATCGCCCGCCGCTGTAGTTACCGCAGGCGCGGCCGCGCTAGCGCTTGCGGCCGCGGCCATTGCTGCGGCGCAGCACCAGCGGCTTCGCCTCTCGCTGGCGCTGCGCAGTTATGGCGCGGCTCACGCCGGCATCGCGAAGCTCGCCGGCGCAGCCGCGCCCTATCCGTCACATGAACCTGTGACGGACATGGATGCAGCGCCAGCGGCGATCGCGCGCTTGCGCTCTGACACTGGCGGCGCGGCGGAGGATATGGCGCCGCGCAGTGGAAAAACGCCGCGCGACGCTGATGGGCGGATTCGCGCGAGCTTCATTGCTGTGAGCAGCGCGTTAGCGCCGCTGCTGCAGCGCCGTTTCGGCGTGCAGGCGCCGGGGCAAACGGCGCGTGAATATGCGAGCGCCGCTGAGCCGACGCTCGGTGCGGAGCAGCAGGACGCGCTGCGCCAGCTCACTAGCTGGCTTGAGGAAGCACATTTTGCTGCGCCCGGTCCTTGGCCGGGTGCACCTACTCCTTCTGCACTGCGGACGGTTCTGCGAGTGCTGGACAAGCAGCCGATTCAGAAAGTGAAGAAGCACTCCGCGGATAATCTGCAAAAGCAGAAGAGAAGCGATTTGCCAGTCAAGGCTCCTAAATAGTTGCAGGAGACGATGATACATTTTGGCACCTAAAGGGTAAAGCTTTAAGTCGATTTATATAACGAAACATGAAACGCAGTTTAGCTGGAAAAACTACCGTTAATATGGTGTACTTTTGAGCTTTTTCTGCAATAGGAGGAATTTCTCCCGTTAATTGTTGATGATTTAGCTGATGATGGCTATTTCTCGAGAATTAACGGGAGTTTTTTCTGTTAATTCGCTGAAAAGCTCATTATGAGACATTTTAACAGGAGCTTTTCCCGTTATTTTCTCAAGCGGCTGTTGAAACACTCGCAATAAGCATAATGCAGAATTACCAAGCGTTTTTACTATATAATCTGCCCTTAACTTAGGCATCCGCATGAAAAAAGGGTGGATGAAATGAAGCAGCAGCCTGCAACTACTCATATTTTTTTCAACTATTCCGTATGACTTGGCACAATAAATAACATTCTATTTATAAGCCTATAATCAAGCAGATAAGCGGTTACATTTTTACTTCAATGAATTGTCACTCCGCTTTGCCTTGACTCGCTTAAACAGCCTTATATATAATTACTACATAATTTGAGGGAGGCTCGGTAATGACTAAGCAAAATGAAATCATCGTTGTACTCGATTTTGGAGGACAATATAACCAACTTATTGCGCGCCGTATTCGTGATTTGGGCGTATATAGCGAGCTATTGCCGTATAACACGTCGGTAGAACGGATCCGTGAACTACAGCCGAAGGGTATCGTATTCTCGGGAGGACCGGCAAGCGTTTATGAGGAAAATTCACCAATGGTTGACCCTGAGATTTATGATTTGAACATTCCAATTTTCGGTATCTGCTACGGTATGCAGCTTATGTCGCATCAGCTTAATGGTAAGGTTGAGCGCGCTGGCAAACGTGAATACGGAAAAGCAGAAGTAGAATTTGTGGAAGGTTCGCAAATCGGCTTTGGCTTAGATAAAGTTCAAACCGTTTGGATGAGCCACGGCGACCACGTAGTTGAGCTGCCTGAAGGCTTCAAAGTAGATGCAAGCACGGATCATGCTCCTGTTGCAGCGATGAGCAATCCAGACCGCGGATTCTTTGCCGTTCAATTCCACCCAGAGGTTCGTCACTCTGAATTCGGTAATGAAATGATTCGCAACTTCCTTTACAATGTTTGTGATTGTGATGGCAAATGGACGATGGAATCGTTCATTGAAGATGCTATTCGTGATATTCGTAATGAAGTTGGCGACAAAAAAGTACTATGCGCGCTTTCCGGCGGCGTAGATTCTTCTGTTGTAGCTATTCTTCTTCACAAAGCGATCGGCGATCAGCTTACTTGTATGTTTATCGACCACGGCATGCTCCGCAAAGGTGAAGCTGAAGGCGTTATGGAAACATTCGTAGGCAAATTTGATATGAAAGTGCTCAAAATCGACGCGCAAGAGCGTTTCCTTGGCAAGCTGAAGGGCGTAGAAGATCCAGAGCAAAAACGTAAAATTATCGGCAACGAATTTATTTATGTGTTCCAAGAAGAGTCGGACAAGCTGGATGACTTTGAATTTTTGGCACAAGGCACACTTTACACAGACATCGTGGAGAGCGGTACAGCTACAGCTCAAACGATTAAATCTCACCACAATGTTGGCGGTTTGCCTGAGGACATTAAGTTTAAACTTATCGAGCCTCTTAAAGCGCTATTCAAGGATGAGGTTCGTAAAGTCGGCGAAGAATGTGGCCTTCCAGAAGCTATCGTATGGCGTCAGCCATTCCCAGGTCCGGGTCTTGCGATTCGTGTCCTAGGCGAAGTAACAGAGGA
Organism: Paenibacillus sp. FSL K6-3182; assembly: GCF_037976325.1. Lineage (NCBI taxonomy): Bacteria > Bacillati > Bacillota > Bacilli > Caryophanales > Paenibacillaceae > Paenibacillus > Paenibacillus sp. FSL K6-3182. The sequence continues at coordinate 1,049,635 of NZ_CP150265.1, forward strand.
CAAGCTTCATATCGTTCGTGAGTCGGATGCGATTCTTCGTGATGAAATTGCAAAAGCTGGTCTTGACCGTGAAATTTGGCAATACTTCACTGCGCTTCCGAACATGAAGAGCGTAGGCGTTATGGGCGATGCTCGTACGTATTCGTACACAGTTGGTATCCGCGCCGTAACTTCAATCGACGGAATGACAGCAGACTGGGCACGTATCCCTTGGGATGTGCTTGAGAAAATATCCGTACGTATCGTTAATGAAGTAGACAACGTTAACCGTATCGTCTACGACGTAACTTCGAAACCGCCTGCTACAATTGAGTGGGAATAGGTATACATTTAAAAAGACTGGAGCATCGGTTTTCCGATAATCCAGTCTTTTTTTTATTTAAGCTGGAGCTGATGCTAGCACTTCATGCTAGGTGTAAATGGTGTTTGTGTTAATCGAATTTTTTTTGGAGGAAGAAAGCAGCCAAATTAATTGAACGGCAAGAATAGCGATGACGAGATAGTCGTATAGATGTGTGCCTGGATCATTGCCTGTGAAGTTAAGGAAATTGTGCAAGCCGTGGAAAAGGATTGTGAGCAGGATGGCGCGGTTCCGAACGACCAGCATCGCCAATACAAAGCCCACTATAAACGCATATCCAATTTGCAAAAGAGTATCCTCTATCGATTGGCCGCCAAGCGCCTGCAAAGCGTGTGTGACACCAAACAACGCGCTGGAGACGATGACAGCTGTCATTTTTCCTTTTGGCATTAGAATCCGCAGCATCATTCCCCGGAACAATGTTTCCTCTACAAATCCTACTAAGAACAGCTGTGACAGCAGCATATAAGCGAAAAACGAGAAGGAAGCGGGTTGAAAGCCTTTGTTAGCGATCAATAAGACGATTAAAACGAGCAGCAGAGGAAGATATTCAAGCCATTGCTGCTTTGTAAGCTTGGAAACACCGCTGAAATAAAAGGTGCTCCAACGTTTTTTTACCGTCATATAGATTACTAGAAATAATGCTATCGGAATAAAGCCTAGAAATGGAGCGAGTGGATGCGTAAGTTCAGCAATCGATACATAGGCGCTGCCGCCGGCTACAAAAATCATCAGCATAAGCTCGATTAGAATAAGCGCAACAATAGGTCTTTTAACTGTAAAGCTGTCCGTTGTAATCATTTAGAATTCCTCTTTTTCTATTATTTTTTTTAAAAATTCATTTTCCATCTTGAAAAAATGCGAGCCGTAATGCATGACAGATACGCGGTAATAATAAGCGTTTTTATCTTCGAGCTGCTCCAGCTCCTTGGACACGATGGACTGAACAGCCTCCATTTGTGCGATGTTGCGCGCGATGTTTTGTTGATACGCCATTAAGTTTTGTTTTTTCGTAGGCTCATCAAGGTAATCGTAAAAGAAGATTTTAATGAGATACTCGCGTTTGTTCGATTGAAGGGGTTCTCTTAGCCACTGCATAAAATGTTTCTGCCCTTCGCTTGTAATGCTGTAAATCTTTTTGTTTTTGCTGTCATTCGTTTCTTCTTCTGTCACGTATGCACTTTCCACTAGACGCTTAAGTCCGGGGTACAGGCTTCCATAGCTCATTTTGTAAAAGATCCCGATTGATTGCTCTGTTATTTTTTTAATATCATATCCGCTCATTTTTCCTTGCATCAGCATTCCTAAAGTAACTAGCTCGATCATTTTCGTTCTCCTTAATGTATCAAGTTGATATATCTATTTGATATATGTAATGTAACTCGAATGGAATACTTTGTCAAGAGTATTAATCGAGAAAATGAGAGGTATTTTAAAATAAAGAAAAAAGCCCGCAACTCGCTCATCAGCCTGCTGGCTGGTTCGTGGAGTTTTTGGGCTTTGAATGATCTGTATATTAGAGTGAGAAATAATCGGCCGCAAATGTAAGAATTAGGAATACCGCCATGATCCAGCCTGCGCCATAGGTTCGTACCGTTGGTTTAGAGGCAGTGGAACCAGCATACTTTTGCTTTGCCGTTCGTTTCTTAATGGACCATAAATACAAGCCGGCACCCGTTAGAACTAGGGACAGCTCTAATATGGCGCTAATTGCCGGCAGTTCCCAGAGTCCGAAGCCGAGTAGAGGGAAACCGCCTAAATTTCCGGGCAGGAGCGGCATGTCGCTGCGATGAACAAGCAGGTCAATCAACCAATGGCTGAAGACCAGTGAGCCAATGACGGCTGCACTTCGCTTATTCCATATCCGCCATGAAATTAAAGCAGCAGCAACCGCTATTAGCAAAGCTCCAGTCAGAGAATGCGTATAGTCAGCATGGATAACAGCTTCACCATAACCACCGTCGCCTATTTTATCAATAGATTCTGACCCTGTGAGCAGGAGCGGGATAAATGCGATATCGAGAAGCTGTGTGCTAGCCATCAAAACCCACAAGGGTACCTTGGGCTCCATCGTTTTTACAATGGCCGCAAGTCCAAAATGTCCAGCCAGCATTTACTTCGCCACCTTTCGTTCAATTCGTACATCAAGCCAGCCGCATACGACGATAAATAGAAAGAGAAACAATAAAAATGTCATGTATCAATCCTTCTTTCGTTTATCTGCTTGTCGAATCCAATAAGGAGTGCTTCAAAGGCATGATCAAAAGTAGTGGAGAGTCGGCTGAAAATGGCGTCCACACTCTCTTCCGAATGCGTATAGGTGCCAACAATCCCGCGCAGCATATAGAAATAAATGCGTGAACAGCTTAGGAGCTGCTCGCCTTCAGGCAAATTAAGATTTGTTTTCAAAAGCTGGACGATAACGTTGAACATCTGATTGCGCACACGATTTATATCTAGCTCAGGCTCCAGTTCATCGACACGGGAGGACTTAACCTCAAAAAATATAGCGTACATGCTTCTGTTGTTTAAGCAGAACCGAATAAACAAATCATTCATTCGCTTAAGCTTGTCGTCAGCGGATAAGAAGGCGTCTTTTGCAAGTGTGTCTAATTCACCCTTTAACAGCTGTAAGGGCTGCATAGATAAGGCATGAAGCAATGCTTCTTTATCTTGAAAATAAATATAGATCGTAGTATGAGAACAGCCGGCTTCCTTAGCAATTTCTCTTATTGAAACGGAATCGTATCCGCGTTCCCCGAACAGCTTCTCAGCTGCGGCGATGATGGCGCGTTTTGTTTCCTCTGCGCGTAATTCTTTTTTAGTAGCGATGATCATTCACTCCTTTTTACGTTAGTAACCACCGGTTACTAACCGATGGTTATATAATACAAAATGCTTACAGATGTCGTCAAGAGGCTGATTTCTGCTATAATCTTTGATGAGAACAATAGTAAATTCAACCTCGTTTTAATGGAGTAGTTTTGCATTTGCAAAACTAAGCCGATGCTTACGAAGTAGGTTTTCTACGAAAACCTAAGCCCATGCTTACGAAGTAGTTTTGCATTCGCAAAACTTTAAGGAGAATACAATGAACCAATATCCTTCAATCAGCGAAGATCGGATTGAGCTGCCGCTGGCTTTTCCAATAACAATTTCGCAATCTGTAGGGGTATCCCCGACCTTTCAAAGACTGCATTGGCATAAAGCGCTCGAAATTAATTACATACAGAAGGGGAGCGGCTACTATCTGATTAACGGGAGCCGTTATGACTTCCAGCAAGGAGACATCGTACTTATTCATTCCAATGATTTGCACCGTGCATTTGAATCAGAGGAACTGGTCATGAGCATTATTATGTTTGATTCGTCTTACCTTGCGTTAGAGCAGCGCTACGATGCGGAGCTGCTTATTCCATTTCGGGATATTGGGTTAAGATTTGATCATGTGCTTGATCGAGAGCATCCGAAGCTGGGAGAGCTTGGCGGCATTATTAAGGACATGTCTGCTGAGTTTGAGCTGAAGGAGCCGCATTTTGAAGTGGTGGTGCGGGCGAAGCTTATTCAATTGCTTGCATTCGTCAATCGTTATTTCGCAAAAAATAACGAAACGGGAGCGCAGCATGTGCGGGGTATGGAAACGATTCGAGGCGTGCTGAATGACATCGAGGCTGATATTTCCTATCCATGGACGCTTGGAGAGCTCGCAGAGGCTGCGCATTTGAGTCCATCGCGCTTCAGCACGTTGTTTGTTCAGGTTGTTGGGACCTCGCCCATGGATTATTTGATTCAGATGCGGCTGTCACAGGCGGCTTATCTTCTTGAATCCACAGACAAAAAGATTATTGAAGTCGCAGCTGAATGCGGATTTCGCAATTTATCTAATTTCAATCGGCTGTTCAAGCAGCATGTGGGGAAGCTCCCATCCGAGCTGCGATCCTAAAAGACAGTAAGATAGTATTATAACATCGTTCTTTTTCATTAGAAGAACGATGTTTTTTATTTTAAAATAGAAGAAAGTACAAATAAGGAGTGTGAGCGATATTATTTTCCTTGGTATAGATGCAGGAGGCAGCAAGACACATGCTCTGCTCGTAGATGAGACAGGACGTGTACTTGGCAGAGGCCTCGGCGGAAATGGAAATCACCAAACCGCTTTTGAAGCAGCAAAAAACAGCATAGATCATGCTTGTCAGCAAGCGCTTCAGGATGCAGGCGTGACGAAGGATCAGGTGACATTTGCCTATTTCGGACTTGCTGGAGCAGATCGTGAGCCTGACTATGCAATTTTAAGACCGATGATTGCTTCACTTGACTATAAAAATCACGCGATAGCATGCGACACCATGATTGGTATGCGTGCAGGGACGAACCGATCATACGGAGCGGTCATCATTAGCGGAACTGGCTTTAACGCTGCTGCCCGCAACCCTCAGGGCGAAGAGCTGCAATATGGCGGCTTTGGTTATTTATTCGGGGATGGGCATGGTTCCGGATCGGATCTGGCTATCCACGCTTTCCGGAGTGCAATTCGTGCTTGGGAAGGAAGAGAGCAAGCGACGCTTCTTAGCGAAATGGTTCCCCAGCGGCTTGGGTATCACACGGTTCAAGAGATGTACAATGATGCGCTGGACAACGGCAAACGTCCGTCCCATGAGCTTGCGAAGGTTATGTTTGAAGCTGCAGCACTGGGTGATGCAGTAGCGATTCGTCTTTTGCAGGAGGCTGGACGTGAGCATGCGAACTCTGTTAATGCATTAATTAAGCGGCTAGGCATGGAACAAGAAAAATTCGATGTTGTCCTTGCTGGTAGCGTAATGTCGCGAGGCGGCTCTACACATATGGTCGATGCAATCAGTGAAGCTGTTGTAGCAGTTTCGCCGCAAGCGCAGACAGTCAGATTGACGGTCGATCCGGTTATTGGTGCAGTAATGAGTGCGATGGATAGCAGCGGCATTGTGATTGATGAAGCGGTAGACGCAGCACTTAGAAAAATTACATTTTAAAAATAGTTTAAACATTTAAGGGAGGCTCATTCACATGTCCAAAAAACCACTAAAGGTCGCCGTCATTGGCGGCGGTTCCTCGTATACGCCAGAAATCGTAGAAGGCTTTATTAAAAAATATGATGAAATGCCGATTCGTGAGCTTTGGCTTGTTGATATCGAAGAAGGTCGTCATAAGCTGGCAATCGTTGGCGAGCTTGCGAAGCGGATGGTAGAGAAAGCTGGCCTGCCAATCGAAGTGAAACTAACGCTTGACCGTCGTGAAGCGATCGCTGGTGCAGATTTCGTTACGACACAAATGCGGGTAGGTTTGCTGGAAGCAAGACGCCGTGATGAGCATATTCCTATTTCACATGGTGTAATTGGACAAGAGACGACTGGACCAGGCGGCATGTTTAAAGCACTTCGTACTGTACCTGTCATTCTGGATATTTGTAAGGATATTGAAGAGCTTGCACCGAATGCATGGATGCTTAATTTCACAAATCCAGCGGGTATTGTAACCGAAGCGGTTCAAAAATACAGCAAAGTAAAAACAGTAGGACTATGCAATTCACCAATTAACTTTCAAAAGTTTCTGGCTAAAGAGTATGGCGTTAGCGAGAGTGAAGTATTGCCTGAATTCGTAGGGATCAATCATTTGCACTGGGTTACAGCCGCTTATGTAAACGGTGAGGATAAATTGAATGAGATGATCGGAGCCGGTCGCGACTATTCAGCTACAAACGTAACCGCGTTTGACTGGGATGCAGATTTCCTTCGCTCATTAGGCGCGATACCAACGTATTACCTCCGTTATTTCTATATGACGGATTCGATGCTCGCGGATATGAAAGACTCGCTAGAGAAAAACGGCACGCGCGCAGAAGTTGTAAGCCGGGTCGAAACGGAATTGTTTGAGCTGTACAAGGATGTTAATTTGACGGAGAAGCCAAAACAGCTTGAGCAGCGCGGCGGTGCTTATTACTCTGAGGCAGCTGTTAACTTGATGCATGCTCTATATACCGACAAACGTGATATTCAGACGTTGAACGTTAGAAACGGCAGCATTATTGATTTTCTGCCTGAAGATGCAAGCATCGAGGTTAACTGTGTCGTTACGGCTCAAGGCCCGATTCCATTGCCTTTGCAGCGTGTTCCAGAGCAAATTAAAGGTCTTATGCATGCTGTAAAAACGTATGAATCGCTTACTATTGAAGCTGCAATCAGCGGAGATAAAGGGATCGCGCTGCAAGCACTCGTTCATCACCCGCTTGTTCCAAGCGTAGCGGTGGCTAAGGCGTTGCTTGAAGAAATGCTTGAGGCGAACAAAAAGTATTTGCCGAATTTTTTCAAAGAATAAACTAGGCTGCTAAGCAGTCGTCAGGAAGGGCAGGAGCACAGCTCCCGCCCTTTTTGGCTTGCTTTTAATTATAGATTTCGCATTGGGAATTAGCTGAAAATACAAAATATTTACATTGACATCTAATGCTATCGATTATATGATAACAAAGGTATTTGAACATGATAATCATTATCAACACATGAAAATCAGTTATCAACCCAGCGAATGAAGCAGGGTTTAAACAAATAGGGGGTAAGAAAAAAATGAACAAACGATTAATGAGTTTGATTATGGTCATCGTCGTAATGGTGGTGGCTGCAGGCTGCGGTGCGAATAATGCGGCGAACAACAAGGCAAGCACTAACGCTCCTGCTACGAACGACGCTGGCGCGAAAGCGGATGGTCCGATTGTCGTGAAGGATGCGAAAGGTGAGGTTACCCTTGAGAAGCCGGCTCAAAAGGTTGTTGTGCTGGAGTGGACGTTTACAGAGGACATGATCGCCCTTGGAATGCAGCCAGTAGGCAGCGCGGACAACGAGGGTTATAAGCAATGGGTAACGGGAGAGGCGCCGCTTGATGCAAGCGTGACGGACGTTGGTTTCCGCCACGAGCCAAACCTTGAGACGATCGCAGCCTTGAAGCCTGACCTCATTATTGGAATTACGGACAGCCACGAAGCGATCTACGATCAGCTGAAAGGCATTGCGCCAACGCTGCTATTCAGCCTTTATCCGGCTGAAGGCAAAGGCGACCAATACACGCAGATGATCGATATATTCAAATCTATTGCGGCAGCAGTCGGCAAAACATCAGAAGGCGACAAAGTAATTGCCGATCTGGATCAGCATTATGCGGACGCAAAAACGAAGCTTGCTGCAGCAGGCAAAGAAGGCTTGAACTATGTGCTGACGCAAGCATTCAGCTATCAGAATGCTGCAACGATGCGTCTATTCATGGATAATTCGCTAGCGGTTCAAACGCTGGATCGTATTGGCCTCAAAAACGATTGGAAACCGGAGCAGTTTGAAATGTATGGCTTTACTACTTCGACGGTAGAAGCACTGCCGGCTATTCAAGATACGAACCTGATCTATATCGTTCAAAAGGATGACGACATTTTTTCAGGCACACTGAAAGACAATTCGGTATGGAACGGTCTTAATTTCGTGAAAGAAAAACGTACGTTTGCTCTCGACAGCACGACATGGGTGTTCGGCGGTCCGATCTCCTCCAAAGTCATCGTAGACCAAGTCGTAAATACATTAACGAAATGAGCGAGCTCATGAAGAAGCAAAATAAAGAAGCCTCATTGGGTATGATTTGGCGAATGATTGGTATATTTGGGGGCGGCCTTGCCGCCCTTTTCTTTCTGTTCATACTGAGTCTTTGCTTCGGGGAAGCAAAGATTCCAGCGGCAGTCGTATTTGACGGCTTGCTTCATCGGCAGGATGTGATGGAGCATAATTTGCTTTGGGATATTAGGATGCCGCGGACCGTTATCGGCATTATAGCGGGAGCTGCGTTAGCGGCGGCAGGAGCGTTATTGCAAACGATAACGAAAAACCCGCTTGCGGCCTCCGATACACTGGGCATTAATGCTGGAGCCTATTTTATGGTTGTGCTCGGCATGGTCGCTTTTCCTGCACTGCAGCATGAGGCACCTTTCCTGCTGGCGGCAGTGGGAGGCTTCCTTGCGGCATTGGCTGCTTATTTTCTTGGCGGCGGGCGGGCGGCAACGCCGGTTCGGCTAGCGCTATCAGGGATGATCGTCTCGATGGTGCTCGGTGCGTTTACGTCGGCAATACATATTTTTAAAGCGACGGAAACGCAATCGTTGTTTCTTTGGGGTGGAGGCACATTAATTCAGCTTGATTGGAGCGGCGTGAAGTATGCTTGGCCGCTTGTGGCGGCATTGCTCGTCATTGCGATACTTGCCGGACGCAAGTTCGATGCGCTCGAGCTGGACGAATCGACTGCTCGTTCATTAGGGCAGCGCGTAGGCTTAACCCGGGCGGGAGGGCTGGCGCTCTCTGTGCTTATGGCAGCCATCGTGGTCAGCGTCGTAGGGCCGATTGGTTTCGTTGGTCTTGTAGCTCCGCATTTGGTTAGGCTCTCCGGCATACGAAATCATCGTTTGCTTATTCCAGCGAACGCGCTTTGGGGAGCGCTGCTCATAACGGCAGCGGATGTGCTTGCCCGCATGGTACGAAGCAGTCTCGGCGAAATGCCGGTAGGCGCCGTCATGGCGATTATCGGGGCGCCTTGGCTCATTTGGCTGGTGCTTACCAAGATGAAAAATATTTCTGGTTCGGGCTCAGGACAGTCGTCGATGAGCATTGGAGGTGCTCCATTCCGCTTGCGTTTTGCACCGACTGCCTTAGCCATGACCGTATTGCTGGCTGCGGTCGTTCTCGTTAGCTTGTCGCTCGGCGGTACAAAAATTCCGATCATGGAATTGCTTAGAAGCCTATTCGGAGCAGGTGACGATTCCTACTCTGTGCTGCTGAATCTAAGGCTTCCGCGCACCCTCGTTGCAGCAGGGGGAGGCATCGCGCTCGCAATCAGCGGCGTGCTCATTCAAAGCGCTGTTCGCAATCCGCTCGCAGATGCTTCTATTATCGGCGTCACCTCGGGTGCGGGCTTTGGCGCCTTGGTCGTGCTCGTTGCATGGCCAACGCTGCCGATCTTCGCGCTGCCCATTGCCGCTATTACAGGCGGCGCTTTAGCTGCCGCTGTTGTATTTTTCTTAGCTTGGCGCAAATCGCTTAACCCATCCGTTCTCATCCTGCTTGGCATCGCGGTGTCCGCCATCGGAGCTGCTGGCATTCAGGCGATGATCGTAAAGGCAAGCCTATGGAGCAGCACGGCATTTGTTTGGCTAACGGGAACGACGTATGGCCGAAGCTGGAGCCATTTTAACAGCATTTTCATTTTTCTGCTTATTCTTGTACCGGCGGCCTATTATTTGAGCAGGAAATTTGATCTGCTCGCCTTCGGAGATGAAAGCTCGACAGGTCTTGGCTTACCGGTCAAAGGCACACGGCTTTGGGCTATGATCATTGGCGTGCTGCTTGCTGCGGGAGCGGTGGCGAGCGTAGGAACGATTGGTTTCCTTGGATTGATGGCGCCGCATGCGGTAAGGATGATGGTCGGACATCACACAAGGCGCTCGATCATCCTGTCAGGTCTGCTCGGCGCCTTGCTGCTCGTAATTGCGGATACGATTGGAAGAACGGTGATGGCTCCAAAGGAGATTCCTTCCGGGCTCATCATTATGCTGATTGGAGCTCCATACTTCCTGTTTCTTATGTACCGTTCACTAGTCAAAAAAAGGTAGAATGTTAGAAATGTTTGCTAAAAACGAATGTTGTACGTATGTATTGCCAATAACGTTCGTAAAAGTTGTTGACAAAATGGGCAACTTCTCTTTAAAATTGAAATCGGAAAACAACAACAGCATATCTTTTCGTATAATCTCAAGAATCGGCTTGAGAGTCTCTACTCGGTCACCGTAAATGATCAGGCTACGAAATTGGCGGAAAAAGCTCGCAGCGGTCCAGCGGGTATCTTTTTCCCCTTTTTGCAGAGCCTAGGAGAAATGCGATCTATTGCATTTTTACTAGGCTTCTTTGTTTGTTCCACCACATTTTTGGGAGGTTTGTAATCAAAATGGAACGTTTCTTTCGCTTAAAGGAACACGGAACAAATGTCAGAACAGAGATTATGGCGGGGCTGACGACTTTCATGACGATGGCTTACATATTAGCCGTCAATCCAATCATACTAACGCCAGCTGGCTTGGATTGGACTGCCGTGTTTCTTGCAACGGCACTAGCAGCAGGTATCTTCACCATCGCAATGGGCTTGTTCGTTAACTTCCCAGTTGCGCTAGCACCAGGTATGGGTCTTAATGCGTATTTTGCATCGGTCGTAATCGCATCGGCGTCAACGGACGCACCGATCTCACCAGCAATGGGACTAACCGCAGTATTTATTTCAGGTATTATCTTTATCATATTGACGCTTACCCAAATTCGCCAAATGCTTATCACAGCTGTTCCAGACAGCTTGAAGCATGCGATTACAGTCGGTATCGGCTTGTTCATCACCATTATCGGCTTGAAAAACAGCGGAATTATGACAATCGCAGTATCAAGCTTCACAGACATTAAAGCAGGTCAATTCACACCAGTGAGCGGCTCCGAAACCGTTATTCAACTGGGAAGCTTCCATAATGAAACGGTTGTACTTACCGTGATTGCATTGCTTCTTATTGGCGTGCTGATGGTATTGCGTGTACCGGGAGCGCTTTTGTTCGGTATTCTAGGTACAACTGTTATTGCTATTCTAATGGGTCATGTTGATGTGAAAGCAGCATTCACTGGTCAAACATGGGTGCCTGATTTCTCCAAAATGAACTTCTGGCATTTTGACTTTGCAGGCGTATTTGAAGTCGGACTGGTAACGGTTATCCTGACATTTACCTTCGTCGAAATGTTCGATACGTTCGGTACGCTAGTTGGTACAGCAAACCGTGCAGGCTACATGAAGGACGCTGAAAAGGGCAAAAAACGTGTAGGTAAAGCGATGTTCGTTGATGCGATCGGCGTCAGCGGCGGCGCGGTGCTTGGTACAAGTACAGTTACCGCATTCGTCGAAAGCTCTGCAGGTATTGCGCAAGGCGGACGTACGGGCCTAACGGCAATAACGACAGGCGTGTGCTTCCTGCTTGCTATCTTCTTGTCTCCAATCGTTGCGCTTGTTCCAGGTGCGGCTACAGCTGCTGCACTTATTATCGTAGGCGTGCTGATGATGCAATCGGTAAAAGATATCGATTTTTCAGATATGGTTTATGCGATTCCATCCTTCTTGACACTTGCACTTATGCCGCTTACTTACAACATTGCAAACGGTATTTCGTTCGGTATCGTATCGTACGTATTGCTTGCAACGGTTGCTAATGTAACAGGCAAAGGCAAATACAAGGTTCACTGGCTCATGTGGATTCTAGCGGTGCTCATCATTGGCCGTTACGTATTTATGGGCGGGGAATAAACAAATAATATGGAAGAAGCAGCGCTGGACCGGCGCTGCTTCTTTTTTTTGTAGTTTAGCCTTATGGTGGAGAGACGCAGAGGATAGGGCTGCTTATTTTCGCGCTGAAATTTGATATAATTTTGGAAATAGAGCTGGCTTTGGCAGGCGAGCAGACGGGGGAGAGCATATGTTTCGCGTGGATTTAAACTGCGATATGGGAGAAGGTTTTGGGGTTTACACAGCTGGCCTCGATCACGAGCTGATGAAATATATTACTTCAGCGAATATCGCTTGCGGTTTTCACGCTGGGGATGCAGCGACAATACGGCGCACGGTTAAGCTGGCGTTAGAGCATGATGTAGCCATTGGAGCGCATCCGGGGCTGCCGGATTTGGCAGGCTTCGGTCGAAGGGTGATGGCCATAACGCCGGAGGAGGCATATGAGCTAACGGTTTATCAGCTGGGTGCGGTGTATGCTTTTGCTAAATCAGAAGGTGGAAGCGTCGCACATGTCAAGCCGCATGGCGCTTTGTATAATATGGCTGCGAAGAGCAAACCATTAGCCGACGCGATAGCAGAGGCAATATATAAGGTTAATCCGAGTCTGATGCTATTCGGATTAGCGGGCAGTGAGCTTATTCACGCAGGCGAAGCTATAGGCTTGCGTACAATCCATGAAGTATTCGCAGACCGAACGTACGAGTCGGACGGCTCACTAACGCCGCGAGGGACGGAAGGTGCTGTTATTGTTGATCCTATTCGCGCTGCAGAGCAAGCGATAAGCATGATCAAGGATGGTGAGGTCAAATCGATACAACATCATAGCGTTATTTTGAAGGCGGATACGGTTTGCGTGCATGGGGATACGCCAGGTGCAGTAGAGCATGTCATAAGACTGCGGGCGGCATTAGAGGCAGCGAGCATATCTGTTCAGAAGGCGGGTGTATGAGCATGGAGAAGGCATCAACGGAGCCTCTGGCTCCTATTGAAATGCTGCCGCTTGGTGACTCTGCCGTTGTTATTCGTTTAGGCAGCTCCATTGACGAAGAAACGAACCGAATTGTCATGAATTTAAGTCGTCGTTTAGAGGATAAACCATTTACCGGATTAATCGAATGCGTGCCGTCCTTCGTCTCGGTGGCGATCCATTATGACCCGCTGCTGGTGAAGAGAAGCCGCACTGCAGCCGAGCTTCAGCATGCTACAATCTTTGAAACGGTATGCGCTAGAGTGCAGACGTACCTATCTCTAGAGCAGCTGCACTCTTCCGATCAGGCGGATAGAACGATTGAAATTCCGGTTTGCTATGGCGGAGAGTACGGTCCTGATCTTAGCCTAGTTGCTGAGCTTAATGGACTTCCGGAGGAGGAAGTGATCGCTATACATGCTGGTGGCAGCTACTTGGTCCATATGCTCGGCTTTGCGCCAGGCTTTCCTTATTTGGGAGGAATGTCTGAGCGGATTGCCGCGCCAAGGCATCAGACGCCCCGGACGATCATTCCTCAGGGCAGCGTCGGCATAGCTGGCAAGCAGACGGGCATATATTCGGTTGCAACGCCGGGCGGCTGGCAGCTGATCGGCAGAACGCCGCTTGCTCTATTTCGTCCTCAGGACGAAATTCCAAGCTTGCTTAGACCGGGGGACTTGATTAGGTTTAAGCCGATAACGGAACGGCAGTACAAGCTTTATTTAGAAGGTGAATTATGACTATAAAAGTTGTTCGTCCCGGCTTGCTCGTTACTGTACAAGATATCGGAAGGCATGGGTATCAAAAATACGGCGTAGTCGCCGGCGGGGCTATGGATACGGGAGCTTCGCGTGCGGCTAATCTGTTAGTCGGCAACGAGGATAGTGAGGCAGTGCTGGAAATTACGCTTACCGGAACGGAGCTCTTTATGGAGAAGGATACGCTGCTCGCTATTTGCGGCGCGCGTATGTCTGTTACCGCTGGAGGTGAGACGCTGCCCTTATGGAGACCAGTACTCGTTCGCGCGGGAATGAGCGTGAAATTCGGAGCTTGCCAATCGGGCTGCCGCTCCTATCTCGCAGTTGCGGGCGGATTTGATGTACCGGAGGTCATGGGAAGCAAAAGTACGTATCTGCGCGGCGCAATCGGAGGTTATTTCGGAAGGGCATTAAAGTCAGGAGATGTTCTGGCAGCTAAGGCGCCGAGCCTGCTGTCAGAGCGAATGGAGCATGCTTTGCGCCGCGGATGGAATGGCAGCGTTGCGGTGCCGCTCTGGCATGCGAGTCATTTTGCGATAGCGGACAATCTAGCGGACCCGATCATTCGCGCGATGACGGGCACGCATTACGAGCTGTTTACAGAGACAAGCCGGGCGAGCTTTTTTAGCCAGAGCTTCCAGATTTCCGCACAGTCCGATCGAATGGGATACCGGCTCGAAGGAACGGAGAAGCTGACGCTCGCGAAGCCGCTTGAGCTGCTTTCGGAGGCTGTCGCAAACGGAACGGTCCAAGTGCCGGCTGGCGGAGAGCCGATCGTGCTGCTGGCGGACAGACAGACAACGGGCGGTTATCTACGTATTGCGCAAGTCGCAACGGTCGATATTCCTGTTTTTGCACAGCTAAAGCCCGGCGACCGTTTTCGGTTCGAGAGGATCACGCAGCAAGAATCGGAACAGCTTTATTTGGACAGCGAGCGTGACATGAGAATGCTGAAAGCCGCTATTGCATTAAAATTTAATGCCGCGAATGAAAGGGATACAAGATGAACACTGCTCTTAGCGGCTGAGCCTCTTTCCTTGATTTATGGTAGACTACTAATCAAGAAGCAGGAATTACCGGAAGGCACGGCATAGAGGAGTGATAGCAATTGTTCGCACAGCAGCGGCATCAATTAATTATCCAAAAAATAAATAGCGATAAATCGATTCGAGCGTCGGAGCTTATGGAATCGTTTGGCGTTTCTTTTGAAACGATACGGCGCGATCTAGAGCATTTGGAGAGCCTAGGCTTATTGCAGAGGGTTCATGGCGGTGCGATTTTAAAAGAGCCGGATTACAGCCGGGAAATCCCGCTGCCGATTCGTGAGTCGATTTACTTGACAGAGAAGACGGAATTGTCCCAGCTCGCCATTCGATATGTAACGGAAGGAATGTCCATCGCACTTGATGTGAGCACAACCAATACTCAAATTGCGAAGATGCTCAAGACAAAGTTCGAGCGATTGACGATTATTACGAATTCCTTGCCAATCGTAAATGAATTAATCGATGTCCCCGGTTTTACGCTGATCATGATCGGAGGCATTATCCGTCAAGCAGAACAGAGCATTATCGGAGACTTGGCTGAAGAATTCGCTTCCCGCTTTCATGCAGACTTGTTTTTTATGAGCATGAGCGGAGTTACATTGGACGAAGGCATTACTGACAACGCGATTGGTGAAGTACAGGTGAAGAAGATAATGCAAGCAAATGCAAAAAGCACGATCGCGCTTGCCGACAGCAGCAAATTTGATCAAGTCTCCCTGCTCAAGGTGTGCGGTTGCGCGGATGTAGAACGTTTCGTTACAGATTCGAAGATCGGCCTTGATCTAGTTGATAAATATAAACGGAGCGGCATTGAGATTGTTTATGAGTAGAGATGAATAATAAAGGGGACGTTGACTGTCCTAAAGACTCTTGGTTATATACCAAGGGTCTTTTTTGCTTTCTAATGAAAAGTATATATTAAGATATTGTAAATGTGTGTGTTTGTGTGATATTGTGTTGGAATATGTGGAACTGATAGTTGAATCTAAATGTGGATCAATGGAGGTGTTTCTTAATTGATTGTTATTTCTCTTATTCTTGTCTTGTGTTCCGGTTTGGCGCATGCGGTATGGAATATGCTAGCTAAGCAAAGTACGGATAAAGCGTTGTTCTTATGGGTGATTTATATGCCTGCGACTATTGTTTTGCTGCCGACACTCATTAATGAACTTTTGAGTGCGTCACTATCGCAGACACAGTGGCTGTTAATCGGTGCATCGCTAATTATGCAAAGCGTTTATTCACTGCTGCTCGCTTACACCTATAATGCTGGAGATTTATCGCAAGTGTATCCGATCATGCGGGGGACACCAACCTTGCTTATCCCAGCCATCGGCGTATTGCTATTAAAAGAGACATTGCCTTTGTGGGGCTGGATCGGACTCAGCTTTATGCTGATCGGGTTCATCGTCATGATCGGAAGATCTTCGGGCAAAGGGCATCAGCAGTCTTTCTATAAGCCTGTACTGCTGGCGATGAGCGTTGGGCTATGCATTACCACTTACACGCTTATCGATAAAGTGAATTTACAGCATCTCTCTCCCCTTGCGCTGCTTGAGGTGACGAATATCGGTTTTGTACTCGGACTGACGCCTGCTGTTCTTCGCTCTAAACGGCTTAAGCATGTTATTCGCACTCATATTAATATTATCTGGATTGGCGCTATCTTGTCTCCGGGCTCGTACTTGTTGTTTTTGTTTGCAGCCAGAAATGCCAATATTTCTACAGTTGCGCCTATGCGCGAGGTAGGAATCGTGTTTGGCACGCTCCTTGGTCTATTTGTATTAAAAGAGTCGCAAGGGACTCGCAGAATTACGGCTTCGATCGCTGTAGTTATGGGCATCATTATGATTGCGTCATCAGGGCATTAAACAATAGCACCTGAATACCTAATGGAGAGGGAGTAAGGATGAAGATGGAAAACGCCAAAAAGCTTCGTTTTCGCAAAGACGGCACTTTTACAATTGTCCAGTTCACAGATATTCATTGGCAGGACGGATCGGACTTAGATTTGCGTTCCAAGGCTGCGATGGAGCTTGTACTTGAGGCTGAACAACCGGATTTTGTTATGTTTACAGGAGATGTCATTTACACGGGCAGAGGTTCAGACGGGGCAGTCTTATGCCAAGACCCGCTTCAAGCGTTTCGGGACGCGGTTGCCGCTGCGGAGCAGAGAGGCATTCCATGGGGAATTGTATTTGGCAATCATGACACGGAGAACGATATTACCCGCGATGACCTGATGGGCGAGGTGCTAAAGCACGCTCACACCTTTGCCGAGCCGGGACCGCGGGATATCCATGGCACAGGCAACTACGCGTTACCTGTACTTGGGTCTGACAACGATCAAGAGGCCGCTATGCTCTATTGCCTGGATTCTGGCGATTATTCCAAGCTGCCTGGCGTACCCGGCTACGATTGGATTCAGCATGATCAAGTGCAGTGGTACATGGAGCAATCCAAGGCGTGGAAAGCTCGTCATCAGGGCGCTGCATTGCCGGCACTCGCATTCTTTCACATCCCTCTGCCTGAATACCAAGAAGTGTGGGACCGGGAAATGTGCTATGGCCATAAACATGAGGGGGTATGCGCCGCGCAGACGCAAGCAGGTTTCTTCTCAGCGATGTTGGCACAGGGAGACGTGATTGCAACTTTTTGCGGCCATGACCACACGAACGACTATTGGGGAGAGCTTTACGGGATTCGTCTTTATTACGGACGAGCAACAGGATACAACACTTACGGCAAGGAAGGTTTCCCGCGGGGTGCCCGCGTGATCCGCTTGACCGAAAACGAACGGAAAGTGGAATCATGGCTGCGTCTTGATGACGGCACGGTCGCCCTGCATCAGCCGGAGCATCAGCCGGAAATCGGTTAATACAAGCACTTATAATTAAATAGCCCGAAGAAGCAAAGATGTCCCGAATATTCTTAGGAATCCGGGACATCTTTTTTTTGCGGAAATCATTTCTATTCATGTTCAGGTAGAGGAATTTCCGGGCCTCGGGGCGAACCCGATGAGGTTGAAATAAGGCGTCGCAACAGCATTGTTTAAAGGTTTTCTACAAAAAAGGATATCGTGTAAAGAATCGTAAATCGCTGTTTGTACAAAAATGAATACCGTTATAGCAATTGAAAATGTACGGGGCTGCTATTATCGATTAGATTGGGATTAAGGCGAGCCGGCAACCGGTAGGCGCCTCATAAATAAATTCGTAAAGGGGAGTCACGCATGAAAAAAAGTATATTTACTAGAATTGCTCTGCTGCTTGCCATCGTATTGATGTTCGGAGGAATTGCAACGGCTTGCTCCAGCGGCAAGTCAGAACAACCCGCTAACAACGCGGCAACCGGCAACGGAGCGAAAGAAAATGCGGGGAAAGGCGATAAATCGGCTGAACCTGTAAAGCTAAAGCTTTGGCATCCTTTAAACCCTAATGCGCAAGCCGTCGTTCAAAGCTTAAGTGATGTAGCGATGGTGAAGGAATGGGAGAAAAAGACGAATGTGAAATTCGACTTTGAACATCCGACGGGCACGGGTGCCGATGCTCAGCAGCAATTCGGCGTGATGGTAGCTTCCAATGTGCTTCCGGACTTGATTGTGTGGAACATGTCCAACTTCCAAGGCGGTCCAGCCAAGCTGTTTCAGGATGGAACGATCATTAAATTAAACGATCTTATCGATCAGCACGCACCGAATTTGAAAAAAATTCTCGAAGAATATCCGCTTATCGCCAAGCAAATTAAAGCGGATAACGGGGATATTTACGTATTCCCTAACTTGAAGGTTGGCGATCACGGCAAATACAAAACGTTCTCCGGCCAGATGATACGGAAGGATTGGCTCGATGAGCTGGGCTTGCAGCTGCCCGAAACGATCGACGAATGGGAGATTGTTCTAAAAACGATTAAAGAGAAAAAAGGCGTCATTCCATATACGTCCGAGAAAGACATGCTTCTAGGATCAAAAAGCTCGATGGACTTTATCGGGGCATACGGCATCGGCAAAGATTTTTATCTGAATGGCGACAAAATCCAGTATGGGCCGCTTCAGCCTGCATTTAAGGACTACTTGGCGCGTATGCAAAAATGGTATAAAGAGGGTTTGATTGATCCGGACTATGCTTCTAACGACAACAAAGCGAAGGAAGCGAAGATCACTTCAGGCAAGGCAGCCGCTACCTTCGGTTACATTGGCGGCAGCATGGGCGCATGGCTTCCTTCCTTGCAGCAGGCGGATCCGAAGGCGATGCTTTCCGCCGCTCAATATCCGGTAATGAATAAAGGAGATGAGCCTAAATTTACGGAAACCGGCTGGGATTACAGCAATACGGGAGCTGTCATCACAAGCGCAAACAAAAATCCGGAAGCTACGATTAAGGCGCTTGATTATTTGTTCAGCGAAGAAGGCGCTATGCTGAAAAACTTCGGTATTGACGGCACAACGTATACGCTGGTGGATGGCCAGCCTAAATTTACGGATTTGATCATGAAAAATCCGGACGGACTGCCGATCGGCCAAGCGATGGCGAAAAACTTCATTGCGAACTATCCGTTCCCGGGTCCGGACGATGACCGTTATAATGACCAATACTATTCGCTCGACGCCCAGAAGGAAGCAGTAAAAGCGTATGCCAAATTCGCGAAAAACTCTGCCTCCGTTCTCATTCCTCCCGTTTCTTTAACGCCGGAGGAAGCAAGCGAATTCAGCAAAATTATGACGGATGTGGATACGTATCGTTCAGAGATTGTCACGAAACTGATTATGGGCACCTCTAGTTTGGACAGCTTCGATAAAGCGATCGAGCAGTTTAAGAAAATGGGAATCGAGCGCGCGATAGAAATTCAGCAAGCCGCTTTCGACCGTTTCAACAAACGTTAAACCGATTGAAGGAAGGGGGGAACACACTCCCCTTCCTTTAAAAATCAATTTCGGTGGAAAGAGAGTGCACCTGCGATGATGAGAAAACTAGCTAACGATCTTGTGAGAAATAAAGCCATCTATTTTATGGTGCTGCCAGTTGTTTTGTATTATTTTATTTTCAAATATCTTCCGATGTACGGTTCGATTATTGCCTTTAAGGATTTCAGCATTGCCAAGGGTGTATGGGGAAGCCCATGGGTTGGCCTTGACAATTTCAAGGACTTTTTTGACAGCATCTACTTTTGGCGGGTGCTGCGCAATACGCTGCTCCTAAGCTTTTATCAGCTCTTGTTTGGTTTTCCAGCACCGATTATTCTTGCTATTTTGCTTAATGAAATCCGTTTAAAGCTGTTTAAAAACGTCGTTCAAACAGTCGTCTATTTGCCTCACTTTGTATCACTCATTGTCATTTGCGGACTCATTCTCGATTTTACGAACCGTGAAGGGATTATCAGTACGATGATCGAATTTTTCGGGGGCGAACGCACTACTTTGCTTGGTGATGCCGCTAACTTTCGGTTCATTTATGTATTCTCCAGCATATGGCAGGAGCTTGGCTGGTCGTCCATCATCTTCTTGGCGGCGCTCAGCGGCATTAATCCCGAGCTCTACGAAGCGGCCAGAGTCGATGGTGCCGGGAGGTTTAGGCAAATGTGGAGCATTACGCTTCCAGGATTGATTCCAATCATTATGATTTTGCTCATTCTTAGAATCGGAGGACTTATGGATATCGGATTTGAGAAGATAATATTGCTCTACAATCCGAATACCTATGAGACTGCGGATATTATCTCCTCCTTTGTGTACAGGAAAGGGCTTGCGGAAGGTCAGGACTACAGCTTTACTTCTGCTGTCGGCTTGTTTCAAGCGGGCATCAACTTTGTTTTGCTCATTAGCGCCAACTGGTTTTCCCGCCGGGTATCCGGGAACCGATTATGGTAAGGGGGAATGGGAACTTGAAAAATAATACGATGACAGACCGCACATTTGATATATTGAACGCCATTCTCATGCTTTTGCTTATCGTCGTAACCATTTATCCTTTTTATCATGTCGTAATGGCTTCCTTAAGCGACTCTAATCGATTGATTGCACATCAAGGCATGCTCCTAGGTCCGCTTGGATTTAGCTGGGAGGCTTACTCCCGCGTGCTCGACAATCCGAATATATTCAGCGGATACCGGAATACGCTCCTGATCCTCTTCTCTGGAACGCTGTTTAACTTGTTTTTCACGGCGCTTGGAGCCTACGGCCTGTCCCGTAAGTTCATGCTGCGCAAACCGATTATGATCGCTATCATTTTTACGATGTATTTTAGCGGCGGACTGATTCCCACTTATTTATTGATCAACAACTGGCTGCATATGGGCAACAGCTTGCTGGCGTTAATCGTGCCGGTCGCAATCAGCACATGGAATCTGATCATCATGCGCACCTCCTTCGAGGCGATTCCCGAGAGCTTGATCGAATCTGCCAAAATAGATGGCTCCGGGGAGTTCGGTATTTTGTTCAAAATCGTCGTCCCGCTTTCCATGCCGATTATCGCGGTTATGATCCTTTACTACGGCGTTGCCCACTGGAATTCTTGGTTCAATGCGATGTTGTTTATCCGTGACCGTGAATTATTTCCGCTGCAGATCATTTTACGAGAAATATTGGTCATTAACGATACGAGCTCCATGCAGCTGGGAGACGCGATGGCGGATCAAGAAGGAATCAGGGAAAGCATCAAATATGCCACGATTATGGTTGCGACGCTTCCGATATTGCTTGTGTATCCGTTTCTGCAAAAGTTTTTCGCGAAGGGCGTTATGATCGGTGCGGTAAAAGAGTAGTTGGTATATACTCGGAGTATAATTCTCTGGCGGTGGATGCTCATATGAAACGCAAGGTTTATAAGTTTTGGCTGTACTCGTATTTATTTGTCTTATTTATTCCAATCCTTATTACCTTGATCGTCCTGCTGCAATCACAAGAAATGCTGGTCAAGGAAGTGCGCAGAGCTAACGACACGCTCCTCGATCAGGTTCGGCAATTAGTGGACAATCAGATCACTGACATTCGCAGGTTAGGCACGCAATTATCGTTTGACCCGAAAGTCATGACGTATTTAAACCGTGAAACGTTGGATACGGCGGAAGCCAGGTTCGGCACGATGGAAATGATCTCGAGCCTTCAGTCTTATACGATTGCCAACGGCAATATAACCGATGCCTATATCTATCTCAAGAACAAAGAATATGGGATAACGACAACGACGTTTATGCCGGCAGACGATTTGTATTCCGTGCTCCATAAGGCATCGGGAAAAAGCTTTGCGGAATGGACAGAGTGGCTCCGGGCGAGCCATGCTGGTCTTTTCGTTACATTAAATGAAGGCGCCAAACAAACGGAAAACTCGCTCGTTTACGTGCAATCCTTGCCTATTCAAGAGATTAAAGCTGCCCCTGCGACTCTTGTTGTGCTGCTCAATCAGGATCGGCTCAAGCAAGCGATTTCGAAAGTTGGTCTAGCAACCGAGAGTTCGGTTTATATCCTCGATCGCGAGGGCCATCCCATCATGATTACTGGCCCTCAGACTGGACTGGCTGAGCTGCCGATACCGAAAATGAGCAATCAACGCGGTTTTCTTACGGAATTAGTGGACGGCAACGATGCGGCCATATCTTATGTGAAGTCGGATACGACGAATTGGACCTATATTTCGGTTTTGCCGGAGCAAGTGTATTCCGCTAAAGTGAAGCTGCTGAAAAATTTGATTTATATTGCGATGCTGCTTTGCATCGGACTGGGCGGGCTTAGCGCCTTTTGGCTTACGCGAAGAAATTATGCCCCTATTCAAAATATGATGAATTTTGTTTCAACAAAGGTCAAAACAAACATGATGAATATGCCGAACGAATTTGCGGTTCTGCAATCGTTTATGACCGACAGCGCAGCCATCCAAGATGAAGCAAGTAGAAAGCTGCTCGAGCAGCATCAAGTGCTGCGCAACCAATTTTTGGCCCGGCTGCTGAAAGGCCGGGTGGATATGAGCTCCGCACTGCCGCAAGCCATTGAATCGTTTGATTTTCGGTTCGAGACAGACCGGTTTGCCGTCTTGCTGCTGCAGATCGAAGACTATGAACGGCTGTTTCAGGCGAATCAAGAAATGGATGCGGAGAGGAAGCTTCAATTCGTTTACCTGATCGTTACGAACATTTTTGAGGAGCTGTTATCCGCAGGCCATCGCACTTATTTCACGGAAGTTGACGGCATGATTGCTTGCGTTGTAAACGTCCTAGGGAAAGAGAAGGAAGCAAAGAAAGAGCTGCTCAAAGTGGCAAATGACGCTAAACGTTTTATTCAAGATAAATTTTTCGTTCGTTTTTCCGTGGGTGTCAGTGATATCCATACGTTTTGGTCGACGCTCCCAAAATGTTACGAGGAAGCGGTCGAGTCTCTGGAATATAAGCTTGTTCTTGGCTCCAACCAAATCATTTCCTATGAATCGATTAAGCGTCCCAAAAATGATTTGTATTATCCGCTCGATACCGAACGTCAATTAATTAACTTGATGGCGGCAGGCAATTACGATGAGGCGGCAGCTGTCCTGCAGCGTATCCTCATTACGAATTTTTCCGAGGGAACGCTGTCCATTCAAATGGGAAAATTGCTGATGTTCGAACTCGTCGGCACGATGCTGAAAGCGGTAGAGCAGCTTCAACTTAGCACGAAAGAAATTATGGTGGAGAAAACGGATTTAATTAAGCAGATTACAGAGTGCGAAACCTTCGCAGAGATGGAAGAAGAAATTTTGGACTTCCTAAAGAAAGCCTGTGATTATTTGCAGCAAAAGAAGAAAAGCCATAATACCGATTTGAAGAGCCAAGTTGTCGAGCATGTCCTTCATAACTTGAATGATATGAATATTAGCCTGACGAGCATTTCGCTTGCTTTCGATATTAATCCGACTTACTTATCTCGATTTTTCAAAGAGCAAACCGGAGAGAATCTCGTTGATTTTGTTAATAAGCGGCGTGTTGACAAGGTGAAATCGCTGCTTGCTGAGACCAACCACGCCATTCAAGATATTGCCGAGCAATGCGGATTTGCAAGCAGCCAATCTTTGCTAAGGGTGTTTAAAAAGTACGAAGGCATAACGCCGGGACAGTATAGGCAGAGTAGGGACGGAAGAGAAGCTCTAGAGCGTTGAGGCTGAGATCCGTCTTTTATTTTTGTATGATGCCGGAATATGGGGAGGATGAATCCGATGAGCGTATGGCAAACAGCTATTGAGGACGCTTTACAGAAGACGAGGCGGAATATCGGCAAATTTGGCGATCAATTTCCACATGTCAGCACGGACGGCGGCCGCTCGTATGAGTTGAACGCCAATGATGATTGGACCGACGGCTTTTGGTCCGGCATGTTATGGCTTTGTTACGAGTACAGCGGCGATGACGCATTTCGGCAAGCGGCAGCCCGAACCGTTGAAAGCTTCCGGGAGCGCTATGAAGCGGACCGGGTGCTGGATCATCATGATATCGGATTTTTGTACTCGTTGTCGGCTAAAGCACAGTGGATGATAGAAAAGGATGAAGCTGCAAGGCAGCTTGCTTTAAGGGCCGCCGACAAACTAATGGCAAGGTGGCGCGAGCCGGGTCAATATTTTCAAGCGTGGGGACCTGCTGGCGACTCTGTAAACGGCGGCCGCATTATTATCGATTGCATGATGAATTTGCCTTTGCTTTACTGGGCATTCGAGCAGACAGGCGATGAACAGTACCGCCAGGCTGCGGTTCTCCATGCTGACAAGAGCCGACGTTATCTGGTCCGCGGGGATGACTCGTCCTATCATACCTTTCATTTTGATCAAAAAAATGGCGAACCGATCGGCGGCGATACAGCTCAAGGCTATACAAACGGGTCGACGTGGACACGGGGACAAGCATGGGGTGTATATGGATTCGCGCTGTCGTACCGGTATACGAAGGATCGGCTTTACCTAGAGACGTCAAAAAGGCTGGCGCGGTTTTTCTTGTGCCATCTGCCAGAGGATGAAGTTGCTTATTGGGACTTTAATGCGCCTATCGAGTCTGGAACGCCTCGTGACAGCTCGGCTTCTGCCATCTTTTGCGCCGGTTTGTTGGAGCTGCTCGATTTGATGGATGAGAGTGACCCGGAGCGCGCGTATTTCGAACGCAGAATACGGTTTGTGATGGAGTCGCTTGTACTCAATTATTCGACCATCAATGAGCCGAATGTGGAAGGCCTGATCAAAAGAGGCTCTTACCATGTTCGAGGCGGATCGTCTCCGGACGATTTTATGATTTGGGGCGATTATTATTATTTGGAAGCTTTGCTTCGCCTAGAGAAGGGGATCAAAGGGTATTGGTACGAAGATCGATAGAATAAAACAGTCGAGCAGGTAAAGCTATCCTGCTCGACTGTTTTTACTTAGGGGATTCCTTCTTTAGAGTGGACATGTTTTTAAGAACGAGCATAAGGTTTGCAGGTTTCTCGGCAAGTCGGCGGGTGAAGTAGGGGTACCACATGGCGCCGTAAGGGACGTAACAGCGGATGCGGTAGCCTTCCTTTGCGAGCTTCGCCTGTTCATTCATGCGGAGGCCGTAGAGCATTTGGAACTCGAAGGCGCTTTTGGCAATACGGTTCGTGCGCGCATAAGCTTTTACCCAGCTAATGATCGCATCATCATGTGAGGCAATGGCGGTATAGATGCCTTTGTCCAAATGAGCCTTGATCATGCTTTTGAAATTGTCGATGACCTCGTTTTTATCTTGATAGGCGACCTCACTCGATTCTTTGTAGGCGCCTTTAACGAGTCGCAAGCTTATACGTGCTTGAAGCATATCGTTAACATCCTGCTCCGTTCGGAATAGGTAAGCCTGCAGCACGGTGCCGACATTGGTTAAGCCTTCTTTGTGGAGCCTTTTAACGATATCGATTGTAGCTTGCGTGTAAGGCGTATTCTCCATGTCAATTCGAACGAAGTTTCGATGGCGCCTTGCATGCTTGACTACGTCTCGAATGTTGGCGTAACAAGCCGCTTGGTCAAGAGCGAGACCCATTTGAGTAGGCTTCAGCGATACATGAGAATTAGCTTTTCGATCAGCTATGCCTTCGATCAGCTTCAAATATTGATCTCTGTATGCTGATGCCTCGCTTAAGTCCTGTATCCCTTCGCCAAGATGGTCGAGCGTTGCCATAATGCCTAGCTTGCCCAGCTTTTCGAGCTCAAACAAAGCCTCTTCAAGCGTCTCCCCCGCAATAAATCGGCTTGCGAGTTTTTTTCCATACGTAGTTGAAAGCCTCTCTACCAGAGGAATGCCTGTAATCGTCAACAATGATTTGCGGTACCATTTCGAACCAATGCCCATTCGTGCTGCTCCTTTCCGAAGAACAGTAGTAGGGGTCAAAACTTAGGAGTTCGATAATAGTATATTCAGAAATCATCTTCATCGCGCTATGCAGGCCTAATTATTTAAATAACAAAAAGTGCGTCGGCAGCTTGCGAAGCTGTCCGTCGGAAGGCTTATTAATGACTCTTCCGTTAAAAATGAGCGAGGACGAGCCGCCGCCATCCAGGTTATAGCCGTCAACGGCGCCATAGCGCTGCAACAATAGCTGCATTTCACCAAGCGTAGCCCCTGAGCTGCCTGATTCGTTGTAGCCGTCAGCTACAAGAAACAGCAGTTGATCATCCTTGAAATTAGCAATGACGGTCCGTGGTGCGCGCTTTGGACTGGTCTGCCATTTGGCTGGGATCGGTTGTGGAGATCCGCCGCGCAGCAGTACAGGAACAAAGGATGCACCGAATTTCGGGTTTTTGGCATCCAGCTGTTGTTTGCTTGCGAATTTACCTCCGATGAGCTCATTTTGCTCGTTTAAGCCTACAAAAAACAAATCCGCACGCGGCGGCTCGAAGCTTGTCACGTAATCTCCGTCCACAATGGTTGTGCTTAGCGGATATCTTTTGCCTCGTCCATCTGCAAAGCCGCCTGCATTAATGCCGGCAACAGCTCCGTGCCGGGCTACTGCGGCGAGAGTAGTCTCTGCTTGTCCAAGCTCTTCACCGCCGAGCGACATCGTCATCGCATCTTTGCTCTTAAGCTTCACCTTGAGCGCGTACGCCGAGAAGTTTTCTGCTTTTATGTAGAAAAGCTGTGCTCTTAGCTTGTCCGATTCAATCGTACCGGCGACCTTGCCAAGCTTGCTCGTAATATTGCGGTCGTAAATTTGCAAAGGTCTCATTGCCTGCGATGCAGCCATGGAAGATATCTTTGCCATATCGGCATTTGTTTCTTTGTACAGCTTCAGCTGCCTTTGAATGGACTCTCGTGTTTGTGATGCGGTCTCCTGTGCAAGGTCAAGGCCGGCAGCGGCATGCTTAATATCGGATTCGGGAAGCCTTGTTTGCTCAGTAATGGGCTTCGGAAAGGCTTCAGCAGATAATTGAATAACGATATCGGACAATAACAGCCAGATCATAATGCCTAGAAAAGGTGCACAGGCAAGCAGTGCAGTTCGATTTAACGCTTTGACGGTTATATTCATTTGAGCACGTCCAAGCTCTTCTGCAGCTCATTAAGCTGTTTTTTCACTTCATTCAACTGCGTATACAGCTTGTTGCTGTTGTCCGTTTTGGAAGCGGCGTTGTCCTTCGTGAACGTAAGCAGTTCATTTAGCGCATCGACTTTTGCCTTTAGCTCAGCAAGATCTGCGGTGTAGTCGGTTTCGAGCTTCAGCATGCGAGCCTCATAAGCTTGCTGCATAGCCGCAATTTGGCCAGCGGTTTGCTGCTCCAAGTTTGCGGATAACGTCTGCTGAATCCGTTCGGTATACCATTTGGCGCCCAATATGCCGGAGCATATAATAATGACCCATATGCAGACAAAAAGAAGGAAGGTACGGTTTCCTTTCTTTCTGCGTGTTTTCTTATCGAATTGGCTGGCAGTGCGTTGTTCCAAAATCAAATCACTCATTCTATTCATTCACCTCTCTTGATAGTCACTTGCACGAAAGATCGGATGAACGAACTGCTAGCAAGGGTACATAGATTAGACTTCAATTGCTCCTAAATAGTTGCGGATGTCATCTTATTGTAACAAAGACAAACGTAGATGTCCTTTGCGATATATGGGAATTTCCTGTAAATTTCAAATCGGACCGGAACATTCTCCCTCCTTTCGGCGTCTAACCATAAGGGATGCGGCAGCCGATGCCGCAAATTGGAAGGAGAACAAGATGAAAACACAGAATTGGTTTAAGCAAATGACTAAGCGAGTTCTCATAGCAGGCTTACTCGTTTCGCTGGCAGGTACTGGATTTGGAGTGAAGGAGGAAGCTAATGCAGCTGAGCGTCAGCCGATAAAGGTTGTGTTTGTGCATGGTTCGAAAAAAATGACTGTAAACGGCAAGGCGCAGCAAATGACGGCGCCGCTGCCGGTAGTAAAGGGAGTTACGATGATTCCTATTCGGACGATTGCTACTTCCGTTGGAGCAAGCGTTTATGCTGATAGTAAAGGCACTCATATCGATACTTATTTCAACAAAGTTACGCTGAACAATAATATGCGCGGTGCGAATCGCAACGGAAGCTACGTTGTACTGCCTAATGCAGCTACACAAATTAATGGAACGATGCATGTGCCTCTATCAGCAGTTAAACTGCTGTGGAATGCCACTTATGTGTTTAATGCACAGCTTAAGCAAATTAGCATAACGATTCAGCCGGAGCCAAACGTGCCGCCAGTAGCCCGCTTCGAAGCTCCGTATGAGGTGAAGCTCGGGGAGCCTATCGAATTTAAGGATTTGAGCTACGACCCTGATGGCAAAATCGTGAAGACAGAGTGGACCGGCCGTAAAAGTACATATTTTGAGCCTGGTGTTTATACCGTTACTCAAAGTGTCTACGACAATGATGGCGCACGAAGTGAAGTCGTGTCTCAAGATATTCGTGTAACAGAAGAGGTTATGTATACGCCTTATGAATATTACATGCGTTATGGTAACCCGGGCGATAAATTTGAAGTTGACGGGAAACTAATGAACACCTTCAAAGAGGTGGATACGATTGAATCCAAAGGCGGCCGCACATTGTATATGTCGAATGCGCCGGAGCGTTTCTTTGGAGAAGGTTTGCTGTATGAAGATACTTTGAATGATGCAAGTCGTTTATTCCTTCATCACCGCAACGGCTCTGACGAGCGATTAAAGCTGGCGGTTGTGGTTACGAATAATGAAAGCGAAAGCGTAAAGCTGACGATTGGCAACCGCGGCCTTGCTGGACCAAGCGTCAGTGCTATGCAATTTGGATCGGCTGCAGTAGCTAGATATTTTGCAAGCTCACAGCCGCGCGAAATGATTATTGAGCCTGGTACTTCCGCTGTGCTGCTGCCGGAGCTTGAGAAAATTATTATGAATCCAGACGAAGGTTTCTCGGGCTTGCTTGATGTCGACATGGACGGTAAGCTGACATTTTCCACGATGGCGCTTAAAGTAGACACCGACCCGATTAGTGCAGTGTCTATGGTTACTGAGCTGGAGAAGGTCGGGAATCGCGGCAAGTTCTTCGATACCGATCAATATATTGAAGTGAATGAGAAGATTGGCGTTACAGAAAGCAAGCTGCGCCTAGGTCAACGTGGTCCTGCTATGGCAGGTGTAGACGCACTGACAGGCGGAATGACAATTAACGGCGGGGAATATGGTGCCGTGACGACCGTCAAGCTCAAAAATGTCGCTTGGGGAACGCGAATTATTCTAAATCCTCGAGCGGGAATTTTCCAAGGTGCAGTTAGTGTAAATGGAAAAGTGGTGTACGTCCCTTCAGGCGGTCATGTGAAGGTAGGCGAAGGAGCATTGATCTATACGCAACCGAATCAACCCGCTGGAGCAGCTGGCATGCAGCCAGCGCCAGAAGTAACGATTCAATATTCATCACCGGGCGCAAGCTCATTACCGATCTTATTCGTATTTTTTCCAGGCTCGGACTTTAAATAACTAATAGAAGGAGGAAATGTCGCTGTCAAGCGATGTTTCCTCCTTTTTTTGTTGTTAGCCCACCTAGTATTGTATAATAGAGATTCATTATCATTTGAACCAACTAGGAGGATGATCAGCATGGATCAACCAATTACAAATAACGGCGCGAGCCGAAAAGAAGCAAAAGCAATGTTCGCAGGAGGCTGCTTCTGGTGCATGGTATCGCCATTCGAGGAAATGCCGGGTATTATATCGGTCGTATCCGGATACACGGGTGGACATACGGTAAACCCAACTTATCAGGAAGTATGCTCGGAGACGACAGGTCATGCGGAAGCGGTACAAATTACGTATGATCCTGCGATCTTCCCATATGAGAAGCTGCTTGATATTTTTTGGAAGCAAATCGACCCTACGGATGCAGGCGGTCAGTTCCATGATCGCGGGGAATCTTATCGGACAGGTATTTATTATTATGATGAAGAGCAGCGAGAACTGGCGGAAGCTTCTAGACAAGAGCTTGAAGCTAGCGGTCGCTTCGACCGGCCAATCGTAACGGAAATCGAACCGGCGCAAGCTTTTTATCCGGCAGAGGACTATCACCAGGGCTATCACAAATCGAATCCGTATCGTTACAAAATGTATCGTAAAGGCTCTGGCCGCGACGCTTTTATTTCACAAAACTGGGCGATTAAGAAAGACCCTGCAGAATTGAAGCAGCGTCTTACGCCGATCCAGTATGAGGTCACACAAAACAGTGGAACAGAACGTCCATTCACAGGGGAGTATTGGGATCACACCGAGGATGGCATTTATGTAGATATCGTTTCTGGAGAGCCGCTGTTCAGCTCCCGCGATAAGTACGATGCTGGCTGCGGTTGGCCGAGCTTCACGAAGCCGCTGCAAGCAGCAGCTGTTTCTGAGCATACGGACTCCTCGCATTATATGGTACGGGTCGAGGTTCGCAGCAAAGAGGGCGATTCTCATCTCGGTCATGTATTTGATGATGGACCGCAGCCGACGGGGCTTCGTTATTGCATCAATTCCGCCTCACTGCGTTTTATCGGCAAGGATAAGCTGGAGGAAGAAGGATACGGCGAATATTTGCATCTGTTTGAGCAATAAGTTTTTAAGCATCTTATTATAGACATTTGGGTGGAGGAGAAGCTGAAATGAACATAGAAGAAGCGATTCGCACGAGAAGAACGATTGGAAGAGTGAAGAAGGACCCTGTTGATCGTGCACTTATTGAACGGTTGTTGGATGCAGCTGTTTGGGCGCCTAGCCATCATAATACGCAGCCTTGGTCATTTATTGTTATGACGGGTGAAGGCAGAGGGCGGCTTGCAGAAGGATATGCGCGTGTATCCGCGGCCGCTGTTCCTGAGCTGAGCGGACAGCCGCTTGAGGATCGTTTGGCTAAAGAACGTACCAAAGCATTCCGTGCTCCAGTCGTTATTGCGGCAGTATGCTCACCGTCGGATGATCCGCGTGCTGTGCTGGCAGAGGAGCTTGCTGCTGCTCAAGCAGCGGTGCAAAATTTGCTGCTTTCAGCACATGCGAATGGACTTGGAGCGATATGGCGTTCGGGCGATCCAATGTACCACCCGATTATGAGAGAAACATTTGGCCTGCGTGAACAAGATCAAATCGTAGGTTTTATTTACCTAGGTTATCCGGATATGACGGCTCCAGAGCCGCAGCGTGTACCGGCCACTGCAAAAACAGTGTGGTTGGTTTAATAAATAAAAAAGAAGGCCGTACCGTTCGATTATGCCGAACGATACGGTCTTCTTTTGATCTGTATTAAATCATAAGTTATATGAGCTTTTTCACTTTGAAATTGGCTTGCAGCACATACCAGTTTTGCGGGAACGGTACGCCGAGCACCCAATAGCCGATGCCGCGAAGCTTATATATTTTGACAAGATTGAATTTGGCCTGAACGCTGCGTGCATCCTCATACCAGACCACATGCTCTCGGCCTTCCTTGTCGTAATAGTTATAGTAAGGTGATTGTCCCTCATCATCATATTGAATGGTGGCTCCGTAAGTATTCGCACGAATTACCGCTTCATGCGGACTGATCGTCGGTGCCCACTTTCCGCCTTGGACGTAGGGAAGTGTCCAATCGTAGCCATACAAAGGCATGCCCATTACGATTTTTTTGGGAGGAATAACGCTGAGGGCATATTGCAGCACCTTGTTGACCTCGTTCAGCGGAGCTACGGCTCGCGGCGGCCCGCCCGACCAGCCCCATTCATAGGTCATGAGAATAACAAAATCGGCGATGCGGCCTAGAGCCTGGTAATCATGCGCTTCATATAGTGTGCCTGCTTGGTCGGCATTCAGCTTGGGCGCGAGGCAAACGGATACGAGATAATTTTCCGGGTGCAGGCTGTCGACGAGATTTTGAATAAAATGTTGAAATAACTCACGATCGGCAGGCGGAACATATTCGAAATCAACATTGAGCGCTAGATAACCTTTCTGCTTCATCATAACGAGAATGCTCGATATGAGCTTTTGTTGAAGCCCGGCATCTGCGAGCACCGCATGGGCAGTATCAGGACTGAATGTGCCGTTTTCGAAATTAGTTAGAACCATCATAGGCGTTGTTTGTGTCTGGTAGGCTGCATTTATAATAGCTGAATCATCTAAAAGCGTAAAAGTACCGTCAGCCTGTACACGGTAACTGAATGGATTTAAATAGGTTAGATGTTGGCCAATGTCCTCAATTAAACGAACACCGGCAGCGTCAAATTTCTGTGTATAGGCGTTTACTTCAATTGTTGGCCGCACGGTTTGAGGAATAACGAGTGTTTGCCCCGGGTAAATAAGGGCGGGATTAGAGATTTTGTTTATTTTCGCGAGCTCCTGCAGTGTAACGCCATATCGCTGGGCGATAAGCCAGAGCGATTCACCATAATGTACTTTATGAGTGCTTGCATCAGTTGGAATAATAAGCGCCTGACCAATAACGAGTATGTTTGGGTCGCTAAGGCCGTTTGCATCTGTGATGTCGCTTATCGACAAATCGTATATTTGAGAAAGCTTATAGATGGAATCTCCTTTTTGCACGACATGAATATGCACCCTATTCGAGCCTCCTTTTTAAAATGATTAGCTATTGCGGTCTCGGCTGCGGTGCCTGCCTGAATGCTAAGAAAAGACTCTTTTATAATGTATTCATTAAATGGCTCTCGCATTCGAATAGGAAATGTCAATCCGCTCGCTTAAGTCAGACGGAGAAATGGGAATGATAAGGAAGAGGCCAAAGAAAAAGTACGACAGCCAATACGAATGGGGGTTGTACAGAATAGTAAAGAAGGTAAGTTTAGGGAATGATCAGGTGCGATACACCTAAATATGGTTATTTCATACGGGATTTCTGATTATTTTGTTCAAAAAAACGAACCTTTATAAAACATTCTCTTTTAATGTTCGTATTTCATTGACAGTGGTTTGGGGATTAGATAAACTAGAATAGGTTTGAGGCGGAATTGTCCGCTGGAACGTATTGCTGTTTGTTCTTAAGGTTAGAGTGAACAGAAATGTTCTGTGAAAAATTAGAACTGAAATTTATGGATGAATACAAATATCTTCCTACTATTTCATTTAAAGTTTACTCGTATATATTCGGGATCAGGCCTGAATGTTTCTACCCGAGAACCTTAATTTTCGGACTACGAGCAAAATGAGACGATAAGCGATATCGAATCGTAAGGTTTCGGATCGCCATAAAGCAAATGCAAGTCTGCAAAGTGCCTTGTTAGTTGGACACTGGTTGCCTCCTTTACGGGGCAGCCTTCTGTTGTCTTTTCGGCTCTGCAGCACGATTTGTCTCGTCCTCATTGAAGTGAAGCTTGATTGGCCATGGATTCGCATGAATACCGGTCTGTGCTTCCGCTCCGGTCCTGCGGCATCCCCATTCTTATGGCTGCTGAAGGGCCTTTTCTATTTTGGATGTGTTGTTTTATAGGATGCTTGATCATTAATTATCTTATAGATGAAAGTGGGTTTGAACGCATGTCTGCGAAGGTTGGCGTCATCATGGGCAGCAAATCGGATTGGGACACAATGAAATTAGCCTGCGACGTACTAGAGGAATTGCAAATTCCTTATGAGAAAAAAGTCGTTTCTGCGCATCGGACACCGGATTTAATGTTCGAGTATGCAGAAACTGCAGTAGAACGAGGGCTTAAGGTAATTATTGCCGGAGCCGGCGGAGCTGCACATTTGCCCGGCATGGTCGCTGCTAAGACGATTTTGCCGGTTATTGGCGTTCCCGTGAAGTCCTCGAATTTGAGCGGACTTGATTCCTTGCTCTCTATCGTTCAAATGCCTGGCGGCATTCCAGTAGCTACGGTAGCCATTGGCAACGCAGGCGGAACGAATGCTGGACTGCTCGCGGCACAAATGCTGGGAGCGTTTGATCCCGAGGTGCAAGCGCGTGTAATCGCACGTCGCGAGCGTGTAAAGCAGGAAGTGCTGGAAAGCAGTGAGACGTTATGAGTCAAAAAACGGACAAGCAAACGATTCAGACGCTGTTGCCGGGCAGTACGATCGGCATATTAGGCGGCGGGCAGCTTGGACGAATGATGGCGAATGCAGGCAGCGCGATGGGGTATCGCTTCATTGCTCTTGATCCAACGCCTGATGCTCCGACTGGACAAGTAGCAGAGCAAATCGTCGCAGCTTACGACAATCACGATGCAGCGAGGGAACTTGCAAAACGATCGGACGTCATCACTTACGAATTCGAGAATGTTGACGCAGATGTAGCAGCGATGCTGATGGCAGAGTCTTATGTGCCGCAGGGAAGTGAGCTTCTGTATACAACGCAGCATAGACTTCGCGAGAAGCGGGCGATTGAAGCAGCTGGCGTACGCGTTGCCCCTTACCGCGAGATTCGCAGCGTAGACGAGCTGCGCGAGGCTGTTACCGCCTTTGGAACACCTTGCGTATTGAAAACAGCTATGGGCGGATACGATGGCAAAGGCCAATGGGTCATTCGCAGCGAAAGCGAAATAGAAGAAGCGTATGAGACCTTAGCACGAGCGCGCGTCCAACTGGTGCTTGAGCAGTTCATTCGTTTTGATAAGGAAATATCAGTTATAGCGGCGAGAAGTCCGCAGGGTGAGATCAAGGTTTTCCCTGTCGCGGAAAACATACACGTCGATAATATATTGCATTTGTCTATCGTGCCAGCAAGAATTACGGAGGATTTGCAGCAGCAAGCAGAGCGGCTTGCAGAGCGTATCGCTGAGGGATTAGGCGTAGTTGGTCTAATTGCAGTAGAGCTGTTCGTTACAGCGGATGGTGAGCTGTTCGTAAATGAGCTTGCACCACGCCCGCATAACAGCGGACACTACACGATGGAAGCCTGCCGGACGTCACAGTTCGAGCAGCATGTACGCGCAGTGTGCAATCTGCCGCTCGGAGATACGACGCTTATGAGTCCTGTTGTTATGGTGAACGTGCTGGGTGAGCATGTCGCACCGCTTCTAGAGCTTACAGCTCGCGCGGATGAAGCGGCTAAGCGCTTGAAGGTCGCTCCGAAATTGCATTTGTACGGGAAAAAGGAAGCTGTTGTGAAGCGGAAGATGGGTCATGTCAATGTTTTGGCAGAAACGACGGATGCTGCGCTTAGCTGGATCGAAGAAACAACTATTTGGAAGGTGTGAATGAATCATGTTAGATCGTTACAGCAGACCGGAAATGAGAGCTATTTGGACAGAGGAAAATAAATTCAGAGCATGGCTGGAAGTTGAGCTTTGCGCATGCGAGGCTTGGTCTGAGCTAGGCGTTATTCCGAAGGAAGACGTTGTCGCGCTTCGCGCATCAGCTGATTTCGATATCGATCGGATTTATGAAATTGAGCAGGACACTCGTCATGACGTTATCGCGTTTACACGCGCCGTATCTGAGAAAGCAGGCCCTGAAGGCAAATGGGTGCATTACGGCCTTACTTCTACGGACGTTGTAGATACAGCTATCGGTTATTTGCTTCTTCAAGCTAACGCGATTCTCGTTAAAGATATCGAACGTTTTATCGAAATTCTTAAGAACAAAGCATTGCAATACAAGGATACGCCGATGATGGGCCGTACGCATGGCGTACACGCGCAACCAACAACCTTTGGTCTGAAAATGGCGCTTTGGTATGAGGAAATGAAGCGCAACCTGGAGCGTTTCCACCATGCGGCGAACAACGTGCAGTTCGGTAAAATGTCCGGTGCGGTAGG
This sequence comes from Paenibacillus sp. FSL K6-3182, assembly GCF_037976325.1. Lineage (NCBI taxonomy): Bacteria > Bacillati > Bacillota > Bacilli > Caryophanales > Paenibacillaceae > Paenibacillus > Paenibacillus sp. FSL K6-3182. Next base: position 1,085,293 of record NZ_CP150265.1, read on the forward strand.
TACATTCGCAGATATCGATCCTTTTGTTGAAGAATTTGTATGCAAGAAGCTTGGCATTACCGCAGCACCAATCTCAACACAAACGCTGCAGCGTGACCGTCACGCTGAATATATGGCGACTCTTGCACTCGTAGCCTCTTCGCTTGATAAGTTTGCAACTGAAATTCGCGCTTTGCAGAAGAGTGAGTTCCGTGAAGTAGAAGAAGCGTTCGCAAAAGGTCAAAAAGGTTCATCCGCAATGCCGCACAAACGCAACCCAATCGGCTGCGAGAACATTTCCGGCTTGTCCCGCGTTATTCGCGGACATATGGTTACAGCTTACGAGAACATTGCCCTTTGGCATGAACGCGATATTAGCCACTCGTCTGTTGAACGTATTATTTTGCCGGATGCAACGATGCTGCTTAACTACATGCTGAACCGTTTGGGCAACATCATCAACAACCTGACCGTGTTCCCGGAAAACATGAAGCGCAACATGCAAGCGACATACGGCGTGCCATTCTCTGGCCGCGTATTGACGAAGCTGATCGACAAAGGCTTCAGCCGTGAGAAAGCTTATGACACGGTTCAACCGCGTGCAATGCAGGCATGGGAAACAAAACGTCAATTCCGCGAACTCATTGGTGAGACAGAGGAAATTACAAGCGTGCTGACAACAGAAGAAATCGATGATTGCTTCGATCCAGCTTGGCATCTGAAGCATGTTGATACGATTTTCACACGTCTTGGATTGATTTAAGGGGAGGCTGGCCTGATGACTGCACCATCGCAAGCTCTATCGACAGCTGTCGATTATATTAAAGCTCCGCTGATTTACAAAGGAAAGGTTCGTGAGCTGTACGATCTAGGCGAGCATTTCCTCATCGTCGTAACCGACCGCATTTCCGCATTCGACTACGTGCTTGACCCGGCAGTGCCGGACAAGGGCAACGTGCTGAACCGTTTGTCCGCTTACTGGTTCGAGCAAACCGCTGACATTCAAGTGAACCACGTCGTTCATACCGATGTGGAGAAGCTTGGCGGTCTCGTCACCGAGCCGGAGCTGCTTAAAAACCGGATTATGGTTACCCGCAAAGCGGAGCGCATCGATATCGAATGTGTGGTTCGCGGCTATATCACTGGCGGCGGCTGGAGACAGTATCAGCAAACGTCAGCGATTAACGGTATAGAGCTTCCAGCGGGCCTCCGCAAAAACGAACGTTTTCCTGCTCCAATCTTTACGCCGGCAGCGAAAAACGACGTTGGTCACGACGAGGACATCCCATTTGAGAAAATGGCTGAAATGGTCGGTGCTGAGCTTGCCGAGGAGCTTCGTGATCGCAGCATCAAGCTATACGAATACGCTCATGGCTATTGCGCAGAGCATGGCATCATCCTTGCCGATTGCAAATTCGAGTTTGGACTCATCGACGGCAAAGTGATCTTGATCGACGAAATCTTCACGCCTGACTCCTCCCGCTTCTGGGCGGAAGGCAATTATGCGCTGGATATCGAGATTGACAGCATGGACAAAGAGCCGGTACGTACGTACTTGCTAGGCTCAGATTGGGATCGCGACAGCAAGCCAGCACCGCTGCCGGATTCCGTAGTAGCTGAAACAACGTCCCGCTACCGTGATATCTACCGCCGACTTACTGGCGTAGAGCTGTAGGAAGCTTTGCAAGCTGAGTGAAGAACGGGAAAAACGGGCGTTAAATGCTGTGAAATCGAGCTAGGACGCCGAAATTGATGCAAATAACGCCCGAAATTCCCGCTATTCGCAGCAAAGTAGCTTTTATAATTGATATAACGGTAGGAACTCCCGTTATATGAAAATCCGGCGATGAAGGCCGGATGGAATGACTTTAACAACGTCGAGCGAGAGCGATGACGCTGACATAGGGGCGCGGAAGCGCATGCCGCTAAGGCAGGCAGTCAGCGAGAGCGCTGCTGCACCCCATAAACTTTAACCAAAGCGCGAAAGTGCAAGGTTGCAAATGTACGACTGACAGGCAGCATAGTCACAGGCCAGTCAAAAAGGAATCAAGCGGCCAGCGATAGCGCGGCCGCCAAACAAACGCTTCACCGACCACCCTCGCAAAGGTTTTATCTCAAAATGTGTAAGCTCGGAGAGCGGGAAGTTGTTGCTGGAGAGCGACAGCGATCGCTTCTTGAAGCCGGGAAATTACCGCAAAGCGTGTAATCAGAATTTCACGGCTTCGAAAGCGGCGTAAGCAATAACTCCCGCGCCCGAGCGGCTATCACATTTTGACGAAAATCTGCTGCGAGAAAAAACCCACATTTTCAGGAGGCTATTATGAAGGCAACCGTCTACGTCACTATCAAGCAAAACGTTTTGGATCCACAAGGAACCGCTGTACAAGGAGCGCTTCACACACTTGGTTTCTCTGAAGTCGAAAAAGTACGCATCGGCAAATATTTGGAGCTTGAGCTTGATACGACTGACCGCGCAGAAGCGGAAGTACGCATTAAAGCCATGTGCGAGAAGCTGTTTGCGAACACGGTTGTAGAAGATTTCCGTTTTGAGCTGGAGGGATAGGGCGATGAAGTTTGCAGTACTTGTATTTCCAGGCTCCAACTGTGACATCGATTGCTACAAAGCAGTCGAAGACACGATCGGCCAGTCGGTTGACTACGTATGGCACACAGCAACAGACTTGTCTTCTTATGATGCGATTCTAGTACCTGGAGGCTTCTCTTACGGCGATTACCTGCGCTGCGGCGCAATTGCGCAATTCGCTGCTGTTATGGCGGAAGTTCAAAAAGCAGCCGAAGCAGGCAAATATATTCTAGGCATTTGCAACGGATTCCAAATCTTGACGGAGGCTGGCCTTCTGCCAGGCGCCTTGATTCGCAACAACGGACTGAAGTTCCGCTGCCATCAAGCGCCGCTTGAAGTGGTAAACAACAACACAGCATTTACCAACCAATATTCGCAAGGTGAAATTATAAATATTCCAATCGCACACGGCGAAGGCAACTACTATTGCGACGACGCAACGCTTGCTGAGCTTAAAGCGAACGATCAAATTATTTTCCGTTATGCGGGCGACACGAATCCGAACGGTTCTGTAGAGAACATTGCGGGCATTAGCAACAAAGCAGGTAACGTAGTAGGCATGATGCCGCATCCAGAGCGTGCAGTTGATCAATTGCTTGGCTCGGAAGATGGCAAACGGATGTTTACATCGATTTTGAATGCATGGAGGGAACAACATGGCGCAGCAGTTAACAGCTAAGGAACCGACAGCGGAGCAAATTGCCGAGCAAAAAATTTACAGCCAGTTTGGTGTATCCGATTATGAATTTGAGCTCATTTGCGGCTTTCTTGGCCGTAAGCCAAACTACACGGAGATCGGCGTATTCAGCGTTATGTGGTCAGAGCATTGCTCTTACAAAAACTCCAAGCCTATTTTGAAAAAATTCCCGATCACAGGACCTCGCGTTCTCATGGGTCCGGGCGAAGGCGCGGGTATCGTCGATATCGGCGACAACCAAGCGGTTGTATTCAAAATCGAATCGCATAACCATCCATCAGCGGTTGAGCCTTACCAAGGCGCTGCAACTGGCGTAGGCGGCATTATCCGCGACATTTTCTCCATGGGCGCACGCCCAATCGCATTGCTGAACAGCTTGCGTTTTGGCCGTCTTGAAAATGAGCGCGTTAAATACTTGTTTGAGCACGTTGTTAGCGGAATTGCTGGCTACGGTAACTGTATCGGTATTCCGACAGTTGCGGGCGAGGTTATGTTCGATGAGAGCTACGAGGGCAATCCGCTCGTTAACGCAATGTGCGTTGGCCTAATCGATCATGATAAAATTCAGCGCGGTGTCGCAAAAGGGGTAGGCAACCCGGTATTCTACGTTGGTCCTGCTACTGGCCGCGACGGTATTCACGGTGCTACTTTTGCATCGGTTGAGCTTTCCGAGGAATCAGAAGAAAAGCGTACAGCTGTTCAAGTCGGCGATCCATTCATGGAGAAGCTGGTTATGGAAGCAACGCTTGAGCTGATCAACTCCGGTATCGTTCTTGGTATTCAAGACATGGGCGCAGCGGGTCTTACTTGCTCCAGTGCTGAGATGGCTTCGAAAGCTGGCAACGGCCTTGAGCTTTACCTTGATGAGGTACCACAGCGAGAAACAGGCATGACGCCTTATGAAATGATGCTTTCCGAGTCGCAAGAGCGTATGCTCTTCGTCGTAGAGCCGCAGCATGAAGCGCAAGCGAAGGAAATTTTTGATCGTTGGGGCATTATTTGCGCCAAAGTAGGTAAAGTAACGGATGACGGTCGTCTTCGTTTGTTCCACCAAGGCCAAGAGGTTGCCGATATGCCGGTTAAAGCGCTCGTTGACGAGTGCCCTGTATACGACAAACCATCGAAAGAGCCTGCATATTACAGCGAGAATGCCGCAGTAGATACATCGGCATATGATGAAGTAACGGATTTGACTGGCGCGCTGGAGAAGGTTCTTGCTTCCCCGACAGTTGCTAGCAAAGAGTGGGTTTACAATCAATATGACTACATGGTTCGTACATCGACAGCTGTTCAGCCAGGCTCCGATGCGGCAGTCGTAACGATTCGCGGCACGCGCAAAGCGCTTGCGATGACAACGGATTGCAACGGACGTTACGTATATCTAGATCCAGAAGTAGGCGGACGTATTGCGGTGGCAGAAGCTGCACGTAATATCGTGTGCTCAGGCGCTGAGCCGCTTGCTGTAACTGACAACCTTAACTTCGGTAACCCTGAGAAGCCAGAAGTATTCTGGCAACTTGAGAAATCGGCAGACGGGATGTCCGAGGCTTGCGTCGTGCTTAACACACCAGTTATCGGCGGTAACGTAAGCTTGTACAATGAGAACGCTAAGGGTGCTATTTACCCGACACCAGTAATCGGTATGGTCGGACTTGTACACGATATCGATCACATCACAACGCAAGGCTTCAAAGCTGAGGGCGATGTTATTATTCTCGTAGGCGAAACAAAAGCGGAAATGGGCGGAAGTGAATTCCAGTACGTTACGCAAGGCGCGGCTGCTGGCCGTCCTCCAGAAATCGATCTTGCTACAGAGAAGAAGGTTCTGGATGCTGTCCTTGGCGCGATTCAAAAAGGTCTCGTAGCATCGGCTCATGACTTGTCCGAAGGTGGTATTGCGGTAGCTGTTGCAGAATCATGCATTAGCGGTCGTCTAGGCGCAGAAGTGGCATTGTCATCTGATCTACGTGCTGATCACCTATTGTTCAGCGAATCGCAATCCCGTATCTTGCTGTCGGCTAAGCCGGATCAAGCAGCGGCATTGCAAGCATGGCTTACAGAGCAAGGTGTTGTTCATGCACAAGTTGGTAACGTTAAAGGCAGCAGCCTGACCATAAGCGTAAACGGAAAATCCGGCATTCAGGCGCCGGTAACACAACTGGAGAAGGTCTGGAAGGATGCGATTCCATGTCTGATGAACAAATAAGACAGGAACCTTTGTTATGGACGGGCGACCACTATAACGAAGGTATTGGCCGTGACGATATGTTTGATAAATTGCGTGAGGAATGCGGCGTTTTCGGGGTTTTTAATCTCCCCGAAGCGTCCAACCTGTCCTATTATGGTCTTCATGCGCTTCAGCATCGCGGTGAGGAAAGTGCGGGAATCTGTACGGTTGATACGAAAAATGGCAATAAGTTCGCTTATCACCGTGGTATGGGTCTCGTAAAAGAAGTATTCAACAAGGAAAATCTCGATATGCTTGCCGGGGATCGCTCTATCGGCCACGTACGTTATTCGACAGCGGGAGAAAGTAAGCTTGCGAACGCACAGCCGCTTATTTTCCGCTATCGCGACGGTGACCTTGCGGTTGCTACAAACGGCAATATCGTGAATGCGCCGGAAATTCGCCGTGAGCTTGAGATGTCGGGCTCGATCTTCCAAACGTCCAGCGACACGGAAGTTATCGCGCATCTTATTGCACGTTCATCGAAGGATTTCGAGACGGCTGCGAAGGAAGCTTTGCAGCGCATCGTTGGCGGATTTGCTTTCTTGATTATGACAAACGACAAGCTGCTTGTTGCAGCTGATCCGCATGCCCTTCGTCCGCTTGTTATGGGCCGTATTGGCGAAGGTTATGTATTCTCGTCGGAGTCTTGTGCATTCGAGACAATTGGTGCCGTGTATGAGCGTGATGTACAGCCTGGCGAATTGCTAATTCTTGATGCAGACGGCATGCGCGAGGAACGTTACGCGGAGGTTGACCGCCGCGCAACTTGTGCGATGGAGTATATTTATTTTGCCCGTCCTGATAGTGATATCAATGGCATTAATATTCATATGGCCCGCAAACGGATGGGTCGCCAGCTTGCTTCTGAATCTTTTGTTGATGCGGATATCGTAACGGGTGTGCCGGATTCGAGTATTTCAGCAGCAATTGGATACGCGGAGCAAACCGGTATTCCATACGAGCTTGGCCTTATCAAAAACAAATATACCGGCCGGACATTCATCCAGCCTTCTCAAGAGCTTCGCGAGAAGGGTGTAAAAATGAAGCTGTCTGCCGTTCGTAAAGTAGTGGAAGGCAAACGTGTCGTTATGATTGATGATTCAATCGTTCGGGGCACAACATCGCTGCGGATCGTAAACCTGCTTCGTGAAGCAGGAGCGACTGAGGTGCATGTGCGCATCACATCGCCGCCTTTCAAAAACCCATGTTACTACGGAATTGATACTCCTGACCGCAAAGAGCTCATTGCTTCTTCAAGGACAGTAGAGGAAATCCGCAAGCAAATTAATGCTGATTCATTATCTTTTATAAGCAATGAAGGTTTTGTTGAGTCTGTTGGCGGCAATGATGGGGCTTATAATCGCGGCATGTGTCTAGCTTGCTTCGATAATGACTACCCAACACCAGTTAACGAAGAATCAGACAAAAGCTGCAGCTGTTAATAACATAAATGAATAACCTCATGGAGCGATTGCTGCTCCTAAATTAGTTAAGGAGTTGACCGAGAGTGTCAGAAGCGTACAAAAAAGCCGGCGTCGATATCGCGGCAGGCAACGAAGCGGTTGAACGGATGAAGAAGCACGTAAAACGGACTTACCGTCCAGAGGTGCTGGCAGAGCTTGGCGGCTTTGGCGGTCTGTTCAGCCTTAACAAGGACAAGTACGATGAGCCTGTACTCGTGTCTGGAACAGATGGCGTCGGAACGAAGCTGAAGCTTGCTTTTGCCATGGACAAGCATGACACGATCGGCATTGATGCCGTAGCCATGTGCGTGAACGATATTATCGTACAAGGCGCGGAGCCGTTGTTCTTCCTTGATTACTTGGCATGCGACAAGGTCGTTCCTGAGAAAATCGAAGCGATCGTTAAAGGTATTGCAGAAGGCTGCGTACAAGCTGGCTGTTCACTCATCGGCGGCGAAACAGCTGAAATGCCTGGCATGTATCAAGGCGGAGAATACGATATCGCTGGTTTTACAGTAGGGATTGTGGATAAGAAAAAAATGATCGACGGATCAACTATCGCTGCTGGCGATGCGGTTATCGGTTTTGCTTCCAGCGGTATTCACAGCAACGGCTTCTCGCTCGTTCGTCGCTTGCTGCTTGAAGATGCGGGTTATACGCTTGATCAAGAGCTTGAAGAGCTTGGCGGCGCGAAGCTAGGCGATGTGCTGATTGAGCCAACACGCATCTACGTGAAATCGGCGCTTAAGTTGGTTGAGCAAGTGGAAGTGAAGGGCATGGCGCATATTACTGGCGGCGGCTTTATCGAGAACATTCCGCGGGTACTTCCTGACGGCGTGAACGTTGATGTGGAATACGGCTCATGGCCGATTTTGCCAATCTTCGATTTGATGCAAAATAAAGGCGCGATTACGAATCGTGATATGTTCACGACTTTCAATATGGGTATTGGTCTAGTTATTGTTGTTCCAGCTGATCAAGCAAATGAAGCTCTTCGCATCGCTTCTGAGCTTGGTGAGCAGGCTTACCGTATCGGAACGGTTACGGAAGGAAGCCGCATCGTAACGTTTACGGGAGCGGAAGTATAATGGGAGCACTTCGCATCGCTGTTTTCGCTTCGGGACAAGGTACGAATTTCCAAGCGATTGTAGATGCGGTGCAGGAAGGGAAGCTCGATGTAACCATCGAGCTTCTTGTTTGTGACAAGCCTGCCGCTCCCGTTGTGGAGCGCGCAAGGAAGGCAGGTGTGGACACGTTCCTGTTCACGCCAAAGGAATACCCGTCTCGCGAGGCTTATGAGACGGAAATTATCGCTGAGCTAGCGCGGCGCGGCGTTGAGCTGATCGTGCTTGCAGGCTACATGCGCATTATTACGCCTTTGCTGGTTGAGCCGTTTTATGGTCGGATGATTAATATTCATCCGGCGCTGCTGCCGGCATTTCCCGGCGTGAATGGCATCGGGCAGGCGCTTTCTTACGGCGTTAAGCTGACTGGCGTCACCGTTCACTACGTGGACGGCGGCATGGACAGCGGACCAATTATCGCGCAGCAAGCAGTCGAAGTGCTGGACGGAGATACGGAAGATTCGCTCGCGAAGCGTATTCACGCAGCCGAGCAGACGCTGCTGCCCGCAGTTATTCAGCATATCGCGAAGGGTCGCGTCACGCTGAATGGCCGTCATGTGACGGTAAACGGCTGATATGAGTTCAAAATGGTGCAATAGTGTGAAATAGGACTAGAAAGTAGATCTATTCCACAAACTTGGTCAGTTTTAAGCGAAATAGAACTAGAAACTAGATCTATTTTGTCTCGAAACGTCTGATATGAGCTCAATTTAGTGCAATAGTGTGAAATAGGACTAGAAAGTAGATCTATTCCACAAACTTGGTCGGTTTTGGGCGAAATAGAACTAGAAACTAGATCTATTTTGCCCCGAAACAACACCGATGATGAGATCTATCCTATCGGCAAGTGTGGATGCAGTATTTGGAGAAGAGAAATTGTTTGGTCAAATAGATGAGGAGGGATTTGCATGGCAATTCGCAGAGCGTTAATTAGTGTTTCGGATAAGTCAGGAATCGTGGAGTTTTCTAGAGAACTGGCTAGCCAAGGTGTGCAAATTATTTCGACGGGCGGTACATTCAGCATGCTGCAAAAGGAAGGCATTCCGGTTATCGGTATTTCCGATGTAACGGGCTTCCCGGAGGTTTTGGATGGTCGTGTCAAAACGCTTCACCCGGCCGTACATAGCGGCTTGCTCGCGGTGCGTGACAATGAAGAGCATCAGAACACGATGAAGGAGCTTGGCCTGGATTACATCGACCTCGTTGTCGTTAACTTGTATCCGTTCAAAGAAACGATTGCGAAACCTGATGTTTCCTATGAGGATGCAATCGAAAATATCGATATCGGCGGCCCGACGATGCTTCGTTCAGCTGCTAAGAACCACGCATTCGTAACGGTTGTAGTAGATACAGCCGACTACGGTACGGTGATTGAGGAATTGAAAGCACAAGGCGATACGACGCTTGAGACGCGCAAACGCCTGACTGCCAAAGTGTTCCGTCATACTGCGGCTTATGATTCCCTTATCTCTGATTACTTGACCAAGCAAGTGGGTGAATCATTGCCTGAAACGTACACCGTTACTTACGAGAAGGTACAGGATCTGCGTTACGGCGAGAACCCGCACCAGAAAGCTGCATTCTACAGCAAGCCGCTTGCGGCAGCAGGCAACGTAACGACTGCTGAGCAGCTGCACGGCAAAGAGCTTTCCTATAACAATATTAGCGATGCCAACGCTTCACTCGCAATTCTAAAAGAATTCGACGAGCCAGCGGTCGTTGCTGTCAAACATATGAATCCTTGCGGCGTAGGAATCGGCGCTACAATCCATGAAGCTTATCAAAAAGCTTATGCAGCAGACCCAACGTCGATCTTCGGCGGTATCGTAGCTGCTAACCGTACGATCGGTGCAGACACAGCTGAGCTGCTTGGCGGTATTTTCCTCGAAATCATCATCGCGCCTGACTTTACGCCTGAAGCGCTTGAGATTTTGACGAAGAAGAAAAATATCCGTTTGATGAAGCTGGGAGAGCTTTCGGCAGCTGGTGAGCGCAAGCCGGAATGGCTTGTTACTTCAGTTGACGGCGGTATGCTCGTACAAGAGAGCGACGTTCATTCGGTTACAGAAGCAGATTTGCAGTTTGTAACAGATCGCAAACCGACTGCGGAAGAGCTGAAACAGCTGCTATTCGGCTGGAAAGTTGTTAAACATGTAAAATCGAATGCGATTTTGCTTGCGAAGGACGATATGACGATTGGCGTTGGCGCCGGTCAAATGAACCGCGTCGGCGCAGCACGCATTGCAATTGAACAAGCTGGCGAAGCGGCAAAAGGAGCAGCACTTGCATCGGACGCATTTTTCCCAATGGGCGATACGGTAGAGCTTGCTGCCAAAGCTGGCATCACGGCGATCATTCAACCAGGCGGCTCAATCAAAGACGAAGAGTCAATTGCTGCGGCTAATGCGAACAACATCGCGATGGTGTTCACAAGCGTACGTCACTTTAAACACTAGAACCTGGCGCAGCTATTCAAATAGGCAGCCGCACGTTAACGACAGAGAGCTGGCGCGGGCGGCGGCTGCATTTTTTAATGCGTTTTTGATTGTATTTAGTCATTTGGGAGGTTAACGGTTATGCGTATTTTGGTAGTGGGCGGCGGCGGACGAGAGCATGCAATCGTATGGGCGCTTAAGAAAAGCGAGAAGGTAAAAGAAATTTTTTGCGCACCGGGCAACGCAGGTATTGCTCAGCTAGCTGAAATTGTACCGATTGCGGTCAATCAATTTGATGAGCTTATTCAGTTTGCAAAGGATGCTGCAATTGATCTTGTTTTTGTAGGTCCAGATGATCCGCTTGCAGATGGTATCGTAGACGCATTCGAAGCAGCAGGAATCGTGGCATACGGTCCTCGCAAAAATGCGGCTGAAATCGAAGGCAGCAAAATTTTCATGAAAAATCTATTGAAAAAATACGATATTCCTACGGCGAAATATGAAACATTCACCGAGTATGAATCAGCGTCCGCTTACCTTCGCGAGCAATCCGCTCCTATCGTTATTAAAGCTGACGGGCTCGCAGCTGGCAAAGGCGTTACGGTTGCAGCTACGCTAGAGGAAGCGGAGCAAGCGCTGCGCGACATGATGGTTGATAAAGTATTCGGCCAAGCAGGAAGCCAAATCGTTATCGAGGAATGCTTAGTAGGGCAAGAGATGTCCATTCTCGCTTTCGTTGACGGTGAGACGGTTCGCGCTATGGTTCCAGCACAGGATCATAAGCCCATCTTTGATGGAGACAAAGGTCCAAATACAGGCGGCATGGGTACCTATACACCGCTGCCTCATATCGATCAAGCCATCATTGACGAATCGATTCAGAACATCATCATTCCAACGGCAAAAGCGATGGTCAGCGAAGGCCGTCCATTCCGCGGCGTTTTGTTCGCAGGTCTTATGATTACGAAGGACGGTCCAAAAACGATCGAATTTAATGCTCGCATGGGTGATCCAGAAACACAGGTTGTACTGCCTCGTTTGCAAACGGATCTGATCGACATCGTGCTTGCATCGCTGAATGGCAATTTGGATCAACTTGATATTCAGTGGAGCGAGGAAGCAGCCGTTTGTGTTGTTGTCGCATCGGAAGGTTATCCAGCTTCTTATCCAAAAGGTCGCGTAATCACCGGTCTTGCAGAAGCAGAAGCGCAGGGAGCTCTCGTGTTCCATGCTGGAACAGCTGAGAAGGATGGGCAATTCGTTACAAACGGCGGCCGTGTTCTAGGTATCGTTGGCCGCGGCCGCGACATTGCAGAGGCTCGTGCACGCGCGTATGAAGCGGTTAGCGTGATCGATTTTGAAGGCAAACAAAACCGTACGGACATCGCAGCTAAAGCACTAATCTAAGATGCTTAGTACGAAATAAAAATATGGTCTTTCCTTTATTTTGGTCAACCAGAAATCTCTGGTTGGCTTTTTTTTATTTTCGCCTATTTTTGTGACAAGTGTGTCAAAATCACTCGAAAGGTGTTACTAATTTGTAACTCTATCAATATGCCGCAGCGTTACAATGAATCTATCAGCGAGGAATAGAAGGTGAGTGTAATGAAAAAAGTAAGACAGCGTCGTTTTTTGTTTTTAGGAGTTCTATCGATTGTAGTAATCATGAGCCTCAGTGCTTGTGGGTCAAAAGGCGGATTAAGCTTATCAACGCTTTTGACAGGCGAGAAAAATCCCATTGTAGATAATGGGAACAACGAGAAAGGGGCAGAAACGGGAAGCGGAACCACAGGTGACGGGGATGTCGTCATTATCGGTAACAACGGAGGCAAAGACGGTGATATCATTCATGGCGATGTGGATAATAAGCCAGTCGAACCAGACAAGGGAAAACCTGAAGTTCCCGTAACGGAAAAGCTGGACAAACCGGATCAAGTCATAGCAGCATCAAAGCCAGACAAAGGTAAAAAACTTATCGCGCTCACGTTCGACGATGGTCCAGACAAGCGTTATACAACCGATATTTTGGATATCCTGAAGGAAAAAGGAGTTAAGGCCACTTTCTTTGTAGTCGGACAACAAGTTACGAAAAATCCGGAAGTGCTGCAACGTATTGTAGACGAAGGGCATGCAATTGGCAATCATACAAACAATCATAAGGATTTGTCTAAGCTAGACGAGCAGGGAATTATTGAACAATTTAAAGAAGCAGACAACGCAATTAAAGAAGCGATCGGCATTACACCAGCAATGGTCCGCGCACCTTATGGGGCGGTATCGGATACGGTTAAAGCATTAGTGAAAGAAAATCATCGTGAACTAATTGGCTGGAATATCGACACGCGCGACTGGGCGGGCACCTCGTCTTCCGATATGATTAAAATGATTAAGAAAGAAGCCAAACCAAATGGTATGATATTAATGCATTCTTTTGGAAGCAAACATGTTAAAAATACGGTACACGCTTTACCTGCTATCATTGATCTTTTGGAAAATATGGGTTATACGTTAGTGACTGCCGATCAATTGGCTTAACTGGGAACATGCACGAGGAGGCTGCAACGTTGGATAACGCAAGTGATAGTAATGTGAGAAATAGGCGTGGACCAATCATGAGATGGAGCTTAATGCTCGGTGGCTTGATTCCACTCCTATTGCTCGCAGCTGGCTGTCGTTATACAGCCGCGCCTGCAGATCTTCTGCAGAAGCCTGCTATTTCACCCGAGAAACAGGCTATCGTGCAGGCAATTGAAAAAAATTTACCGGATTATAGCAAGCTGACACTTCCTCTTAGAGAGGATCATATGGAAGCCATACGCCTCATTGATGTGGACGGAGACGGAACGGAAGAGGCTATCGTTTCTTATTACAATGAATACAGTTCACCTGAGTTAATGGTGTTCAAATATACGAATTCCGTATGGAAGCCGTGGGTGCTCATTCAGCAGCCGCTGGCCAGATTAATCGATTGGCTGAAAATAGAGGATCTCGATAACGATGGTCAAATGGAAATCATGATCGGGTGGATCGGAGCTTTTGACAGTCCGAATGTGCTCGAGATTTATTCGTTTAAATCGAAGCCAGTTCGCAATGACGTCGGCAAATTGACATTGAAGCCTATGGAGACCTTGCCTTATTCTTATGGAGATACGGGCGACATTAATGAGGATGGACGAATGGAGCTTGCGATTATATCGGAGATCGGTACGAATCAAGAAATGGCGCTGCCAGAATTCCATTTAACTATTTACAATTGGATCAACGGGAGCATGCGGGAAATACATACAGAGAACCTGTATAAAGAAGTGAATAGTTATGATCGTTTGCTCATTGGACGGATTTCACCTACTCGTAGAGGCATTATTTTGGAAGCATCGACCGGTGCGCACAGTACTTATACCACAATGTACGTGTGGGAGCGAAACAAGCTAAGGCTCGTTTATCCGAATCGTTCTATAGGGCAGGAAGGAATTAGCGGAACGCCAACGATGAGCAAGGATATAAATGGCGATGGCATCTTTGAACTGCCATGGACGAAAGAGGCTCCGGGTTATTCAGAGGTCCCTTATTCCGATTCCAAATGGTTGGATGAATGGATGCAATGGGACGGTAAATCTGATTTTATGAAAATAACAGAGGAGTTCTCTGATTATAGTTATGGTATACAGCTTCGTATACCTGAACAATGGTTAGGCCGTTATACGATGCACAGCTTAAACGAGCCGCATGCCCTTGTGTCTATCGATTACTGGAATGAAAAATTGAATAAGACAGCCAAACTGGCGACCTTATATGCAGTACCGCAGAAGCAGTGGGATAGCGTTGAATCAACTTGGAAGCAGCAATCTAAACGATATCGGCAGTTAATGACGGACAGCGGCAATGTTTTTGCGGTTTCATTCGTAGTGGAAGCTCCAGCCGAGTGGCCTGAAGCAGACCGGCAAGCTTTTAGCGAGATGGCAGGGGTAGAAGCAGAGTTTGCATCTTCGCTTACTATCCGTAACGATTAAGAGAGAAAAGCGGGTGCTTTAAGCTATGCGTATATTATTGTTGGAGGACGAGGAGTCCATCCGCGGCTTTGTCCGCATTAATCTAAAGCGCAACGATATGGAAGTGATAGAGGCGGAAACTGGCGAATCAGCGTTAGCGCTTGCAGATACAGACGGGCCTATCGATATCGCGCTGCTTGACGTTATGCTGCCGACAATTAGCGGATTTGAAGTGTGCGAGCAGCTGCGTGCCCGCTATCCGCGCATGGGTATTATTATGCTGACGGCGAAGTCGCAGGAAGAGGATAAAATTCATGGGCTGGAGCTAGGTGCAGATGATTATGTGCAGAAGCCGTTCAGTCCAGGCGAGCTTATTGCGCGGATTAAGTCGCTCTATCGGAGAATGAAGCCTCAGCTGGATGATCAGGAGCAAGAGGTTGGTGCTGCATCGGAATCGATTGCGGCAAGTGAGGAAGTGTACCGTGGCGAAGCAGCGCCTATAGCGGCACCGACATCTGCATTTAATGTTCAGCGTCCGCTAGAAGAACAGCAGCCTACGATGATTTATGGAAGTGGCAGCTTTCATCAGGAGCTGCATGTACAGCCGTTCCGGCTCTCTGTAGCAGAGCGGAAGCTGTGGAAGCAGGGCAAGGAAATTATTTTGACGCCTACGGAATGGACGCTTGTACGACTATTGATGGAACGAGTCGGCGAGAGCGTCAGCCGAGATCATATTTTGACAGAGGTATGGGGCAGATATTATGTTGGAGATCTTAAGGTAGTGGACGTGAATATTCGAAGAATTCGCCAGAAAATCGAGAAAAACCCATCCGATCCAGCCTTTATTGAAACGGTTTGGGGTTATGGTTATCGGTGGAAGCGGGGCGGCGACGAATGAAAAGCGTACAAACGAGAATGGTGTGGAGCTATTTGCTGCTCATCGTACTTGTCGTCAGCGTACTTGGTGGCGTGTTCGCAGCATTAATGTGGAACTACTATTACGGAAGCGCGCAGAGCTCCGTTAAACAACGTGCGGAGTCGGCGTTAACACTGCACAGCCGTTCGCTTTCCTCGCTTACAGTGAAGGATCAGGGCGATTATATTTTGCAATACATGGTTGAGAGCGGCACTAGGCTGCAGCTTCTTGATAGCACGGGTCAGATTCGGATCGATTCCGACGGTTTTGCACCAGATATTCGTTATACGACTGCTGATGTAAAGTCCGCGATTGCAGGGACAACGGGAAGCTGGCGGGGAGTTGATCCTTATTATGGAGAGCGGGTCATGTCGGTCACGATACCGCTTTGGAATGAAACACGGGTCGTATCCATGCTTCGTTATTCAGCTTCCTTAAATCAAGTAGATGCGATGGTGAGCTTGCTTATCCGGATGGCAACAGCGGTTGGTATCGGAGTTGTCCTTTTGTTTCTTGGCTTAAGCTTGTTTCTCGCCCAGCGAATCGTCAAGCCGATTCGAGAGCTTACACGAGCGGCGCGCTATATGGCCGAGGGAGATTGGACGCATCGGGCTATTCAGCGGAATGATGATGAAATTGGTCAGCTAGCGGAAACGTTTAATGCCATGGTATTAGAGCTTAGCAAACGTGAGAAGCTGAAGGATGACTTTATTTCTTCGATATCCCATGAGCTTCGCACCCCGCTTACATCGATTAAGGGCTGGAGTGAAACCTTAAAGGAAAGCGAGCCTACCGAGGATGATGAAGAGGTAAAGCTGGGCTTATCCATTATTAGCAAGGAAACGGAGCGTTTATCGGGGCTGGTCGAAGATTTGCTCGATTTCTCGAAGCTGTCGGCTAGGACGATGGAGCTGCATAGCGAAGTGCTTGATTTCAATGGCCCGGTTAAAGAAACGGTTAATCAGCTAGGAGTTCGTGAGGAGCATACACGGGTACGGATTTTGGCTAACTATGGCAAAAGCCCAATCGTTGTTCGAGGGGATGCGAATCGACTCAAGCAGGTGATCATTAATCTAATTGACAATGCGCTCAAGTTTACACCTGCTGGCGGCACCATTCGTGTAGCAACGACCATCGAACAAGATAGCGCGATGCTCACGATAGCAGATACAGGCTGTGGGATTGAAGCAGAGGACTTGCCGCATGTCACTGAAAAGTTTTATAAAGCGAGTACCGGCCATGGCGGATCTGGACTCGGACTAGCTATTTGCAAGGAGATCATTGAGCTCCACGGCGGTCAGTTAACCATTGACAGCGAACGTGGAGCCGGAACAATTGTGACGATTCGAGTGCCGATCATGCATGAGGAATAATCCATTCCCTCAGCTTCTCGCGGTGCTCTTATCGTCATTCATTATAGAACAGCAGCTTGCGGTTCGCATATACAAACGATATCGCAACTGCGATTCCTATAATAAGCAGCAAGGACAGCCAGTGATCCTTTATAAAGGCAATCCATAAAGGCATAGCTTTGCACCTCCTAAAATGTGAATCTGCTAAACATATTGGTAGTATGTCCCGATTAGGAGCAGTATAAAGTTTGCTGGTTTTATTTTCTTTGTGAGATTGACAGGTACAGAGCAGTGATGATATTATGGTTTTAATATTAATTCATAGTATACGGGTAGGAATTATTATATATAGGCTTTCAGGAGGTTATCGGATGGAAAAGCACTTGACGCTGCGACATAACGAGCTTGAGCTTGCGGCAACGCTGCATTACCCTACGGATGGAAATAAAAACGATTCAGAAAAAAAACAAGCTATCATTATATGCCATGGATTTATAGGCTCTCGCATAGGCGTTGACCGTTTGTTTGTAAAAACGGCTAGAGCGCTTGCGGCGCAAGGCTCTTATGTCCTTCGTTTCGATTATGGCGGCTGCGGCGAGAGCAGCGGTGACTACGGAGCTCTCGGCTTTGATTCAATGGTTGATCAGACTAGAAGCGCGATTAATTATTTATCAAGCATGGAATGTGTTGATCCGCTCAGAATCGTATTGCTTGGCCACAGTCTAGGCGGAGCGGTAGCGATTATGACAGCAGTTAAAGATAAGCGCGCTAAACGTCTTGTGCTTTGGTCGCCTGTTGCTTATCCGTTCAATGACATTGTACGGATCGTAGGACGCAGCAGCTATGACGATGCTGTAACTGGAGGAAGCTCCGATTATCAAGGGTATACGCTGCAGCCTGTATTTTTTGATTCGCTGCTTCAACATCAGCCTTTCCAAGCAGCTACTAAATTTGGCGGCGAGGTGCTGCTGGTTCACGGTACTAGCGATGAGCTTATACCTGTTGATTACAGCTTCTTATACCAGAAGGTGTTCTGGACCCGCAATGAGGGCCTTTGCGATAAGGAAATTATTTTTCAAGCGAATCACACCTACTCCGCTCGCAATCATCAGGAGGAAGCGATTCGCGTAACCTCAGATTGGCTAAACGGACTTGATAAACAGCAAGAAGAATGGCATCACTGGAGTATTTAAGGCGGCATGAACAAATAGAAGGGGCAAGTTCTTGTTAACCAGGAGCTTGTCCCTTCTATTTTTTTGTCGCACGTCCATGCGGTGCTAAGAACAAGCTTTCTGTCAGGAAATTGGGATATGATATGAAAAATTTGGATTTTTTAACCTGGAAAGCAACTTATTTGTCGAGACATACGCCCTCAATTGTGTTTAAATGGAAGTAATATGAAAACGAATACAAGCTATGTTTTAGCGGGAAAAGGCAGGTTAACGCATGAACAAAAGAATTCGAAAATCGGCAGTTTTGCTATTATTATCTCTTATACTCCTTATTACAGCTTGCAGTGGAGGGAAAGGCAGCAACGATACACCGACAGAGACAAATGATATTATGGATCCTAATAGTACGGATGAGCCAGTGACAGCCCCGACGCAGCTCCCTTATGATGCTCCGCTAAGCGGACTGAAGCTGGAAAATGCGGCAACCTCAAGACCGATTGTCGTTATGATTAATAATTTCGCAGCAGCTCGTCCACAGTCTGGTTTAACGAACGCTGATGTAATCTGGGAAGTGCTTGCGGAAGGCGGCATTACTCGTTTAATTGCCGTATTTCAGAGTACGAGCGCAATAACCGATACGATTGGACCTATACGCAGCATTAGACCTTATCTTATTGATATTGGAGACAGTTATGGCGCGGTGCTTGCCCATGCAGGAGCGAGCAATGATGGTTATGCAGTGCTGCAGAGGCAGGGCAAACCTTATTTGGATGAAATCTCGAATGCAGGCAGCTACTTCTGGAGAAGCAAGGAACGCAAAGCTCCGCATAATTTGTATTCAAATCTAGAGAAGCTGCGTACGGGCGCAGAGAAGAAGAAATACAGCATGGACAAGCAGGTTCCGCCTTATACGTTCGCGGAAGCGGGTTCCACAGAGGTTGGTGTCCCGGCAGCTGACATTACAATAAATTTTATGCTCAAAAATTATAATGTTGGATACAAGTACGATTCAGTATCAGGCTTATACAAACGGTCGATAGGCGACAAACCGCATATCGATATGAACAATAATGAACAGCTTTCCGGTACAAATTTGGTTGTGCTTGGAGCGGATCACAAGACGCTTGATAAAGAGGGGCGATTGGCCGTCGATCTGACAAAAGGAGGCTCGGCGATTCTGTTCCAGAAAGGCAAAGCGATCGAAGCAGAATGGGTAAGAGCTCCAGATGGAATGATTCGAATTGTAAAGAATGGAGCAGAGCTGCCGTTTGTCCCTGGAAAAACTTTCTTTCATATCGTGCCAAACAAACCGACATTTGAAGGGCATGTAACATGGGTACAAACGTAGCAAGTTGGAGACACTGTTAACAGACGTTGACGGATGAGCTTCCAAGGATCAAAAGGACGCAATCTTGTTACAGGATTGCGTCTTTTTTATATTTTTTATGAAAATCTAAAATTTTTCATAAAACCTTTACATTCTCTTAACAATTCACATGTAAACTATGTTAAGATATTGTGGGCTCATAGCAGTGCGCCTAAACATCAAGTCGTGTAAAGGGGATTACGATGTTCAAGAAAAAGGATATTTTCTTTAAGACGTTCGAAGAAATGGCTGACGCAATTGTCGAGGCTGTGGAGTACTTTGCCAAAGGATTGTCAGACCTATCGGATGTATCAGCTTTCGCCAAGACCATGAAGGAATACGAAAGTAGATGCGACAAGCATGTACACACGATTTTGAAGGAGCTGAACAAAACGTTCATCACTCCGATTGAACGTGAAGATATTATGGCCCTGACGACTTCGCTTGATGATGTGCTCGATGGCATCGAAGCTTGCGCATCTCGTTTTGAAATGTACAACATTCTTGAGAAGGACGAGTACATAACGTTGTTTGGCGATATTCTCGTTCGTTCGTCGCATCAAATTAAGAAAGCAATTTATTTGCTTACAGAACGGAAGCTGCTTGCTATACGCGAGCCAAATATTGCACTTAACGAGCTGGAGAACCAAGCTGACGACCTGCTTCGGGTTTGCATCAAGAGCTTGTTCGCAAATGTCACAGATCCAATTGAGCTGATGAAGCGCAAAGAGATTTATGAGATGCTAGAGCAAACGACCGACTACTGCGAGGACGTTGCCAATACGCTGGAATCGATCATTATGCGTAATAGCTAATCTAGAGAGTGGGAGTCTTTTACAATGGATTTAATGGTTCTATGGATTGTCGTATTTCTAGCGCTTTCGTTTGATTTTATAAATGGATTTCATGATACGGCAAATGCGATTGCAACTGCCGTGTCGACTCGGGCGTTAAAACCTAGAGTTGCAATCGTAATGGCCGCCGTAATGAACTTTGTCGGTGCAATTACGTTTACAGGCGTTGCGGCTACAATTGGTAAAGGTGTAGCCAATCCAGCAGAGCTGGAGCATGGCGTTCCCATAGTTATTGCGGCTCTATTGTCAGCAATCGCATGGAACCTGATTACTTGGTGGTTCGGTATTCCTTCCTCATCCTCACATGCTTTGATTGGCTCCCTCGCAGGCGCAGTAATCGGCGGAGCAGGTATGAGCGCAATTAACAGCGGCGGATTGATCAAGATTGTACAAGCGTTGATTTTTTCACCGCTCATTGCTTTCTCCGCAGGTTTTATCATTATGTGGATTCTCAAGAAGATCTTTGCCAAATCAAGCCCGCATCAGGTGAATAAAGGATTTCGCTTCGGTCAAATTCTGACAGCTGCTTTCCAATCGTTCTCTCACGGTACGAATGACGCTCAAAAAGCAATGGGTATTATCGTATTTGCTCTAGTTGCTTCCGGTATTCAAACCACGATGGACGTTCCACTATGGGTTAAAATTTCCGCGGCGACAGCAATGGCGCTCGGTACCTCAGTCGGCGGCTGGAAAATCATCAAAACGATGGGGACAAAAATTTTCAAAATCGAGCCAATCAACGGCTTTGCAGCTGACATTGGTTCAGCAGCCGTTATTTTGACGGCTACGATGCTTCATCTTCCAGTAAGTACAACACATGTTATTACGTCTTCAATCCTTGGTGTCGGCAGCGCGAAACGTTTCTCCGCTGTTAAATGGGGAGTTGCAGGTCGTATCATCGTTGCGTGGGTTATTACAATTCCCATTACAATCATCATGGCGATGTTTTTCTACTGGATCATTCATTTCTTCTTCCTATAAGAAAAGCTTGAAAAAACGATTACTCTTCGGTAATATAGTGATCTGACTCTTTAAATGAGATAGTGAGGAAAACCTCACTCGCCATGAGCCTAGGCTCATGGGGAATGAGATTTTCCTCACTATTTTTTGTGTTCTCTTCTAACGTTTATCCTCTGTGGACAACGTTTATCGAAAATTCGCGAAAATTGCATCTATGCACATAATTAATAACAGCTGTGTATGAGTTCCACTTTTGATGATTGTACAGCCGCTGGAGCTTCGTTGCTACCATAATATGCGGCAGAATTGCTTCATTTTTCTTTTGAATATTTATATATTTTCAGCATAAGCAGAAAACATATGCACATTGTACGAACAGCTGTGTATGGATTGCAAGATGGAAGCTGACGAAAACTGTCGAAGGTTGTACTTGTACACAGTTCACAACAATGATGTACGAATTCAAACGGTTTTTATGTGGACAGACAAGGGAAATGGGTTATCCACAGCTGGATAACTATTTTATTTTCAGTGTGATCATGTGCATAAATTGATGAAATAAAATACACCCCGATCGCTGCGCTATTCGCGGCAATCAGGGTGCTTCACTTTAATAGATGTAGGTTAAATATGTTTAGAATAAACCTTCGAATCCGTGTTTAACGTTTCTTAGGCGTAGTACGGCGACGACGAACTGTTTTTTTGCCTGAGCCGGAACCAGCTCTTGGCTTGCGGCGTTTGCGGCGCTTAGGTTTCCATTCGTCAGAATCATCGTCATCAGATTCTTTTGATTTTTTGCCAAAGGAGCCCATAAGCACTTTGACAAGCGGAGCCATTTGAGAAACGCTCGACATGACCTTCTGGACCTTTGTCACGGTCGTTAAGATACCGTCGATGCCGCCCAAACGATCGATATAACCTTTAATTTCGCCTAGATTGGCAAGTGAGAAGCCGCTTGCTTTGGTGCTAGTGGTCGATTCTATAAGCTCAGCAGCTGTATCCGGTACAACGACGGGCAGGATATCCTGCGCCTGCTGCGAAGCCGGCGGCATTGTTGGCAGGTTTCCGCCAAAGCTGAAACCGCTCGACTTTGCGCCAGACGATTTGCTGAACGGCTCTTGTGCCAGACGCTGGCCGCCGTGCCAATCGTTTTGCTGGTTGCCGGTACCGGGGTTATTGCGATAGTTCACACGGATCACAACCCTTCTTTTATAACAGTTTATGGAGTAGGCGAACATAAGGATTGGACGAATGTCTCGGGGTGCAGATTTTTTTCTAGATAAATGCCTGCTGCTTGTATGTGAGTTCGCGTCAAATAAGTGGAGCATTTCCTTGCGTTAATTCGGTAATGTTTGAAAAAAACGGTTAAAAAAGTTACAATAGTAGCATTAGTTTTAATAGGAGTGAATTCGCATGCAGCTTAAAAAGCTGAACGATAAAGCAATAGATCAATTATTCGAAGCGGTGCTTACATTGAAGTCAGTTGAGGAATGTTATGTTTTCTTCGATGATCTGTGTACGGTGAATGAGATCCAATCGTTATCACAAAGACTTGAAGTAGCACGGATGCTCGGAAAAGGCAGCACTTATAACGCGATTGAAGCCGAGACAGGCGCGAGTACAGCAACAATATCGAGAGTGAAGCGTTGCTTGAACTATGGCAATGACGGTTATAAAATGGCTCTAGAACGGCTTGGAAGGTAGGAATCATGCGATGAAGCCAGGCATTCTTGTCATTAGCCACGGCTCCAGAGAAGCTGCATGGGTACAGTTAGTTGATGAGGCGGTTGCAGCAGCAGCGGCTTCGCCCCGTTTATCAGGTGTTCCAATTATGTCGTCCTTTCTCGAGATCGTGGAGGGACGGCTTATTCAGGATGGCATTGATGAATTAGAGGGGCAAGGTGTTACGGATATGTTCGTAGTGCCGCTGTTCGTTTCTTCGGGTAGTACACATGTGGATGAAATTGGGCAAGCATTTGGTTTTCCATGGGTTTCCGATCTGGAGGGTGACTTAGGTACATTTCGAGTCAAAGCTACAATTCATTATGGTCTCCCAATTGACGATGATCCCCAAATTGCAGAGCTGCTGGCTTCAAACATTGCACCCTTATCCACAAGACCAGAGTCAGAAGCGTTACTGCTTATTGGCCACGGAAGCAAAGAAAAGGTATTTCATGAGCGCTGGCAGGAAGGGCTGAAGAAGCTTGGCGAGCGGGTTAGAGGGCTCGGTGGATATAAGCGCGCAGAGTATGCCATGCTATTGCCAGATCAAGCGGCAGGAAAGCTGGCAGCGATGCAGGCAGCGAATCCACAGGAAGCGGTCATTGTTGTGCCGCTATTTCTGAGCCAAGGCTATTTTACCAATCATGTCATTCCAAATCGGCTTAATGGTTTTGTATATCGCTATAACGGCAAGACGATGCTTCCTAATGCAGCGATTGAGCAGTGGCTGGAGCATCAGATGATCGACGGTTTACAACGGTTGTGCGAAGAGAAGCATGTCACGTTTACAGAATAAATGTTAGGTTGAATGATTGTTAGGGGTGAACCGAGATGGCAATCAAACGAGCAAGACTTATATATAACCCGACATCGGGAAGAGAAGAAATGAAAAAAAGATTGCCAGATATTCTTCAGCGTCTTGAACAGGGCGGTATTGAGACGAGCTGCCACGCCACGATAGGCGAGGGAGATGCTACGCTTGCAGCGGCTGAAGCCGCAGACCGCGGCTATGATATGATCATTGCAGCAGGCGGTGACGGTACGCTTTATGAGGTTATCAACGGCTTGACGAACAAGGCGAATCGACCTCCGCTTGGCATATTGCCAGTAGGCACAACGAATGATTTCGCACGGGCGATGGGTATTCCGAAGCATTGGGAGTACGCAGTCGACCTTATTATTCAGCAATATAGCCGGCCGATTGATGTCGGTAAGGCGAATGATCGCTATTTTATCAATATTGCTGGAGGCGGCTCCTTAACGGAACTGACCTATGATGTGCCGAGCAAGCTTAAGACGATGATTGGGCAGCTGGCATATTATATGAAGGGCATGGAGAAAATGACCCGACTTCGGCCAACTGAGCTGACTTTTCATGCAGCTGGTGTAGGTGAATTCCATGATGAGTTCATGATGTTCCTCATATGCAACAGCAATTCGGTCGGCGGTTTCGAGCGATTGGCGCCGGACTCCAAGCTTGATGACGGGCTTCTTGACGTCCTGCTTATCCGCAAATGCAATCTGCCGGAATTTATAAAGCTTGTGACGCTTGCGCTGCGCGGTGAGCATTTGAACGATCCACATGTGATTCATTTCCGGACGAATGAACTAAAGGTGACTACACCGGATTATGTGCAAATTAACCTCGATGGCGAATATGGCGGCGTGCTGCCGTGTACTTTTTCGGTGCTGCCGTCGCATTTGCGTATTTTTGCTGATGAGACTGGGGAATCGACTTACCGTTAAGCCCTTATGTATTCGGAAATCTGGGAATGATAAATAGGAACTAGCATGCAACAGCATTGAAGATAGAGCGGAGAGAGTTTATGAACAAAGGTAGAAGCAGAGGCGGCAAAGGCAGATCGCGCAGTGCTGCGGGTACGGGTACTCGAGCAGCGACGATTCCAGCAGATGCGCCTTTTCAGAAAAATGAAGAAGTCACCGTCGATATTATCGGCCTGACACATGATGGAGAAGGGGTAGGCCGCGCTGACGGCTTTACCCTTTTTATACAGGGAGCACTTCCTGGTGAGCGTGTGCGCGCGAAGGTGATGAAGGTAAAGAAGCAGTATGGTTATGCGAAGCTTGAAGAGCTGATGCTTAAGAGCCCATCGCGCGTGGAGCCGCCTTGTGATATTTATAAGGAATGCGGCGGCTGCCAGCTGCAGCATTTCGATTATCCGGCGCAACTGGAGTGGAAACGCCAGCATGTTGTGGATAACTTGATGCGAATCGGCAAACTGAATGTGGATGGTGAAGGCAATCTGTCGGATGGAGAGAATGCTTCTGCTGGAATTGTTGTTCACCCTACTGTTGGAATGGACGAGCCTTGGCGTTATCGCAATAAAGCATCCGTACCGATCGGCACCAGTTCTAAAGATGGTCAATTAATTGCAGGCTTCTACGCCCGCGGCAGCCATCGGATTATCGATATGGACGATTGTCTGATTGAGCATGAGCATAATGATGAGGTTATTCGTGTCGTAAAGCGAATCGGACGTGAGCTTGGCGCTACACCTTATGATGAGGAGACAGGCCGCGGCGTACTGCGCCATGTGATGGCACGGACAGGCGTTGTCACCGGCGAGATCATGGTCGTGTTAGTTACGAACAGCAGGAAGCTGCCTTCGTCGGATGAATGGGTGAGGCGCATCCGCGAGGAGCTCCCTGGCGTGAAGAGCATCGTTCAAAATGTGAACGAGCGGAATACGAACGTTATATTTGGTGATGAGACTTGTGTCCTCTGGGGCAGCGAGGTTATCTATGATGAACTCGACGGCATTCGCTTCGCAATATCGGCGAGATCGTTCTATCAAGTGAACCCGATGCAAACGGTGGAGTTATATCGTAAAGCGGTC
The DNA here is from genome assembly GCF_037976325.1 of Paenibacillus sp. FSL K6-3182. Taxonomy (NCBI): domain Bacteria; kingdom Bacillati; phylum Bacillota; class Bacilli; order Caryophanales; family Paenibacillaceae; genus Paenibacillus; species Paenibacillus sp. FSL K6-3182. The sequence continues at coordinate 1,110,994 of NZ_CP150265.1, forward strand.
GAATATGCTGGCTTAACAGGCTCGGAAACCGTGATTGACGCTTATTGCGGCATCGGTACGATATCGTTGTTTCTTGCAAGGCAAGCTGGACGCGTTTATGGCGTTGAAATCGTACCCGAGGCAATCGAGGATGCGGCGCGGAATGCGGCGCTCAACGGCATTACGAATGCCTCGTTCGAGGCGGGCCCTGCGGAGGTTGTTATTCCTCGCTGGCGTAAGGAAGGCATAACGGCGGATGTCATCGTCGTTGATCCGCCGCGCAAAGGCTGCGATCCTGCACTGCTTGAGACGATTCTGGCGATGAAACCGGAGAGAGTGGTGTATGTGAGCTGCAACCCTTCTACACTTGCAAGGGATTTACGTGTGTTGGAGGACGGCGGGTATAGGACGACTGAGGTTGTGCCGGTGGATATGTTTCCTTGGACGGTTCATGTGGAGTGCGTGGTGGAGATATGTCGAGTCGATACTTAGAAGTCTATAGTTATCAGTATTCGACGAAGTATTTCTCTTTTGCACAAGACGACAGTGACTATAAAAATAAGGTGTTGCGAGATACGATTAAAGTTTCGGTTGTATTGGATTTGAAGTGGGTAGATATGACGAATGATTTTTAGCTTACTTTATAGTGGGGTATTATGGTAACAAAAGTAAAGTAGAGAGTCAGGGAGAAGCCTTGCTGCACAAGGGCTCACGCATTTCTGAAGGCTCAAAAAAAATGGTTCGCATATTACAGTGTAATACGATAGGCCACTTTCGTTGTGCTCTGAAAGTGGCCTTTTGTGCCGATAGGAAAACGAATTGTAGTGGGGAAGATCAGACCTGATTTTTGTCTGGTAAAGACAGATATTTGGATATGTTGACTTCAATTGTATGTTATTAGAGGAACACTACAAGAAATCTATTGAAACTACAGATGATGAAGATCTGAGCATTTTAATAAACAAAGCATTTGAACTGAAAATAGAGCAGGAAGCAGAAAAATTCAGTTTTTCTTTTATTCTATCTCATACATTGTGGCGTGGATAATTTTCGAGACTATTCGTATTAGTAACGATGAAACTGTAACTGCGATTGATCTTCGTGTACTGTACTGCTCAAGGATTTCAGACAAATGGCTTATCATTTTTTGGTTGGGATTGTTTGGCGGCAAGCGTGACCACTGCATAATCGCGTATGCCCGCATCGGTACTCCTGTCAATGGCCCCCAGAAGAGCTAGAACCTCATCTCTGGTACGGGAGTATCTTTCTGCCTCTGGATGCAAGCTTAAGAATGGACGGATCCATTCTCAAGGCGCCAATACCCTTTGATTTCAGGTAGGATACCAGTATACCAAGAGCATGGACCATTCTTTCCATGCTCTTGGGTATGTCCAATGATGCTTTTGAGATATACTGCGAGATGAATTCGTCAGTAATGGTGCTGAATTTCTTGTGGCCATTATTTTCGAGAAACTGCAGAATCTCCGCAAGCAATGGTGCGGTGCGCATGCTGGTCAGGGTGGAACTCTGAATACAGGTGGCCGAGACAGCGGTTGCTTCCCGAATATGGGGGCAACCGCTGTCTAGCGTTATATTCCCTGTCTCCAAGGAGAAACAGTACCGCCCTCGAACCGTTCGAATTCCGTAACCCGCGACGAAAATGTACGCTCCGAATTACGATTGTTAATGATCTCAAGCAGCATAGATACCGTCTTTTCCTTTTCCTCTGCGGATACGTAATAAGTGGTTAGCTGAGGGACGCTGATCTTCACGAGCTCGCTCAGACCTGAACCGATCAGGCTGATGTCGTGCGGTACGGATACGCCTGTACTCTGAAGATACTGGAGAACGCCGAACTGGATAACGGTATTCACACAGAAGGCGGCCGTATATTGCAGTTGCAGCATCTCGGCTCTCTTGCAGAGCTCATAACCATTCTCATCATTGCTAATCTGAATCAGCGATTTATCCAGCGGAATTCCCTTCGCCTCAAGAGCTTCGCGATAACCTTCCAGTGCTAATTGATGGATATTGTAGTCCAGACTGCCCATAAACAAGGCGATACGGGTATGGCCAAGCGTGATTAAATAATGAGTGGCATCGTAAGCCAGCTTCTTATCATCGAAGGAGATAAAGTTGTCATTCTTGCCGCGTAAAGGCATCCCATATAACAGATAAGGGGTATTCGCCATTCGGAACATACTCAGAATGACCTCATCCACGTCACCAGATACAATGTACCCGTCAATCTCCTGAGTGTCCAACGACCTCTGCAGTTTGCTTAAGGATTCGGGGGCATGAGTAATGTTCATGAAAATCAAACCATAATTGAAACGGCTGGCCGCCGCCTCCATGATTTGCAAATCGGCGATATAACGCGGGTCATTCGCATCCCTATCGTAAAGCACATAACAAAGCTTAGGGGAGACTTCCACATCCCTGTAACCCAGGTCTTTGGCTGCCCGGAGTATTTTATTCCGTGTATCTGCCGAAATTGTACTGCTAGGCGTGTTGTTCAATACAAGAGATACGGCTGTCCGCGAAATGCCAAGGTGCTCTGCGATCTCCTTTTTCGTAACCATGGGCAATCCCCTTCTTCTTCTAAGAATCAAATATAACGTTGGTTATATTATAGCGATAAACAGCGGTATTCGTCAATTTTAAGCTCTATAAAGTAAATTTTAATGCGAGAATTGAGAGGTGAAGAGGTCTTACAGTTTTAAAATTTGTATAAAAATTAGCGTTGACAGGTAAATATAACGACTGTTATGATCTCCTTGAAAATAAGTTTACTGATGTATGCTTAGAAGGGTGGGATCATTCATCGTTGTGCGACAAATCACTGCAGTTATCGTAGGAGCCGGTGCGAGAGGAAGATTCGTATACGGGGCATATGCGGGCAAGTACCCGGAGGAGCTAAAGGTCGTCGCAGTTGCCGAACCGGATAAAGAACGAAGACGGATTGCGGCGGCTGAGCACCAATTAACGCCAAGTCAAGTATTTGAAAGCTGGGAACAGGTTATATCTAATCGTAAAATGGCCGATATTGCGATTATCTCCACACAAGACCGAATGCATTACGCACCGACTTTAAGGGCTCTTGAGTTGGGGTACGATGTGCTGCTGGAGAAGCCGATGTCTCCATTGGCTGAGGAGGTCATCGCCATGGCTGACGCATCCCGCAAGTTTAACCGCTTGTTAACGGTCAGTCATGTGCTGCGGTATACCCCGTTCTGGTCGAAGATCAAAGAGATCATTACAAGCGGCTCCATCGGCCGTGTCGTATCTATACAGTTAAGCGAGAATGTCGGTTACTTCCATATGGCGCACAGCTTCGTTCGCGGCAACTGGAACAAGTCCGAAGAAACGAGTCCGATGATCCTGCAGAAATCCTGTCACGATATGGATATCTTATCTTGGTTGATCGACGAGAGGTGTGTAAGAGTCAGCTCGTATGGCTCGCTGCTGCATTTCCGTCCGGAGAATGCTCCGGCGGGTTCAACCGCCAGATGTACGGAGGGCTGTGCGGTTGAACGGGAATGTCCATATTCAGCGATCCGAATCTATGAAGAGGATGCAACGAACGAATGGTCCCGATTCATCACCGGCGACCCGACGCCGCAAAATATTCATGAAGCGCTTCAGAACGGCCCGTTCGGGCGCTGTGTGTATCGCTGCGATAATAATGTAGTCGATCATCAGGTAGTTAACATGGAGTTCCAAAGCGGCGCAACCGCCTCCTTCACGATGTCCGGGTTCTCTCACGATGTTTCCAGAACCGTTCAAATCATGGGGACCTTGGGTGAAATCAGAGGTTACATGGAGAAAAACGAGATTGTTCTGTACCCTTACGGGAAGGAAGCAATCCCTGTTGCCCTGGTTGTTGAAGAAGGAGGACACGGAGGCGGGGATGAAGGCCTGGTACGGGAATTCTTGAAGCAAGTTCGCAATGAGAACAATAACGGAGGCAGTGGTCTTACTTCGGCTGAAGCTTCCGTACAAAGCCACCTGATGGCCTTTGCGGCCGAGCAATCCAGAGTGGCGGGCGGAAGCTCTGTTGCGATCGCCTTATTGAGCGCGCCTCTATGCGAGTACCGTATGCAGTTGAGCTGAGCAATCGGCAGCTTTATATAATATCAACTGAATATAATTTGGGGGGTCACATGAATGAAAAAGGCAAGCGCGTTATTATTATCTTTAGTAATGGTAGTTGTTCTGCTAGCAGGATGCTCCGGGAATAACAACGAACCGGCGAATTCAAGCACGGGTCCTGCAAGCTCAAGTCCGGCAGCGAGTGAACCGGCTGCTGCAACAGAATCGAATGTATATCCGGAGAACGGCTTGCCCAAGGACGAGAAAGTAACACTGAAGATGGGGTTCTGGGAAGCGGGAGCGGGACGTGTATGGTTGGATCTGGCGGTGAAGAATTTCAAGGAGAAGTATCCGAATGTCACATTCGATATTACTTCCACACCAACGCTTTCGACAATACTCGAACCGAAAATCGCAGCGGGCGATGACAATGACATGTTCGACCTGTTCATCCCGAACTTTACGGCAACGGGTCAGCTCGAGCGATTAGCGGCTGCAGGAAAGCTGGAGCCACAGGATGATCTGTGGGAGCGCGATCTGCCGGGAGAAACAAGCAAGAAGCTGAGATCGGTCATCTCCGATGATGCCTACGACAATTCGCGCAGTATCGGCTTTACAGCCAGAATGCCGGTCGGCGGATATACAGCTGGATTGTTCTTCGATCAGAAGCTGTTCGATGAGAAGGGCTGGAATAAGAGCCCTGGGACATGGGACGAATTTGTAGCGCTGCTGGACCAGATTAAGGCCGACGGCATTATTCCGATTACATTCCCGGGCGTGTATGCCGGCTACCTAACGGACTATGTGTTTAATGTCATTCAGTTCAATCTGGCCAAGGCCAATGGCACCTTCGATACTTACATTAAAAACTTCCGTAATTTTGACGGCCCCTTGTTAACGACCACCGAAAACAAAGAGGCCTGGAACCGGATGTACGAATTCGGCAAGAAGGGTTACTTCCCATCCGGAGTCGCGGCGTTAAATCATACCCAATCGCAAATGCAGGTTTTGCAGCATAAGGCCGCGCTCGTCTCGACCGGAGATTGGGTGGGCAACGAGATGAAAGACAGCACGCCGGAAGGCTTCGCATGGGGATTCATGGCAATCCCTGCTGTGAATGATGCTGACCAAACTATTTTCGTCAATGCCGGAGTAGCGGATGTTGGATTTACAATATGGAAAAACAAGCCTGATCTCAATAAGAAATGGGCCAAAGAATTTATCCTTAGCTTATACGATTTCGAGATTCAGGAATCGCTTGCTGCAGAAGCGGGAACGTATCCGGGAAGACTGGACTTTGGTGAAGATCCTGCCCGCATCGCCAAGCTGCAGCCTACACAAGCGGCTGTAATGGAATATGCGACTAAGCACAAAGTCGAATATATTTCTTATCGCCACAACTTCAACCTCACAAGTCCCGAGCATGGACAAGCCGATAAGATCTTGAGCGAACTGATCACCGCAGTAGCAACAGGGAAGAAGGATCCGGCACCGGTATTGGAAGAAGCTGAGAAGCTTAAGCAAGCGGCTATAGATAAGGACCGTCCAAAGCAGTAAGCTGCAATAGGTTCGGGGGGAGTAATTCCTCCCGAATATGAACCAAACGTAAACCAAACGTATACCGCCGTCTGAAGACGGCGAAGCCGTTTTACTTGGGTAAGGAGGAGATGCTTTGAACTCCGGGATGAATGTCAATGAAGCCGTCGTGCGAAAGCGGCAGGGATCCGGTAAGGCTAGAAGACAGCGCGCTTTGTTCTTGTTCCTTGCGGTTGCTCCATCGCTGCTTGGTTATATTTTGTTCACCCTGTATCCGAATGTGCTGTCGGTTTATTACTCCCTATTGGATTGGGATGGATTAACGGATGCCAAGTATGTAGGGTTCGATAACTATGTCCATATGGTTAAGGATCAATTCGTCTGGCGCGCTTTGTACCATAACTTGTTATATATGATTATCGCTCCCGGGCTTATTGTTTTCATTTCATTGCTATTGGCCTATTTGTTGAATAATAAGACATATAAAGAAAATTCGATGTATAAAGTAATTTATTTTTTTACGAACGTTTTGTCAGCTGTCGTTATTGCGTTGCTCTGGTCGTTTATCTTCGATGGAAGCTTCGGGATGCTGAATGGTCTGCTGGAACTGATCGGCTTGAACATGAATGATTTCTACTGGCTTGGAGACACAAGAACGGCCTTCTGGGCGTTGGTATTGCCGATGGTATGGGGCGGAGTTGGACTTTACGTCGTCATTTTCATTAATGCAATCAGCAGTATACCTAAATCTCTGTATGAGGCGGCTCATCTTGAGGGCGCTCGTCCGATGACTATCCTCTTCCTGATTACAATTCCACTAATCCGCGGTGTTATCCGGGTATGTGTTGTATTCGCGGTATTGGGTTCGATTAAGGGCTTCGAGATCATCATGATCTTGACGAATGGCGGGCCGGAAGGTTCCACAGACGTTATTGGGCTGTATATGTTTAATCTCGCATTTGGCAAAGAATATCATAATTACGGTTACGCTTCCGCTATCGGGATGTTCCTCTTCGTCATTCTGGTTGGAGCAAAACTAATTATTGATAAACTATATCCGGATGATCCTGTCGAGTATTAGCACGGGTAATCAAGGAGGGGGAGGCAACCAGGGCATGGCAGAACGTCGAACTTTAATGGATGTATTTTGGAGACTGTTGCTGTTTTTATGGGCGATCTCCATCATTTTTCCAGTCGTGTGGATCTTGTATCAATCTGTTAGAACAAACGCTGCCTTTTTTCAGGATATATGGGCTTTGCCAACGGATCTGCAATGGGGCAATTATTCCAAGGCCTGGAATGAATATAATATCGGCAAGTCTTTGTTGAATACGTTGTATTATGTCGGCGTGAGTCTGGTGCTCGGCACCTTCCTGACAACGCTTAATGCATACGCATTAACGCGCATGAAGTTCAAGGGAAGAAAGCTGATATGGGGCCTGATTATGCTTTCCCTGTTCTTGCCGGGAATCAACGCGCTGGTCCCCCAATACATTCTAATGAAAACATTGCATCTAACGAACAGTTTATCAGGCCTGATCATACTGGACAGCTTCGGCGAGAACGTATTTTTCCTCATGCTGCTCGGCGGATTTATGGCTTCGCTTCCCAGAGATCTGGAGGAGAGCGCGTTCATGGACGGAGCTTCGATCTTCCAGACGTTCTGGCGGATTATCGTGCCCTTGTCTACACCGGGAATCGTTACCGTAGCCATCTTCAAGTTTCTCGGCTTGTACAACAACTTTCTCGGCCCCTTCATCTATCTGGGCGATCCTGATAAATATACGATTGGGGTCAACATGTACCAAGCGAATATGAAGATGCAATATACGTCGGATTGGGTGACAATGTTCGCGGGAGTCATTATTGTTATGATCCCCTCTATTATTTTCTATGTAATCTTCCAAAAAAGAATTATGGAAGGCGCAACGATGGGAGCGATGAAAGGATGAGCATGGGACAGCAACAGCTTTCGTTCTATGGAGAGCTTAGTGGTTTGGATAATGGAGTGGACATCCTGTGCGACATGCTGGCTATGAAACGGTCGGACACCGGAGGATTTCCAGTTACGCTGGAGAGAACAGAAAACGCAGAGCTACTCGTAAGGTTCGAAGGAGCAGGCGCCACTATTATTTATAATCGAAGCAATCACTTGCTCCGGGCAGTCGGTCTATTGGTGGAAGCCCTCCGATCGCACGAGTATACAGAAATCCGCGAACAACCGCAATTCGATACAATCGGATTCATGCTGGACTGCTCCCGGAATGCCGTTCCTAAAGTGGATAGTGTTAAAGAATTGCTGCGTTACATGGCTTTGATGGGCATGAATACGCTCATGCTCTATACAGAGGATACTTATACGGTAGAGAACGAACCGTATTTTGGTTATATGCGCGGCAGATACACGCCGGAAGAGCTCCAGGAATGCGATGCCTATGCGGCGGAGCTTGGCATCGAGATGATTCCTTGCATTCAGACGCTCGGTCATCTCGAGTCCTTCCTGAAGTGGGAGGCTTCGGCCGCTGTAAGAGATACGCATGATGTACTTCTGGTAGGGCAGGACCCTACCTACGAGTTGATTGACCGAATGGTAGGCAGTGTATCGCGTACGTTCCGCAGCCGTCGAATACATATCGGAATGGACGAAGCCCACGGCTTGGGGCGTGGCCGTGGTCTGGATCTCTATGGGAACCGTAATCGATTTGAGCTTATGAACGAGCATTTGTCCAAGGTAGAGGACATTACGACACGTTATGGCTTGCAGCCGCTGATCTGGAGCGACATGTACTTTCGGATCGGCTCTGCAACGCACGATTATTATGATCTCGATTCTGTAATCGATGAAGCTCATGTGAATCGCATTCCGCAGGGAATACAGCTTGTTTATTGGGATTATTATCATTATGAGCAGCAATTTTACGAGACGATGATACGCAAGCATCGGGCGCTCGGCTCCGTACCTGTATTCGCTGGCGGCATCTGGACTTGGCTCGGCATGAGTACGCATTATACGCGTACGTTACAATGCACCCATGCAGCACTGCAAGCCTGCAAACAGGAGAATGTAAGGGAAGTGTTCGCAACGGCGTGGGGGGACAACGGGGCGGAGAACAATCTATGGTCGATTCTTCCGAGTTTGCAGCTATACGCAGAACACGCTTATGCCAAGGTTGTGGATGAGCAGAGATTACAACGCAGAACGCTGTTTTGTACGGGCATTCCTTATGATCATTATATGAATATTGAGCGAATGGATCATATATCAGGCGTGAAGACGGAGCACGGCGATTTCTCCAATCCATCGAAATATTTGCTGTGGCAGGATGTCCTGTTGGGGCTGTTCGACAAACACATTGAGAATACAGAGGTTGCGGACCATTATGGCCGGCTTGCCAAGTTGTATCGGGAGCAGGAGGCTAGTCAGGATACGGCTAATCGTCTATTCGGCGTTCTTGCCTGCTTGGCTGATGTACTTGCAATAAAGGCGGATTTAGGAATACGTCTAAGAAGCGCATATGCGGATGGAAATCATGCGTTATTAGAACATATGGCTACGAATGAATTGCCTGAATTGCTGGTGAGAGTAGAGGTTTTACGAACTTCGCATCGTGGACAATGGATGAGCACGAACAAGCCTCATGGATGGGAAGTATTAGATATTCGTTATGGAGGACTATCAGCAAGATTGAAATCCGCGCAAGAACGGATAGCCGATTATTTAGCAGGCACAGTCGAGCGAATCGAGGAGCTTGAAGAGAGAAGGCTTTACTTTGACGCCAGGTCCATACAGGACGGCGCAGAAACGGACTATTTTGTTTCCTATCATCTGATTGCAAGTGCGAATAAGTTTACCTGAATCAAGGTGAAAGCGCTGCCAATTAATTTGTATATTACTTATAAGGAGATGAATAATCATGGTGCAAATGAAAAAAATGAGTCGGAGTATATTGGTTAGAATCCTCATCTTATGTTTAACGGTTCCGTCCATCTTTATGGGTGGATCGATTTCGAATGCACAGGCTGCTGTATCTGACAACTTATTAGCGAATGCGAATACGTATCAAATTTGGACGGCTCCCAATACGATGAATATATTAAAGCATCAAGCCCCGCTTGTTGGCAATAGTATTAATTTGGATATGGCCAAAAGAGAATATGAGAGCGGTCAAGCGTTCGTTACTGCTGGGGAAGACGGGGCTGAAGTGACAGAGGTCAGCATCACGGATCTTACCTATGAGAGCTCAATCATTCCTTCTCAAGATGTGCAAATTTTTGTCCAGCATTACGTAAATGTAACCAAAAGCACAAACGGAGCTTTACCCGTTGGATGGTATCCGGACGCGTTGATTCCTCTTGATTCTTATATAGGACTGCACGGTACTGTAAATGTGGAAGCAGGAGAGAATCAGGCATTTTGGTTTACGGTCCGAACGGATGCCGACACACCTTCAGGAGTATATACAGGCTCAATTAGCTTAACGGTTAACGGACAGGTGAATCATGTTCCTGTTAACGTAAAGGTCAGAAACTTTGCGCTTCCAGAGGAAAATCACGCAGAGACCGCCTTTACAATCTGGGGCGGAGATATGCTGCTGGCAGGTCACCCTGGAATTACGCTCAACAGCCCGGAATATTGGGAACTGATGAGGAATTACTATGATCTGATGCTTGACTATCATATTACAGCAATGGATTTACCTATACCGTCTACCGATTACGATCAATTTGTGCTGGATGCCGCACCATATGTGAATAATCCACGTGTATCGGCTTATCGGATTCCCTATGAGGCTTCAGATTTTGACAATGGAAAAGCAACAAAGCTGGTTAACGATCTGGATGCGGCAGGACTTCTTGATAAAGCCTATTATTATCTGGGCAGAGATATTGATGAGCCGACTCCAGCCCTGTATCCCAAAGTCATTGATTTTAGCAATAAAATCAAAGCTATTGATCCAACATTACGGCATATTGTGACAAGCGGAATAAAACCAGATTTGGCGCCCTATGTAAATACGTTTTCCCCACTATTTAGTGAATTTACAACGGAGCAAGGTTTGGAAATGGCCAGGGCGCATCAAGCCAATGGAGGGCATATGTGGTGGTACGGATGCATTGCCAATCAAAACCCTTACCCTACGTATCATATTGACGATAATTTGATCAGCGCGCGAATGTTGTCCTGGATGCAGAAGTCATATGGAATCGAAGGCAATTTATACTGGGCAGTGAATATTTACAAGAAATATAACGGCGTTGAATATGTGAATCGTGATATTTGGACGGATCCCGTTTCCTTTCAAGGTGCAAATGGTGAAGGCTCGATGTTATATCCGGGCGATAAATACGGAATTGACGGAGCCATTCCTACATTGAGACTACAAGCCATTCGCGACGGCAATGAAGACTATGAGTATTTATGGTTGCTGGAGCAAAAAGTTAAAGAAGCTGCACAATTTTTAAAGGTCGATATTTCTGTAGACGATATTATGAAATTGTATGATGACTCCTTATTTAAAAATGTTAAATCTTTCACATTAAATCCCCAGGATCTCCAAGATGTACGCAGTGAAGTGGCAGGAATCATTGAGCAATTGGATCAAAATCCGAATTCGCTTATTGCAATTAGCAGCCTTACCTCTGGCATAATGGAAAAAGAAGTAACTGTTTATGCTGAGATAGGTACGGATGTGACTATCAACGGTGTGGCAGTTGCAGGTACAGCTGTTGACGGAAGCAATGTTGCACAGAAATACGTTACACGCATTCCATCAAAAGTGGGTGTCAATGAGGTTACAATCACCCTGAATAAGGATGCTCAGAACGAAGTTATCACTAGACGTTTTATTCAGAATTCGAGAACGATGGAACCCATTATGAAAAAGATCAATTTTAATGATTTTGAAGATGAGCAATCGTTGGACGAAATTGTTATGTATGATGGGGCAACTAAAGAAGGTTTGTCGGAGGAACATGTGACCAGCGGTATTAAATCGTTGAAAGTTAAGATTCCAGATAAGGCGGGCGGAAGCTATCCAAGTATGGTGTTGCCTGTTGGCTCGGAAAACAAAGATATTTCAAAGGCCAAGACATTGGAATTCGATGTGTTTAACGCTTCGCAATCTGCCATGGAGCTTTTTGTTAAGGTTTACGACAAATCGAATGTTGCCTCCGATCACGCATTAGGTGGAATTACCCCTGGTGCTCATCATATTGCTTTTCCTATTTCGGAATTGGCCAATGTGGATAAGAATAACATATCATCTATTATACTTTGGACTTACACGGGCAATTTAGATATAACATTGTATTTTGACCATTTTTATTTTACAGAACCCGATGCAGAGGCGATGAAGCAAATTGAGATCAATTATAGTCCGATCTTGCCTGATATTGATGGTGTTGTAAATGATGCCATATGGAACATCGATAAAGAGTTGACTTACAAAACAGGGACCACGGACAATGAGGCAAAATATAATCTGGCATATAATGATCAATATTTGTTTGTCGGAGTTAACGTGAAAGATGATCATGTGGTAAATTCGAATGCGGCAAAGCCATGGGATGATGATTCTGTGGAGATCTATATCGACGGTGATGGAATGAAGGGGGAGTACACGGATCATACCGTAAGATATGTGTTTCGATATGATGATGATCAAGTATATGCGTATGGAACAAAGCCTAAAGAAACGGATGGCATTAAACAGCATACGCTTAAGACAGGAGAGGGGTATTCGCTGGAAGTGGCGATACCATGGCGTGTAATCGGAGTGACTCCTGGGAATGAGAATGTCATTGGTTTTAACGTTCATGTCAACGATAAGAATGTTGAGGAAACAAGTGCGCCAGGAAAGCTAAGTTTAACAGCGGATGTTTCCCAGGATACGGTTTCATCGCTCCATTGGAAAGACAGAGTGTTCGCGCCCCAAAATGCCAGTTTTACAATCTCTGAAAGCTTGCAGGATGAAATTGTGATCGATGGCAAGCTGGATGAATCCACTTGGGATTTAAATTACAACATGGGTTACGCTACCTTTGGGCAATCCAATAATACCTCAAAAGTAGGTTTTAAGTGGGATTCAAAAAACTTATATGCCGCTTTTAATGTGACAGATGATGTGATTCATGCCCCACAGGAACGCCCTGTTTGGGAAGAAGACGGAGTGGAAATTTTTATTGATGGCGATTTCTTAAAGGGGCCGCGTAAGGGTGATCATGCACCGCACTATTTGTTCAGATTTGGAGATGATACGGCATACCTGGACGGTTTTCCAAGCGAATTAACACAAGGGATCATTCAAAAATCAGTAAAAACAAATACAGGATACAGCGTAGAAATCGCGATACCTTGGGAAACGATCGGCATCACAGCAACGGAGAAGCAATGGATTGGTATTACCACGCATATAAATGACAACGATAATCCAAACATCGGCGTTCTTGGATTAACAGATGATGGGATTATGGATGGTGCGAATACAGAGAATTATTTAGCATTTCAGCTTCAGGAAGTGACGGCCGTGGAGGGGGTTCATCTCAATCAAACGGAAGGAATATTGAAAGTCGGGGAGACGCTACAGCTGAACGCGAGCATACTACCAGAGGATGCCAGTAATAAAACGGTTGTTTGGTCCGTATATGGAGAACAGCCGATGGGCGTAGCCCAAATTACGTCGACTGGATTGGTGTCGGCAATAGCTCCAGGAACTGCAGTGCTTCGCGCCACCAGCGCGGTGGATGCAACGAAATTTGCCGAATTCAGCTTGACTGTTAAAGCAAAGGACAAACCTGTAGATCCAGTAGGTCCGAATGTACCTGGTGTACCTGGTGTTCCTAGCGGATCAGGCGGGGACTTCCCATCAGATGGTCCTAAAGTAGAGAACGGTACGATTAAAATGAACACAAAAGTTGACGGCGATGGATTGACTGCGAAAGTCGAAGTGAACATGGAAGCTATAGAGAAAGCATGGAAGAGTACCCCAGTGGACAGTTCGGGGCATGCAACGATTCGAATTGAAATCAGCGGAGAACAAGGTAAGAATAGTACGGAAATTTCAATTCCGGCAGAGGCCATTTCCAATCTTAACTCTAAGCAGAAAATCGAACTTATCACGCATCGCGCACGTATGACTTTGTCTTCCAGCTTCTTTCAAGAGAAGACAGCAACGAATGCCAAGATCGTTACCGTCATCATAGGAGATGCAGACAAAACGAAATGGTCTCAGAGTGTGACGGATCAAATCGGCGATCATCCGGCAATCCACTTCACAATGAAAATAGATGGCGAACCCTATGCATGGAGCCATCCGAAGACACCTGTGGAAATAGAAATACCTTATGTACCATCGGTTAAGGAAGCCGCGAAGCCGAATCATATTGTCATATGGTCAATTAACGATGCTGGCCAAGCGGTTGTGGTTGCGAATGGAAAATACGATCCAACGACAAAAAGCGTTCGCTTTAAAGGGAACCATTTCGGTTCATATGTGGTAGCGTTTGTCTATAAAACGTTCTCGGATATTGGAAACCACCTATGGGCCCAGGCAGCGATCGAATCGTTGGCAGCAAGAGAAGTCATCAAAGGGACGGGGCACGATACTTTTGGGCCAGCCAAAAATATTACACGAGCAGATTTTGTCACTATGTTAGTCAGGGCTTTAGATCTAAAAGGATTCTTGGATGTGAACGGTGATGGAAAAGATAATAAAAATTTCAATGATGTATTCAGCGCCGATTATTATTACGAGGCGATAGGAATGGCTAAGCAAATGAGCATCATTACAGGATCAGGCAACGATTCCTTTAATCCGAAAGGAGAAATTTCCCGTCAAGAAATGTTTACCATCGCAGCTCGTGCGTTGACGAAACTCGAGAAACTACAAGCAGAAGGGAACAAGGAACAGTTGTCTAGTTTCCTTGACCATGGGAGCGTTGCAGAATATGCTGCCAGCAGCATAGCGGGTTTACTGGAAGCAGGGCTGATTGAAGGTAACGGCAACTCTCTCCATCCCAGAGCAAAGGCAACTAGAGCAGAAGTGGCTGTATTTATGGAGAGACTGTTAAACCGCATCTATTAAGATAGATTTAGAAAGAGCTGTCCCAGAGGTCATAAAATGATTGTTGGACAGCTCTTAAGGTTTAACGGACGTTTGCGGGTGCTGAAGCCAATCAAATTACACTTGCCGGATCGACAGACTGATTACCCGCGGTGAGCTGGCTGCGCTGTCTATGGCCGTATGGACCAAAGCCAAGCTATCGCTGGGAGCGTATATGTAAGCGTTTCCAGGAGCGGCGGTTACAGGATCAGCTATAACGAAGCAGGTTGTATTGTTTGTTCCTGATCTTCCTTATGGAAGCTGTAAGTCGATTTAGTTTGTGATCCCAGCGGGGGCATATCCGGAAGAGTGAAAGGGTTTCCGGTTGGCTTCAGCCGCGATACCTACAAACTAATCATTCAAAATCCGGAAATATGGAGGAAGCTTGGCAATACGTTGTGGATTGTAATCGTCGGTACGTTGTTGAATGTAATCACGACAGTAATGGTTGCCTATCCGCTATCTAGAGATGAAATGCCGTTTAAACGCGGACTCATGAGGAAATTAGCAGAATGAAGGAAAATAATTACGAGTTCCGCAGACGGCTAGATGAAGTGCACAGACCCAATCGTCGGGATGCCTTCCGTGCGTTCGAATGACGATGAAGTTGTAATCGGCGAAGGCTGGCAAATCGTAATCAGTAATAAAGCTTGTCCTATCATTCTGAATGCGGCAAAAGATCTGCAAGATTATTTCCTTACCAGCATGAACCTATCGATTATCCTTCGCAAAGCAGAGAATTTCGGGGAATTGGCGAAATCAGGAAAGCAACAATTGATCCTCGGCAAGAGGATGAGCTTCCAGTCGTAAAAGGAGAACTACACAAGGCTAGAAGCTATCGCTATATCGTGTGTTCTCAGAGCATCATTATCTGCGGGAATGACAGTAGTGGAGCCGCTTAGGGGGTCTTTTACTTAGAGGATCTACTCAACCTGCGCGAAGCCCCATATGCATCGTATGCAGATGTGATTCGCAGTCCGCTCTTTTCTCCAAGAATGGCGCATTCCGGTTGGGGAATGAGTGGTACGTGGAGCAATCCGTTCCCGCTTACGTACTACAGGAAGCCGAAGCTGCGGGGGAAGACGTCCATGCCTACCTGACGCGGCGAACAGCCGAGCTTCGTCCGGGAGAGTCAGGCCTCGTTGCGCTCGACTGGTGGAATGGTAACCGGTCTGTGCTGTTGGATGCCGATCTGACGGGTGTCATGCTCGGCATGTCGCTGCTAACGAAACCTTGGGAGGTTTACCGGGCTCTCTTTGAGGCAACGGCATTCGGCACGCGCAAAATCGTCGAAGCATTCCACTGAAACGGAATTGATGTCAGCGAGCTGTACGCCTGCGGAGGCCTCCCGCAGAAAAACGCGTTGCTCATGCAGATATACGCCGACGTGACGAACCGCGAGATCAAGGTCGCGGCTTCGAAGCAGATGCCCGCGCTTGGCGCGGCGATGTACGGCGCGGTCGCGGCAGGCTCGGAACGGGGCGGCTACGACATCGAAGCGGCGGGGCGGATGGCGAGCGTGCGATAAGAGACGTACATGCCGATTTCGGCGAATATCGAGGCATACGACAACTGTACGTGGAGTACAACGCGCTGCATCATTATTTCGGCAGGGAGTAAACGATGTGATGAAGCGGTTGAAAGCAATCAAGGATCATGCGTTGCGCTCTAACTAGAAATATGAAGAAAAGTCCCGCTTTGGCGGGACTTTTTAATTAAACAAGATTTTTAATTGATAGCGTGCAAGGAGAATTTTTTGTTTCGAAGATATGTAGAATACGTCACATCCTAGCTATCACTGTTCGCGCATATTCCGACGGAGACATACCCGCGAATGACTTGAAATGTCTCGAGAAGGTATGAACGCTGCTGTAATGGAGAAGAGCGGCAATTTCGGTGAAATTATGCCGCTGCTCGCGGATCATTTTTTTGGCTTGCTCGATTTTTAGCTTGCGATAATACTTCATGATTCCTTCTCCGGTTTGCGCTTTGAAGATCGTGAGAGCATGGCTCTTGCTTAAGTTAAAGGTTTTGTACACTTGTTCAAGCCGGATCTCACCGTATAGATTCTGCTCCATATAGTCGCGCATCCGGTTCACCAGCTCGGCTTCGCTTCGCTGCTTGGTCGGTGCGGACAGCCGTTGCTCGCGCTTGGTTAGATCATTTGTCTCCCTTAAGCGGATGAGAAACAACTCCAGGTAGAGCTTAATCAAATGTTCCGAACCGATAGGTGCATCGCCGCGTCTCGTGAGCGTATGATTCCGCGGATCGTCGAAGGGAGGATGGAAGGCGGCGAAGCCGTTCTTCATCAATTGCGCCAGCATCTCGCGCTGAGGGTTATTTAATGTGAATATTTTATTTTCAAAGAAGGCCATTTCCTTCGAGTGGCATACAAACGAAATAATGATGACGTTTGGCGCGATTCTCCTATTGGCCCACACGCCATGAAACTCGTTCGGTTTATGGAAGATGACATCACCCTGATGCAGGCAATAACCTTCCGTATCCGCAAACACTTCGATTTCCCCCTTGTCCACATACACAAACTCCCAGAAGTCATGCTTCTCCCCTTCGAATGCGAAATCCTTGGAAAATTCGAAATAATGAAGAGATATAATGTCCTTCACTGCAAAAGTCTCTTGAAGTCTTGTTCGAACGAACGGATCATCTGCCATTGGATTTGCAACCTCCGTTATTGCTCAATCTATCTACTATTATATCATGCTGAAGTGTGGACTTATTGCAACTTTTAATGGACTTTTTGCTAAAGAACAATACGATCGCAGGGAGTAAACTGGAGAGGAATAGGCAGGTGCTAGGCGAAACTTGAAACGGAAAATGGGGGATAGATATGAACGTCTTGGCGGTAGGCTGCCATCCGGATGATCTGGAGATCGGCTGTGGAGGGACATTAGCGAAGTTGTCGTCTTTAGGTCACAAGGTAACAATGGTTCATGTGGCCAATGGGGATAAGGGACATAAAATCATTCCGCCGGAAGAGCTCATTCAGATTAGGCGGCTGGAAGCTAGAAAGGCAGGCTCCTTGATTGGAGCCGAGGTGGTTAGCTTGAATACGCCTGATCTGTTGGTCAAGTCGGACCGGGACGAGCTGATTTCGAAATTAGTTAAAGTGATTCGAGAGGTGAGGCCGGATTATATCATTACACATCCGCCTGAGGACTATATGAAGGATCACACAGAAGTTTCCAAAGCGGTGTTCGATGCCAGCTTCTCAGCTACGATACCCCATTATAACCTTGATGAGGGAATAGATACTCATGACAAAGTAGCTCCGATCTATTACATGGACACATTGGCTGGCGTGGGATTCCATCCGACTGAATATGTGGACATCTCCGATTATATCGACGTGAAGATTGACATGAATAACAGCCATCAGAGCCAGATCAAGTGGCTATATGAACATGACGGAATCGACTTTCTGGATTTCGTGCGCACGGTATCCAAGTTTCGCGGGCTGCAGTGTGGCAAGGCTTATGCAGAAGGCTTCACGCAGTGTCAAGCATGGCCTAGATTGACTACAGCAAGACTGCTTCCCTAGCAGAATCGATCCATCCGAATGGATATATATATAATCAATTAATCTAAGAGGAGAGTGAAGGTACATGAATTTTGCGCTTACGGTTAAAGGGTCTATGTTGGAAGGTTTCTACCCTGCGGGATGGAATATGGAGAAAATCGACCGTTGCTGCGCAAATTCGCCGGAATCGATCAGGGAGCGCCAGCCCTTCTGGAATAAGCAATTCCAGCCAATTCCTTGCGAAGAGGTAGCCGAGTTTGATGTGAAAATGGGGCATGAGATCTCTTGGCAAATCCGCAAGAGCAAAGAAGAAGGGCGGAAGGTCGCTTTTATATTTCCGGCGGGTCCGATGGGCATGTACAAATGGGCGGTCTATTTCCTGAAGGAATGGGGAGTGGATTGCAAGCACGTATATGGCTTTAATATGGACGAGTGGAGCGATGGAGAAGGCTGGACGCTGCCGTCCGACAACCCAGGCTCCTTCCAATATGCGATGGAGCATGCCTTTTACGGGCCATTGGGAGAATACTCGGTGCCCGTAGAACAACGACATTTTGCTACCGCCAGGACGCTCCCGGCTTATTCGGAGAAAATCGCGGCCTTGAAAGCGGAGGGAGCGGAGCTTATCACCGTATTTGGAATTGGGCGCATGATGCATATTGCATTCTGGGAGCCGCACTTTGGCGGAGAATACGCAAGCGATGAGGAATGGAGCAAAGAAACGCATCGGATCGGCGCACAGCTCCATCCGCTTACGATCGAACAAAATGCGATAACCAGCTTTAAGAGTCGGACACCGCTCGTTTCTTGCCGTGCCAACACGATAGGACCGGGCTTGTTCCTGCAATCCGATTACATCATTGGCGGTTGCGACGGAGCGCTCGGGAGAGGCATGCAGTGGCAAGGTCTCTCTCTGTGGACGACATTGCGGCACGGTCCGGATCGGTGGCTCCCCTCGACGTTTATGCCGACCATGCCGGGCAAGCTGTTTTTCCTGAAAGAGCTAGCGGGTCCGCTCGGGGCAGAATTGAACTAAAACAATACCAATTTCCGGGAGTGAATGGATATGACGGTCAAATCACGGATGAATAGGATGTTTAGCGAGGAAGGCAAATGCTTCGATGTTGCAATCGATCATGGTTTTTTTAATGAATATTCCTTTCTTGCTTCTATTGAAAATATGAAGGAGGCGGTAGAAACCGTTGTCGAGGCCAATCCCGACTGTATCCAGCTTAGCTTGGGTCAGGCCAGACACTTGCAGGCCATCCCGGGCAAACGCAAACCCGCATTGGTACTTCGTACCGATGCGGCTAATATTTATGGAGCAAAGCTGCCGGACTACCTGTTTAGCGAAATCATCGAACATGCCGTCGAACATGCCTTGCGTCTTGACGCCGTGGCCGTGTGCGTCAATTTATTGCTGTTGCCCGGGCAACCGGAGCTGCATTATCAGTGCGTGAAGAATGTCATGCAGTTAAAAAGTGAATGCGAGCGTTATGGCATGGTATTGATGGTAGAGCCTCTGGTAATGCTGCCGAATGAAGCCAAAGGCGGGTATATGGTGGATGGCGACCTTGCTAAAATTATGCCGCTCGTTCGGCAAGCCGTTGAGCTTGGCGCCGATGTGATCAAAGCGGATCCCTGCGATGATGTAGAGGACTATCACCGCGTAATTGAAGTTGCTTCGGGAATCCCCGTGCTTGTACGCGGCGGAGGACGGGCAACGGACAAAGAAATTGTCATTCGAACCGTCAAGCTGATGGAACAAGGAGCGGCAGGCATTGTTTATGGTCGCAACGTCATCCAACATCCTGCTCCCGATTTAATGACGAAGGCGCTTATGGGAATCGTGCATCAAGGCGACAGCGCGGAGAAGGCGCTCGCGCTTCTGAACGGGGGGCGTGTTTCAAATGCCTAACTTAACTATTCGTTTCGGTGTCATCGGCTGCGGTTTGATGGGAAAGGAATTTGCAAGCGCCGCCGCAAGGTGGTGTCATCTAACGGACGTCAATTTCACCCCTGTCATTACGGCTGTCTGCGATGCTAATCCAGCGGCGACCGCTTGGTTCGAGCAAGCCGTGCCAACGGTCGAACAATCGTATAGCGATTATAAGGAGCTGCTGGCCGATCCCAATGTGGATGCCGTTTATTGCGCAGTACCGCATAATCTGCATGCACGAATATATGCGGATATCATTCGAGCCGGCAAACATCTATTGGGAGAGAAACCGTTCGGTATCGATCAAGATGCGAATGGCGAGATTCTACGTGCCATTGCCGACAATCCGGATGTCGTCGTACGCTGCTCGTCGGAGTTCCCGTTCTTCCCGGGAGCCATGCAGCTGTCGAAGTGGGTGAAAGAAAATCGGTTCGGGAAAATCATAGAGGTTGAAGCGGGTTTCTGGCATTCCAGCGATCTAGATCCGATGAAGACGATTAATTGGAAGCGAAGAATCGAAACGAACGGAGAATACGGCTGCATGGGCGATCTCGGCATGCACGTGCTGCATCTGCCGATGCGATTCGGCTGGAAACCCCACAATGTGAGGTCGTTGTTAACCAAAGTCGTTGAAGAGCGTCCGGATGGCAATGGTGGGACGGCGCCTTGCGAGACATGGGACAATGCCATTCTAGCATGTGAAGTGAAGAGCGGGGAACAGGTATTTCCGATGCTGCTGTCCACTAAGAGAATAGCTCCGGGACATGCAAACACCTGGTTTATACGGATTCAAGGGACGGCCTGCTCAGCTGAATTCTCGACCAAAAACCCCAAGCAACTCGCATGGCTCCCGTACGAATCTGGCGGAAGACAGGCTTGGCATGTTACGGATGTTCCTTATCAATCGGCATATGGCACGATAACCGGAGGCATCTTCGAATTCGGATTCTCGGACTCCATTCTGCAAATGTGGGCCGCCTTCTGCGACGAGATCGCGAACAGTGCAGAGGGGATGCTGCAGCCATTCCGATGCGCTACGCCGGATGAGGCTGAGGGCAGTCATCGCGTATTCACTGCGGCGTTGGAATCGAATATGTCCGGGCAAACGATTCCGATCTATTGGGGGGAGTAAATTGTCGAGTGCGACGG
This sequence comes from Paenibacillus sp. FSL K6-3182, assembly GCF_037976325.1. Lineage (NCBI taxonomy): Bacteria > Bacillati > Bacillota > Bacilli > Caryophanales > Paenibacillaceae > Paenibacillus > Paenibacillus sp. FSL K6-3182. The sequence goes on from NZ_CP150265.1 coordinate 1,132,331, forward strand.
TATCGTTACCCGTTATTGTCGGCGGTCACATTTGTCTGGATATTATCCCCTCCATACCGAACGGAGGATTCAGCATGGTTCCGGGGAAGCTGCTGAACATCGGTAAAGCCGTTCTGTCAACAGGAGGAGCTGTGGCTAATACGGGCCTTGCGCTGCAGCGGCTTGGCATGCCCGTGAAGCTGATGGGCAAAATCGGCAATGACATTTTTGGCAATGCGATCCTATCTATGCTACGTGAAGTAGAATATTCACTTGCTGACGGTATGATTATCGCAAATGGAGAGTCCACTTCGTATTCAATCGTCCTTAGTCCGCCCCATGTCGATCGCATGTTTCTTCATAGTACGGGCGCGAATGATACGTTCGAAGCAAGTGATATTCCGATAGAAGCGCTGGAAGAAGCGAGTTTGTTTCACTTTGGGTATCCTCCGCTTATGCGGCGAATGTGCGAGAATGGCGGAGCCGAAATCATTCAACTGATGAAACGGGCTAAAGAGGCTGGAGTAACGACTTCGTTGGATATGGCGAAGCCTGACCCCGAGGGAGATACGGGAAAACTAGATTGGCGGCCAATATTAAGCAAGCTGCTTCCTTTTGTGGATTTGTTTCTTCCGAGCATCGAGGAAATCTTGTATATGCTCAGAAGAGATCAATACGAGGAGTTGAAGAGGAAGCGTGGCAGTGAGCAGCTCGTCGACCATATTGACGCGGATATGCTCCAGGATCTATCATCCGAACTGCTTGCGATGGGAGCTGCTGTGGTCGTGTTGAAGCTTGGCGAGCACGGATTATATATGAGATCTACTGCACAAGAATCCAGATTAAACGGTGCTGGGCGATATTGCCCTCTCCATGTTGGCGAATGGCTCGACCGTGAACTGTACATTCCGTGCTTTCAAGTAGAGGTGGCTGGCACAACGGGAGCTGGAGACTGTACCATCGCCGGATTTCTTGCCGCATTCATCCAGGGGCTGAAGCCCGAAGAAACCTTGATCGCAGCTGCAGGTACTGGCGCATGTAATGTTGAACAGCCTGATGCTACCAGTGGAATTCCAACATGGGGGCAGGTGCAGTCGCGGATAGCATTTGATTGGAAACAGCACAAGCCTATAATTCAACTCCCCGGATTCCATGAATATCCATATAATCAAATTACTTTATATGCGAGGATATGATTATATTTGTTGAAATGACCTGCCAATGGCGGGTCATTTCCTTGTAAAAAGCCGTTCTGGCTCAGCTGCATGCGACAGGAGGGGATAGCGAAGGTTAGCCCGGATAGCCCTCCTGCAAGCAATTTTCGTATTCAGGATCATGAACTCGGACATGGCAGTACAAAGGTGAAGGTTGCTCGAAACGTAGCGGCTATCCAGCTCTGCTCTTGAAGCAACTGGAGCAGGAGGAACGACTGGCAAAAGCCGAGGAGCAGGAGATCCTTGCACAGTATGTTGGCTGGGGAGGACTGTCGCAAGCCTTTGATGATGGTAATTCCCAATAAAGCAACGAATATGCCCAGCTAAAGGAGATACTGGAGCCAGAAGAATATGAGAGTGCGCGTGCCTCCACGATAAACGCGCATTACACCTCTTCAACCGTCATCAAAGCCATGTACAACTGTCAGGAAAAGATGGGCTTTCGTAGCGGCAATATATTGGAGTCAGCCTGTGGATCAGGCAACTTTTTTGGTCTTGTGCCGGATTCCTTTCAGGATTCACGGCTATTTGGCGTGGAATTGGACAGTAATACCGGCAGGTTGGCCAAGCAGCTTTATCCCGGCGCATCCATTACATGTGGAGAGCGTGGCGGTGCTTACTTGGAGGGTGAAAGATGAACTCCCGGCTGCTCAAATCCATTCAAATGACTAGGGATAGCTTTGATGCCCCCCTTTTATTGTTATCGACCTCCCCTTTCGGAGAGGTTTTTAATTGACTACATAGATTTATAATGGAGTGATACAGGAGTTTTGAAACTAAATTTATCAAATTTTTGGAACAGGTACGTTAAAGTAACATGATCAAACGTTGTATCTCTTTAATAACGGTATTATTTATTCTAGCAGGAGCGATACCTGCAGTGGCCTCTCTAGACAGCGGAGATGTAGCGGTGCGATGGACGAGCAGTAAGTCGAACACATCGTCTCATCTATTTAGTGTCACATACGGAAATGGAACATATGTGGCTGTGGGGGAGAATGGAACGATATTGACTTCCAATGACGGTGGGGACAACTGGACGAACCGCGCGTCGAACACCGGGAAAATGCTTCGAAGCGTCGCCTACGGTAACGGCACGTATGTGGCAGTGGGAGATGATGGAACGATATTGAGTTCCGGTGACGGGGCGAGTTGGACAACCACACGTCGGGCAACGAGCCTACACTTTACAGTGTCGCCTACGGCAACGGGCGGTTTGTGGCAGTAGGTGATGAAGGGGTGGTCGTAACCTCTAACAACGGAACCAACTGGCCGGCAGGCGAGTATCCCGGAATTATTCATTTGAGTGGCGTCACCTACGGAGACGACAAATTCATGGCGGTAGGAACGTACGCTGGAAAAAGCATGACCTCCAGTGACGTGGTCGTCTGGCAGAGCTATTATGGCATTATTCCTAACAGGTATGGCGTTGCTTACGGGAACGGCACATTTGTAGCTGTGGGGGTGATGATGCCGGAGTAGGAATGATCGCAATCTCAGGTGATGGAGCCAGTTGGACGAACCACGTGGTTGACGAACTGCATCATTATAGCGGCGCCAGCTATGGCAACGGTACGTATGTGGCTGTTGGGATTGGAGGGAAGATTGTGACCTCCAGTGACGGAGCGAGCTGGGCAAGCCGTTCCTCGGGCACCGCGAATCACCTTTATGGTGTCGCATATGGCGATGGAACCTATGTGGCGCTGGGGACAAATGGAACGATTTTGCAATCAGGCAGCCTGACACCGAAGACCTACACCTTAACGTATAAAGGCAACGGCAGCACGGGAGGAACCGAGCCGACGGATAGCCATTCGTACGCGCAGGGTGAAACGGTAACGGTCTTAGGAAACACGGGGAGTTTGGCGAAAACGGGCAACACGTTCGCGGGCTGGAACACGGCAGCCAATGGATCCGGGACAGGTTACGCGACAGGAGCGACGTTCAGCATGGGAGCAGCAAACGTGACGCTGTACGCACAGTGGACAGCGATCCCAAGCGGCGGCAATACCGGCGGTGGCGGCGGTGGCAATAGCGGCAGCGGGTGCCGTCGTCACACCCCAAGATGACGGCAAAGTCCTCTCGCAGAACGGTCAACTATGGCTTCCCGCAGGCAGATCGGGCGAAGTTCGTATGGGCGATGGCCAAGATCGATATTCCTGCAAACGCAACAGTAACAAAATTGAAATTATCCATCGAAACGGTGTTGGACACTCAAAACCTGCTTGCGAATAAAGAGATTCTAGCAAGATGAAATTTTGAAAAACTTCTCGGAGAACTTCAGCAAGCCGGTAACGCTGACCCTCGCTATCGATCCTGCAAGTATTAAGGATCATCAAAGGACAGCTATTTTCTACTATGACGAAGCGAAGAAAGAATGGCTGGAAGTTGGAGGCATCATAAGCGGCAATCAGATATCCGCAGAGGTAGATCACTTTACGAAATATGCGGTGCTGGCTGTTGACCAGCCTTTCAACGAGAATGTTAATTTAAGTGACATTTCAGGACACTGAGCGGAGTCGAACATCATTCAGGCGTTAAGCAACGGAATCGTAAAGGGTTACCCGGATGAGACGTTTAAACCGGAGCACATCGCACAACTATTTGCCAGAATGGCGAATATTAGAAAAGATACTACCGTGCTTGATAACGCTGCAGGTACAGGCGGTTTCTTAGTGGCTTCAATGGGCGAAATGATGAATGATGCTGGTGATGATGAAACAAAACTTAATGCAATACGTGAAAATCAAATTTATGGAATCGAATACGAAACTAGTAATGTTGCATTGTTGGTTTCAAATATGATTATCCATTCCGATGGTCGAAGTAACATAATTTGGGGTGATACATTTGAGGTAGTTCCTACTAAACTAAAGGGTAAGAATTTAATTGACGTTGGACTTCTTAATCCCCCATTCAAGATGGATAAAGACGATATTTTTGAATTTGAATTCATTTTTTCTAATTTAGATGCTGTAAAAGAGAGGGGAACAGTAATTGCGTTAGTTCCTGCAAGTGTTGTGACAGATACCACAGGTGCAAATTACGAATACAAGAAACGATTACTAAAAAATCATACACTCGAAGCTGTTGTTTCCTTACCAGAGGAATTGTTTGCAAATAGCAATACAGCAGTGGTAACTGTCGGTATTGTAATCACCGCTCATGTTCCTCATCCTAAGAATAAAGAAACATGGTTCGGATATTGGAGAAATGACGGCTTTGTAAAAACAAAAAAATATGGACGTGCGGATGTAAATAATCAATGGGGCGGGGAAAATAGACTAGAGGAACAATGGTTGTCAGCATTCATGAATAGGAAAGAAATATCACAGTTTAGCGTAAATAGGAAAGTTACTCCTGAAGAAGAATGGATAGCAGAGGCATATTTAGAAACCGATTATAGTTTGTTAGGTATGAAAGCATTTGAGCAAACAGTTCGTGAATATCAGGCTTTCAAATTGGAGAAACGCTTATGAAATTAGTGAAAGTAAATTTGAAACTCATGGCTGTACTCCGACAGTGATCGTTATTAAAGTAGCACAGGTAAATGGGGACGAATTATGGGGATGGATTGGGGACGAACTTCGTCCCCAATCCATCCTACGCCGTCCGAATAGATCAGAAAGCAAACGGCAAAAAACCAGTCAAGATAAGGCTTCAGCGGATTTAGTCCGGCTGCAGCGGACAACCATTCCATCGCTGCCATCGATGAGACCATGAATTTGCTGTTGATGTAAAATTGATGTAAAACATCAACCAAAACGATCGGAATGAAGCCTTCCCTAACAGAAGCTCATTAATAAAAAGCCCGTCAATTCAAGGATTCTGCGGATAGTAACAGATTACATCCCAAGACAATATGTTCCCTTGGACGGTGCATGTTGAAGCAGTAGTTTTACTACATCGTATAAACAATTGATCGGAAAAGTCTGATTCATATTTACTAAACAATAGACATTGAACAAGCTCATGCGAAATTTGCATGAGCTGGTTTTGTGTTTAGAGGAACGGCAGACAATATAAGAACTAAACCATTCATTTTCTGGAATAGTTGCTTCTTACTGCTCTTATTAATGCAATGGGAAGTAATGTAATAGAAAAGATGGCTGTGAATATGTTGAATTGTGTGTTTTTATAAGGGACGAACCATTCCATAAACAGCTTCGAATGAGATATGGAGTTATAGATCCGGTTAAATAATGCCCCTTCTTGCAAGTTTGGCGCCCATGAAAAACGATCACATATGATAAAGAATAATTGTAAAAAAAGAAATAGTCCCAAAGGAAACATCCAACTTCTTTTTAGATTAGATGGACCTTTGTTTGGTGTAACTTTCATTTGACCAGTTCTCCTTATTATTTCATTACTTGTTATATACTTGTGCGGCCTCCTATAAGTCCTTTCTAGTAAACAGATGTACAGTTAAGTAATAGGAAGCAATGAATAACAGTAAGACAGCAATTGGGATAAAAAATAGCGTTTGGCCATTGCTAAAGCCTTGGTTGTTTATCATATTCATAAACATAGCTGTAGGCTGCGCCAGAGCAATTAGGATAATCATAAATACGAAATTTATAATACCGGTTCCTTTTTTACTAAGTGTGTAAAAGAGCGGCATATAGATGGAAGTTAGAACAAGCACTATTCCTAATGGAACTAGCATGTCTATGACCGAATAATCCGGCTTGTTTAGCTGAGGGAATGCTATTTTAACGAGAGAGTGAATCCCATAAGAAGCAAGGACTCCAAAAAGTGTGTAAATGATGGCTGTTATGTATTTCGCTTTTACAATATGTTTACGGCTAATCGGCAGCGTGACCAGGAAATTATGGTGATTTTTTTTGATATCGATCATCATACCTAGACTAAGTGAAGCACAAGCTGTATAGATAGCCACAAGGTGAATTGATGATTCATGTTTTGGTATAAATGCAATACTGTATACAGCGAGAAAAAGTATAATAAGCCCTAGTGAGCTTTTTAAAGCGATGAAGTCTTTACGAAGCAAGTTAAGCATGAATTCGTCCTCCCTTAGCGGTGTAATAGATGATGTCTTCTAAGGATGGTTTATCGAAAACAACATAATTGCCAAACAACTGTAAGGCATCTTGCCTATTGTTTACTAAGCCCTCAAACCCAACATCAGTCTCACGAATCCCGATAAAATTGCTTCGTATATCCGAATCAAGCAGTTGCAAGTCACCTTTGACGATTGCATACCTCTCGAATACTTCATCTTTTGATTCATTAAATACGAGCTTTCCACGATTGATGAAAGTAATGTAGTCAGCAATGCGATCTAAATCTGTTGTAATATGGGTCGAAAATATAATGGTATTTCTCTCGTCCTGCATCATATCCCCAAGTAGATCAAGCAATTCTCTTCTAAACACAGGATCAAGTCCAGAGGTTGGCTCATCCATTATTAAGAGCTCAGCTTCATGCGATAAGGCAACTGCAAGGGAAAACTTGATTTTCATCCCCTTTGATAACTCATCAATTTTCTTCTTAGGAGACAACTCAAATTGTTCAAGTAAGCCGTTAAACTTAGTATTGCTCCACTTTTTGTAGAAAGGTGCGATCATCTCCTTCATATCACGAATCGTAAGATGTTCATAATAGAAGCAGTCATCCGACACGATGCCGATGCGCTGCTTAATATCAACTTCGTGTTCAGGCATAGAGCAGCCTAATATTTTTACACTACCGGAGTCTGGACGGATCATGCCGAGCATCATTTTAATCAAAGTGCTTTTACCGACACCATTCGGACCAATCAGTCCGGTTATGTAGCCCTTTTTTACATCTAAAGATACATTATCAACTGTAAATTGATTGTATGTTTTCGTAAGATTACGTAATTCTATTGCATTCATGGGGTCTGTTCCTCCTCGAAAAAGAGAGTGAAATGATTGATTAGATCTTGTTGACTCATGTTTAGTTCCTTGCTTTCTCGAATGATTTCTATCATTTTCTCTTCTAATAGTTTCATACGCTGCTCCCGAATAAAGTCTTTATTTGCTCCCGATACGAAACAGCCCTTACCTACAACTGAGTCGATTAACTTCTCTTTCTCTAACTCTTCATAAACACGCTTAGTTGTAATTACACTAACTTGCAAATCCTTGGCAAGCTGCCTAATGGAGGGTAGGAGTTCACCTGCACGTATTTCATTGCTCAAGATGCTCTGCCTAATCTGGTTCATTATTTGGATGTAAATCGGATCGTTTGATGCGTTGGATATAATAATTTTCATGTTTCATTACCTCGTTCTCGCTGATAGAGTATCTACCGTATATATATAATATATACACTATTATCTTTTGCGTCAATATTTTAATTTATTGTGATTATTGGGTAGTGGAACAAGAGTTCATGCAGGAGATGATTCCACGCTTATATTAGCTTTTTTCTGTGGCTTCAAAGTGAAATGCATGTGTTGGATGCAGAGGAATATAGCTAAGGGAAACATGAAAGTACCTATTGAATCGATATCATTTCATTGTAAAAAATGCTTTTAATCAAATATTCCCTACCCTCCATTGATTTGAAATGCTTATAATGCAATTAGAAGATTTTGGACGTAAAGAGTATGTGTGTACATTAGAAGCAACAAGAAATGAAATCGAACGGAGCAAATAAAAAATGGAGAATAAAATTATAGATATTGGCGTCAACTTGATGCATCGATCGTATAATCAAGATCGTGAGCAGGTGGTTGAAAGGGCGGCAGCAAATGGGGTTTCTCCACTTGTTATCACGGGAACAAGCTTGAGGAACAGCATGGAAGCTGCACGCTATGCAAGTCGTTTACCCGGGAAGCTGTACTCTACTGCGGGTGTTCATCCTCACGATGCGAAGAGTTGTACAGATGAGACGATGAAGCAGCTCAAACAACTGGCGGCACAGCCACAGGTGGTGGCCATCGGAGAATGCGGACTAGACTATAACCGAGATTTCTCACCGCGTGATGTGCAACGCAAATGGTTTGCCGAGCAAATTGATTTAGCGCTTGAGCAGGATATGCCGCTGTTTCTGCATGAGCGGGAAGCATTTTCGGATTTTATAGCCACTCTTAAGGAACAATCGGTTCGGAAAGCGGTCGTCCATTGCTTTACGGGGACTTTGCCAGAGCTTAAGGCTTATCTCGAAATGGGATTCCATATTGGGATCACAGGCTGGATTTGCGATGAGCGAAGAGGCAAACACCTGAAAGAGCTTGTAAGAATGATTCCGCTAGACCGGCTTATGATTGAGACGGATGGGCCATTTTTAACGCCACGGGATTTGAAAGGGAAGCCGCAGGATGGACGGAATGAGCCGGCTTTCTTACCACACATTTTGCAAACTGTATCACGGTGTATAGGAAAACCAGTAGAAGAGGTAGCTGAGGCTACGAGAAAAACGTCTGAGGAATTTTTTGGTTTATAAGAGTTAAGAGATAAGAGGCGCCAGACCAACTTTGATATAGAACTTTTTTTCACTGTCTGTCATAAAAGAAAATCAACGGCCTGGTATATGGATAAGGACAATATGATTTATTTTGATATGATGGTTAGTGGAGATGAATTAAGAGAACAACAAAACATGAACAGTGACATAAATTGAGTTATTCTATTTCATATACAAATCTTAAAATAAAATTGAATCTCTAAATACAGATGATAAAGTATATAAGGATCCAAATAAGCTTTGCTAATAGAAATGACATATAAAACATAGTTTTATCCCAACCGCGTTTAACGCGGTTTTTTTTATTTTCAGAACACTACTCAATTATGGAGCAAGCCTTAACAGAAACTTAATTGTTTTCTGAATATCGTAGATGGAATTAAGGTTAAGTTTAATAGCATGTAAGACTGGAATGCTAGAATGACGGTAAGAAAGGAGACTCAGTACAAGCTAGAATTGAATCATAAAAATTCGTAATCGTACAAAATGAGAGAAAAAGGGATGTGGATGATATGAAAAAGAGAGTTATATGGACGCTTGCAACGGCCTTAGTTCTGACCCCGCTTATTCCTACAAACGCAATGGCTTCCAGCGCCGTAGCTTCGGTTTCTTCTAAGACGCTAGAGAAGATTGCTTCTGAGAAAGCGGCACTTTTAACTGAACAATATGGAATACCTAGCGTGCAGTATGCCTTGATCGATAATGGAGTGATCAAAGTATCGGGACAATCAGGAGTTAACGACATAGAAGGAAAAATCCCTTTAACGAAGGAAACCATCTATGGTATTGGCTCTACGAGCAAAATGTTTACCGCGTCAGCAGTCATGAAATTAGTGGATGAAGGTAAGATCAATCTCGATACCCCCGTCGTACAATATATTACGGATTTTAAGATGGAAGATGAACGCTATAAAAAGATTACTCCACGCATGTTGTTGAATCACTCATCTGGTTTGCAGGGTTCGAGTTTAAACAGTGCATTTTTATTTAATGATCCAGATACATACGTACACGATTCGCTGCTAAAGAACTTGTCTACACAGAAATTAAAGGCAGAACCGGGAGCTTTTTCAGTGTATTGTAATGATGGATTCACGCTCGCAGAAATTCTTGTAGAAAGAGTTAGTAAAAAGACATTTACTGCATTCATTCATGAAAATTTTGCTGTACCTTTGGGTATGAACCATACCATGACACCACAAGACATGGTAGAGACGAGCAAATTCGCCGGCCTTTACTCTCCTGCCTATGAGGGCCAGCTTCCAACGGAGACGACCAATGCGATTGGTACAGGCGGAGTCTACTCTACTGCGGAGGATTTGGTTCGATTCTCGCAAATCTTTACTGGGAAGAGAGCGGACGTACTCTCCATCAATTCAGCACAGGCCATGGAGCAAGAAGAGTATAGGAAGGGATTATGGCCCAAAGAAGCGGATAACTCGATGGACTACGGACTTGGTTGGGATAGCGTACGCTTATTCCCTTTCAATGATTATGGTATAAAAGCCCTCGTCAAAGGAGGAGACACACAGATGTATCATTCCTCCTTCATCGTACTTCCCGAGCAGAACATGGCTGCAGCAGTCATTACCTCAGGCGGTAGCTCCTCAATAAATCAGCTGCTAGCGAGTGAATTGCTCCTTCGGGCGATGAAAGAGAAGGGCGCAATTAAAGAGATCAAGCCAGATAAATCATTTGGCAAGCCGGTTAAGACTGACATGCCAAAAGATCTTGTGAAGTACGCAGGTTATTACAGTACTCAAGGCGATCAGTGGAATGTAGCTATAAAAGACGGGGAACTGGCATTGTCAGGATTGGCCGCTCCAGATCAGAAATTTATATACACCAAGGATGGAGCTTTTGTCGACGAAGATGGAAGCACAAAGGTTAGTTTTGTAAAAGAAAGCAACGGACGGTCTTATTTGTGGATGAGCCAGTATGTTTCAGTACCTGAATTAGGCCAGCTTGCATTTTCTGAATACAAAGCGGAGAAATTGGAAGGTGCAGTGCTGGATAAAGAAACGGCAGATGCGTGGGCAAAAAGAGAAGGCAAATCCTACTATCCAGTCAACGAGAAATTCAGTTCCATCGCCAATATGAACATGATTAGGCCAACAATAAAGACAAGCCAAGGTTATTTCAATGATATAAAAATAACAGGTGCCAATACGGCTGAGAGCCAGCATCAGATTCCTGGAACAGCAGGCCGAGATACACTGAATATTCTTTTTTATGCTAAAGAGGGCGTAGAGTACCTTAATGCGGCTGCAACCGTGTATATGAGCGAGGATGGAGTGAAGCCGCTGTATAAAGGCAAATCGTCGATAACTACGATTCAAGCTGATGGTTATGCTAGATGGTTCAGCGTTCCAGAAACAGCTGCTGGTAAGAAAATGGTAGTCAAGATGCCAGCTAAAGGTGGTTTTATGGTATACGATGAAGCGGGAGCACTGGTGAATAATACGGTCATTAGCGGTAAAAATGAAGTTGTATTGCCTGCGAACGGATATATCGTATTTGCTGGAAATGCGGGATCTGCTTTCGGTATTACGCTAGTGAAATAGAGAGTTGATAAGTATAAACTAGACTCATATACAGATTTGGCCAGCTATTATAGCTGTTTTTTGTACAGCCTTCAACGGCTTCCAAATGATTGCAGGTACCATCACCAATAAGGCGCAGGGAGCAGAGCTCTTATGCGTCTTTTTTTGCGTACTGTTCATTCGACTGCGTTACTCCGAGTCATTCTCCGTATTTACAAAATAAGGATTATATATTATAATTCTCTTTATAGACTGACGGTCGGTCTATAGAACGGAGGAGTCTTCATGAGAACGCTCAAAGAGCCGGAAGAACGGAAAAATGAAATATTGGATACAGCGGAAGCTTTATTCCATACCAAGGGTTACGACAAGACGACGATCAACGATATTTTGAAAGAAATCGGAATTGCAAAAGGAACATTCTACTATTACTTCAAATCGAAAGAAGAAGTGATGGATGCAATCGTCGTCAGAATTGTGGATAGCGGGGTGCTGGCAGCCAAAGAAATCTCCGCAAATGCTAGTCTTACCGTCCACGAAAAGTTTCTGTACATCATGCTCGCGCAAAAGCCGGCCTCAAACAGCTCAAAAAGCCAGCTTATTGAAACGTTGCATGACGTCAATAATGCCCAAATGCATCAAAAAAGTTTGTCAGAGACGGTGCGCAAGCTGACTCCTATTTTGCAGGAGGTTACAGAGCAAGGAATAAGAGAAAAGCTGTTTGCCACGCCATATCCGAAGGAAGCAATAGAGCTATTGCTTGTGTCTGCTATAACCTTATTTGATGAGGGCATATTCAACTGGCAGCCGCAGGAGATATTTCAAAAAATTCAAGGCTTCATTTATGCAATGGAAACGCTGCTTGGAGCAGAGAAAGGCAGCTTCGCTTACGTGGCAAGGCTGTTTGAGCAAGCAGACGCGGCAGACGGTAAGCCGAATGGCGAATAATGCTTTTCGAAAATTTATCATTCTATGGTTCGGGGAACTGGTCTCCAGTATCGGCAGCGGCTTAACCGCGTTCGGCTTAGGGGTTTACGTCTTCCAGACGACCCACTCCGCCACGGCAGTGTCACTCGTGACGCTGTGCACCTTTTTGCCGATGATCCTGTTAAGTCCAGTTGGCGGTGTATTGGCGGACCGATTTGATCGACGGCTGATGATGCTGCTCGGTGATGGCGGCTCGGCGCTTGGGCTTATTTACATTCTAATCGTCATGTTCTCAGGCGAGGCACAGCTTTGGCAGCTCTGTGTGGGGGTAACGATCAGCTCTATATTCGCATCGTTGACCGATCCGGCTTATAAAGCGACGATCACAGATTTGCTGCCCGAAGAGCAGTTTGCGAAAGCGAGCGGGCTGGTGCAGCTTGCCGGCTCCTCCAAATATTTATTTTCACCTGTCCTTGCGGGCATGCTGCTTGCTGTGGTGGATATCGAGGCACTTCTGATTATCGATATAAGCACAGTATTCATCACGATCATTACGATTTCCGCCGTTCGCCGATGCTTGGTTGCTAAGCCAGTCAGCAAGAAGAAGTTTAGCTTAGCAAAAGATTTGAAAGAGGGATGGCGTATCCTTGTCTCTCGAAAAGGGGTTTTTACTCTCACGCTGCTAATGACCGTGGTCACCTTTTATATGGGCATTTTGCAAACCTTATTTACGCCCATGGTGCTTCCGTTATCTAATGCCAAGACATTAGGGATCGTCCAATCGGTTAGTGCGACAGGGCTGCTGCTTGGCAGCTTGTTTATTGGCGTCTTCAACGTTAATCAGCGGTATACGCGCGTGCTGTCGGTCGGTCTTTTGGTCGCTGGTATTTTCTTCTCGCTTATTGGAGTATCATCGAATATTTACGTAATCGCAGCCGCAGGCTTTCTGTTTTTTGCAACCTTGCCCTTCGTTAATACAAGCGCGGATGTATTGATTCGAACAAATATACCAAACGAAGCACAAGGCAGAGCTTGGGGAATGATCGGAGTGGTCTCCCAATTCGGCTATGTCGCTGCGTATGCATCGGCGGGTCTTTTATCCGACCATATATTTAATCCTCTAATGGATGAAGGAGGGCTTCTAGCCTCCACGGTTGGAAAATGGATTGGCAGCGGCCAAGGGCGCGGTATCGGCTTGTTATTTATTATTTCTGGCATTTTGGTCATCGTTTTAGCACTTATTATGGCAAGGATGAAGTCGATTCGGGCGCTGGAGACAAAGTAAGGAAAGGAGGGGCTGACATGCTAGCGAAAATATTAAAAAAAGATTTTAAACGAAATAAGGCGATTACGATTATCCTGTTCGTGTTCATTATGCTGTCTGTGCTGCTTGCTTCCAGCGGGACAACGATGATGACGCAGCTATTCCACTCCATCAACCATTTGTTTACTGTATCTAGTGCGCCGCACTACGTGCAGATGCACGCCGGACCCGTGGATAGAGCTGCCATTCAGAGCTTTGCGGCAGAGAACTCCCTTGTCAAGCGTGAGCAAATCTCTGAAATGCTGGTGATCGACAATGCTAATCTCTTCTTTGGCGACAATCAGGAAGCCGATAGCAGCAGCGTAATGGATAACGGCTTTGTCGTGCAGAACAAGAGCTTTGATTATTTACTTACACTGGAAAATAAGCGGATTGAGGTTTTGGACGGGGAGATTGCGGTTCCTATTTATTATAGGCAGCAGCATCATTTGAACCTGGGCGATACGATTCGAGTTTCGGCTGGATCATCAGACATGACGTTCACCATTACAGACTTTGTGCGGGATGTTCAAATGAATCCTTCGATTATCAGCTCCAAGCGATTCGTCGTAAGCGAAGCTGATCATGAAGCGTTGAAGAGCATGACCGGTGAAACGGAGTATATGATTGCATTTCAGCTTAAGGATCTAAGCAAGCTCAATGAATTCAAGACAGCATACCAGTCAGCCGGATTACCGGCAAAAGGCCCTGCTATTGACTATTCCTTGTTCCAGATGCTTCATGCATTAACGGACGGGGTGGTCGCCGTCATCATTTTTCTGGTCAGCAGCTTATTAATTCTTATTGCGGTGCTGTGTCTGCGGTTCACCATACTGACCACGCTGGAAGAGGATTATAAAGAGATTGGCGTTATGAAAGCCTTCGGCATCCGTCAACAGCATATTCGCAACATCTATTTGACCAAATATATTGTTCTGGCGGGGGGCGCTAGTCTTTTCGGATATGTGGTTTCCCTTTGTATTCGTCCGCTATTCCTATCCAATATGGCGTTGTATATCGGGATTGCTCCGCAAAGCATTCTGCAAAGCTTGATTCCTATTTTGGTAGCTGGATTGGTGTTTGCTTTCGTTCTGCTCTTCTGCACCCTTGTGCTGAGACGATTTCATAAAATCTCGGCGGTTGAAGCGCTGCGAGCCGGTGCGATGGGCGAGCTTAAGGTGAATACGAAGCGGTTGCCGCTTTATAAAAGCAGAATTCCTAGTGTTAACGTATTTTTGGCGCTGAAAGATGTCGTCGGACGGTTTAAAATGTATCTTTTATTGTTTATTATTTTTGTCATTTGCTTCTTCATCATCATTGTTCCGGTCAATTTCTTGCATACGATGCAGTCACCTAGCTTCGTTGCGTATATGGGGGTTGGACAAAGCGATATGCGAATGGATTTGCAGCAATCCGATCACATGCAGGATAAATTTGACGAAGTTCAGCATTACCTTGCTCAAGATACGGATATAGTGAAATTTTCTCCGCTCGTGACGAGTAAATACAGCGTCGTAGGAAGTGAAGGAGCATTAGAGAGCATACAGGTTGAAACGGGGGATTTCTCCATTTTTCCTTTGAAATACAGCAGCGGCAACGCTCCTATCAACAAAAACGATATGGCTCTCTCCAGTCTGAACGCTGACGCTCTGTCGAAAAAAGTGGGAGACGCGCTGATATTAGTTATTAACGGTAAGCAGCATGAGATGACCGTTAGCGGCATTTATCAGGACGTGACCAATGGCGGCAAAACAGCCAAAGCGCTGCTGCCCTATCAACCGGAGGATGTACTCTGGTATACCTTTAATGCGGACATTAGACATGGCAGCGATATAGGGGCCAAAATAACCGAATATACGGGTCTTTTTCCAGGGGTGAAAGTGACGCATCTCGAAGATTATATGCATCAGACACTCGGCTCGACGATTAAGCAGATCAAGATGGTTACGGTACTTGCCGTTATCATTGCTGTGTTTATCTCCATTCTGATTACTTCGCTTTTCTTAAAGCTGCTGACCGCAAAAGATTATTCCGGCATCGCCATTATGAGAAGCCTCGGTATTGCCGCCGCATATATTCGAAAGCAGTACGTGATACGGATACTGGTTGTGCTTGCAGGCGGTATTCTCATGGGTACGCTTATGGCCCATACGTTTGGGCAAAGTCTGGTAGGTATGCTGATGTCTTCGATGGGAGCCTCCAATATCCAGTTTGTGACGAACCCATGGGTATCTTATTTCTTGTATCCATTAGCTCTTGGTTTAGTTGTCA
Organism: Paenibacillus sp. FSL K6-3182; assembly: GCF_037976325.1. NCBI lineage: Bacteria > Bacillati > Bacillota > Bacilli > Caryophanales > Paenibacillaceae > Paenibacillus > Paenibacillus sp. FSL K6-3182. The sequence goes on from NZ_CP150265.1 coordinate 1,148,023, forward strand.
CCATTGCAACGCTGGTAGGCACGCTATCGATGAAAAAATACAGCATGACGAGAATGATAACCGAATGAGGGGATAAAGCATGAACCACATATTGGAGATTACAGACCTGAATAAAACCTATTCAATAAGCAAAGGGCAAGAACAAGCCGTACTGAAAAATATTAATCTGCAGATACACGAGGGCGAGTTCGTTGCCGTCATGGGGGCGTCAGGCTCGGGAAAGTCGACCTTGCTCTACACAATTAGCGGCATGGATCGGATGACTTCCGGACAAGTCTTGTTTGATGGGCAAAATATTTCCTCCCTTTCAGAGAAGGAATTGGATCAGCTGCGCCAGAACAAAATGGGATTTATTTTTCAGCAGATCCATCTCCTCAAAAATCTCAGCATGCTCGATAATATCATTCTCTCCGAATATTTTGCAGCCAAAGAGAGCCGGGACTCCATCCGCCTGCGAGCGGAGGAGCTGATGAAGAAAACGGGAATCGCTGCGCTCGCAGATCGCGATATAACGCAGGCTTCCGGCGGACAGCTCCAACGGGTGAGTATTTGCCGGGCGCTCATGAACCAGCCGAAGATCATTCTCGGAGATGAGCCGACGGGAGCACTAAACTCCAAAGCGACGTCTGACATCATGGAGCTGCTTGGCAGCATCAACCAATCCGGAACCACCATCCTGCTGGTCACGCACGACGTCAAGGTCGCTGCCAAAACCGAGCGCGTCCTGTTGATGGAGGATGGAGAGATTGTTGGCGAGCAGTATTTAGGGAAATATCGTTTTGATAGCGACGATGTTAAGGGGCGGGAGGAAAAGCTTTCTGCTTGGCTCTTAAAGATGGGGATTTAATGGGGGAGTCTGGTGCGATGGCTCCTAATGAGGTGATCGACTATATAATCATCCTTGAGTTTTGCCGTCTTACCCATATAAATCATGACCGTTCTTTTTGGCGACGCGTAGGAAGCATCATTCCGGATTACAAAGAAAATGAGGAGTATCTAGCAAGGCATGGTCAGGCGCTGGCTTTGTAGAAGCTAGAGCTGTGCGGAAAGGTTGGACGATCAGGCTGGAAACTGGTATACTTGCCGGGATTACTCCTATTAAAGCGATTACAATTTCTAGTTTTAGCGGGAGCTGATCTACTATGGGCGTCGTCAGGAGTGGTACTAAATGAAGAAATATAATTTTATTCGTCCGTTAATGCTGATTGTCATAGCACTGCTTGTAAAAAGCCTTATTACGAATCTTTGTATGGTATTTGGGGTGGAACAGGGACCGGCAGAAAATGTTGGTTTCATTAGCATGCTTGTCGCAGCATTCATCATTTATTCGAGAATGGCCCAGAAGCGCCGCAAATAACTATAAGGTCCGAAAGGAGCAGCCATGGACGGCAATAAAATCACATTTGAGACAATCGATCAGTATATCTCCAATTACCCTCCTGAGATTCAGGACATCTTGGAGAAGATAAGAGGCGTGGTTAAAGTGGCTGCACCAGAAGCGACAGAAAAAATCAGCTATCAAATGCCGACCTTCGTGCTCCATGGGAACCTTGTTCATTTTGCTGCTTACAAAAATCATATCGGCTTATATCCGGCTCCAAGCGGAATTGAGGCCTTTAAACAGCAATTATCCCCGTATAAAGGGGCAAAAGGGTCGATTCGTTTCCCTTTAGACGAGCCTATACCTTACGAATTAATTGGTGAGATCGTAAAATACAGAGTAGCTGAGAATATTGAAAAAGCCGCGAACAAGAAAGTGAAAAAAAAGAAATAGGGAGTTTAGATGCTGCGGTTCCTCTGCCGCATCTAAACTCCCTATTCCGTTCTTCTAAAGCTTTGGGTAGAAGCAACCGGAATGCCGTTCCTTGAGGGGAGCTTTCCTCCAAGGCAAGCTTCTTCACACCACCATCAATCAAATCCACAATAATCATGAAATAGGATGACGTGTGTTCTTACCAATTAATTTTAGTTCCTTAGCTTGGGTTACTGCGTTTATGCGCCGGTTGACCTTTAATTTAGCAAATATATTTTTTACATGCACCTTCACCGTACCTGTGGCAATAATGAGATGATCGCCAATTTCCTTATTGGATAATCCTGCGGCTAATAAGGCTAGAACCTCCAGCTCACGATCCGTCAGAGGTTCCTCCATACCACCCGGCAGTGGCTGGTCTTCCTCCAAATCCGATTCTATATAGGATTGGTCTGACGAGCTTTGCAGCACGCACATGAAGATTCCATGTGACGCCATAGCGAGAAGAATAGCAATGCGCTCGTAGGGGAATACACCGCTTGCAAGCTTGTTTTCAAGGTAAAGAACACCCAGCATAGTGCCATGAACAGTTACGGGGATACACAGGGCTGATTCAGGTTGGTGCTTTGCCATATACGGGTTATGAATTAGCCAACTCTCTTCTCCTCCGTTATAATGGACCTTCTCTTGTGTACGAAAAACATATCGGATGATCCCTTCCGGCAAGATGGAACTATCATATAATTCTAAAGGAGGCGTATAAGCTTTTGCCTCTGAATCCGCATATACTTGCACATATAAAGCATCATTGCTGCCCGTTAGCAGAGCGCCCTTACTTGCACCTGCATACTTCATAATGGTATTCATGATTTCAGCAAGCACAGTATCCATGTCCATCTGATTCGTTATCGCCTGAGTTGTTTTAAGGATTGCCGCGAGATCAATGCTGTCCACGGAATGAAGCTCGTTCCGAGAACCTGATGTTCCTGCTGCCTGCTCTGTATCACTTCGTCCTGCTGTAGGTGGGATTACATACGTTTGATCCGCATCCTCATGCCGCTGCCAGTGCAGCATGAGCTCCTCCAGTTGCATTACTTTCACGGACACTTCCCATCGCTTGTAGCCATCGATAGCTAATTGCAAATAAAATAAAGCCGTTTTTCTCTTATCATGTCTCAAATAGTAGTTAGCCGCAAGTTCGCTTGCAAGACTTGTCACCTGTAAATCGTCTTGCTCCCTAGCCTCGCGTATAGCCTTGTCATACAGCTCCTCAGCCATCGCGAAATCGCTGGAGGCATGAGCAAATTCAGCTTGAAGGAGATACTGCCTAGACTGATAATTAGTAGGGCTCCATGCCGCCCATTTTCTGAAACGACTCAGATTGCGAATGATGTTTTTCTTCTTATATGACCCATTACGCGACTGTGTATATTTGGCGAATGTGGCGAGTGATTCATAAAATAGGCATTCTGGCAAATGAGGCAAATGAGTGGCATATGCCTCATAAGACTTCGCTTGCTGAGCCCAGCGGATAGCTTCCTCATGGCTGCCCAGTATATAGCATAGCTGAGTTTTATATGTGCTATATTGAAATAAGGTTGTGGCCGAAGTCTCCTCTTTGCGGATCCGATTTAAAAACTCCTCTTCTTCAAAGCCAGCACCACTGAACGAGTCCGGTGCATCCGTCCCACCCTGGAGAGCGAGAATAACTTGCTGATACAGATAGAAATTTTGTCTCACGAATTCATCATTCGTTGTATCAAGGACCGCCATATAGTCCGCTATTGCTCTGGCTAATTCACTTAATGGCGCTCTAGTGTACAAGGAGTTGATATGTGCGCCAATGGCATAGCTAGCAAACACATAGTCCCCCGAGTCCATTCCGAAACGCAGCGCCTTTGCCAAGTAAGCGTCTCCTTCGCGGGCATTTCCGGCAAATTGGCAGAGTACCCCGCCGAATATGGTATAGGTGTTGCTTTTTATTGAAGTGATATTGTAACGCTCGGAAAGCTCCACGCCTACCTTGCAAATGGCGTAGCCCTTATCAGACTTGCCTAACGCATTCCCCAAAATCATGCCATATGCGGAATAGACTGCTGCCGAAGCAGGGGTATTTCCGTATTTAAGCGATAGTTGAATGGCTCTGCACATCAGCAGAAAATAGACCTTTTTGTTGGTGAAGAAGGTAGAGGGGGTAATCGCAAAAATCAAATTCATTGCGGCAATTCGATCTTTATCCGACATTTCCTCCAAATGAGCGAGTCTGTCATACTGATTGCGCAGTAACGCCTCGATTCGCAGTCCTTCCATTAGAAGCATGAAGCTTCCCGGATTGGGTGAAATAAGTATTTGATGCTCCTTCAGGCTTTCAAGACCAAGAGCAGTGCCTTCCAAATATTTACCTTGATTAATGTACTGCATAATTCGGATCATTTGCACCCTGCTCCGCTCAACTGGATTGCGTGCACGACCAAGCAAGAAATCGATTTCCTGATCTGACTTCATATGATTGCCACATAAATATTCACATTCTGCTTTTTGGGCATGCAATTCGAAGATGAGCTCGAATTCATAGTCCCAATCTTCCGCTGGCAGCAGTCCCACCCCTTTTCCGAAATACCCTAAGGCAATATCGAAGGCAGAAGAGGCTTTGGCGCGGTGTCCCGCATCCAGATTCAGCTTTACGAGCTGAAGCAGCTGCTGCCTGTCCGTTATTCGTTTCGAGCCTCTATTCAGATGGTTGACAATAGCAAATGAATTCTCTCCATACTCGGCGTTTTTACCGTTCATGCATCTGCCTATTTGGATATGAAAAGCCTGTTTCGTCTCATTATCCATCTGACTGTATATTAGCTTCTGAATGTTATCATGGGCAAAACGATACTTATCTGATTCATATGGCAAAATCATCCCTTCAGCTTCAATCGCGGACCATTCTGCAACGATATCTTCAATGTTCCGATTTGTAACGCTAGAGATCAAATCGGGATGAAATATGCTTCCTACACAGGCTGCAACCTTGAGCATCTCCTGCGCATTACTCGAAAGACGATGCCATTTGTGCGCCATCAAATCATGAATCGCATAGCTGGGTTCCTGCTCGATAATCTGTCCCAAATTCCATTGCCAGCATCGTTTCTCGTGGTTGTAAAGCAGAATGCTGTCGTCCTGCAAGCGAAGCAATATTTGTTTGAAGTGAAACGGATTACCGCCTGATTGATGGTACAGCAATTCCGTCAAAGACAAGGCAGTGCCGGCTTCGCTATTCAGCGTCTCCATAACGATACAGTTCATTTGCGTAAGGCTCATTGGAGATAAATGAATATGACGGACAAGCGCGTGATCGGAAACGCTGCCGTCCGCTTCATACCCTGGCAGCTTGCTTCGGTCTGTTTCGGTATGGCGATAAGCGCATACAAACAGCAGATATTGGCTTTCCGGATCGTTTAAGAGTGCGTGAATTAACTGTAGAGATGAAGAATTCGCCCATTGCAAATCATCGATAAACAGGACGAGAGGATGTTCTTTAGAAGCTAGTGATTGTACAAATTTGCGAAAAACATAAATGAACCGTTTCTTCGACTCGTTGGCCGGAAGCTCCTCCGAAGCAGGCGAGTCTCCTAGTATCAGCCCAGCTTCAGGAATTATTGCTGTAATAACATGGGCATTTGAGCCCAAAGCTTCTCGCAGCTTTCGTCTCCAAAGCTGAGACTGCTCCTTTCGTCCCCCTAGCAAATGACGCATTAATCCGCGAAATGCCTGAATAATGGGATGATATGGGCTTTCTTTCGATATTTGCTCGAATTTTCCTGTAATATAGAAAAAATCTCTTGAATGCTGCTGTTTACGGAACATCTCTTCCATCAAGCTTGTTTTGCCGATTCCTGCTTCACCAGAGATGTAAACCATTTCTGTTGATCCGAAGCAAGCGGAATAAAAGGCTTGTGTAAGCATTGAAATTTCATTTTCTCTGCCGTGAAAACCCGGTTCCATGAGGAACGTATCGTTAGAACGTCCTATGTTATCCAAATCAGCAATTAGAAAACCGGTATTTTGGTAACGATTATCCGGATTTTTTTCCAATAGCTTCATAACAATAGCGGCTAGACCGTCGGGTAAATCTATTCTTTGATTCAATAGCGGCGGGGGGCTTTGCGCCAAATGCATATATACCCATTCGAGTGGATCGTCGGCTAGAAATGGCAGATGGTCAACCAGCATTTCGTAGAAAATAATGCCTAATGAATAGAGATCGCTACGCTCATCTACGGTTCGTAACATTCTGCCGGTATGCTCAGGCGAGCAATAGGGCAGGCCTGATTCAATAATGCCGTAGAGGGGACGGACATAGCCATCCTTCGAACGATGTACCGCACAACCTGAATCGGTTAAATATGCCTCGTTTACATTCGAAAGAACACCAATACGTTCTGGTCGTAAATCTAGATGAATGATCTGTTGCTGATGAAGTTTTCCGACAGAGGCCGCAATTGCCCTGGCAAGGATGAGAAACACATCCGGCTTCATGCACGTTTGACTATTCATAAATTCCCTAAGTGTCACACCTGTTTCATGGTTTAACGTCAAATCAGAGGAAAGCCTGCCAAGCTCTGATTTGACGGGGTCATTCTCCATAGAATTTTTCACTGTCATTTTCCAACACCTCTAACATTAACTACTAGCGATTATACCCTATTGTAATGGAAGAGCTGATCTTATTACAGACAGGAAACGATAAAAAACGATAAAAATTGCGGATGGACATTTCCTGCTATTCGCCGAAGACAAGCATAAGTCCGGTACCCACAATAAGGATTAAAGTTGGAATGAATGTAATCAGATAAGTCCATTTGTAGATTCCTTTTTTATAGATGATCCAGGACAAAACAATTGCACCCAGGACGGTGTAGGGGTAGCTATTTAAAGCATAGTAGAACACCAATACAAACCATTGCTGCTCAGAGCCTGGCGCATCAAACAGCATGACGGAGAACATGGACAAAAAATACCATACAGGCAGTAAAAGGATATAGAGAATATGGATGACCAAGTTTACAATGAGGGCCGTTCGTTTACCGCCCGATCGGGCTGTTGTTGACATTGCTAACATTTTAATCCCCTTTCATACTGGTTCACTCATTCCCAAGGAAAATCTATCGATATCATAAAACCCCATAGTGGAAAACGCCATACCTCTAAAGAGGTAGTATGTACTGTCGTGCGCATAATGCTTTTAATGAAGATACTCCTTTATAGGTATAGAGAAATTGAAAAACTTATTCTATTTTATAAACACAACGAATTGAACTGTATAGAACCAATTTAGAGAGGTTGAGGTGGATAAGAGATGTTTGATGCCTTCATTGCTTTTATTAGCATTATTCTTTTTGGTGTTGTTATTTTCGTTAAGATATGGTGGGACGGCGAAGGTACGAGCTTTAAATTTACAAAGTGGTATTTCGGTATTTTTTTCATAGCGGCGCTGATTGTGGGGGGATGTACGTATGTGGGAGTTATAAAATTTTAGGGCATAAAAGCTAAGAGCAGAGGATGAGGTTGAAAGGTTTAAAGGGAAGCAAACGATGGATTGCCATGATTCTTATACTATGAACCGCAGAATGATCGTACATGGCGTAGAAGGAAGCCTGTTCGTTCCTCTTGCCGAAACCGCAGCGCTCCTTTATTGGATGCTGCTAAAGGCGGAGATAAGGACATTCCAATATGGGAGAAAGGTGCGGGGGGATGTACCAATGATGGCAATTCAAATGAGCAACAATGCCTCGAAAGTAGAGGAAGGAAGATACCTCTTTATAGGTATAGATGAGCAAAATAAATTGTAGTATTATGACGAAATATGGGATTGCAAAGACAATTCTCTTGAGCATCTCATGTCGAAGGAAAGGGGGTGACTTGCATATGTTTCCAGTAAGAACTGGCCTCAGTAACAAAGGCGGCAGAGAGCCTCTGCAAATTGTAATTAATCTGCTAACCAGCAACGAGCAATTGAGAACAGCTTCCGCGAAGTAAGTCTCAGATTAGGTCAAAAGCTGCACCCGGGTCTTTGGACTTTCGGGGGCAGCTTTTTCTAGTGGACGCTATTCTCATAGATACTGTAAGGGAAGAACAGATTAAAAGCATATAAGGAGTTGGAATAAGTCGTATGTGCTATTACTTCCAGGTCTGTAGTACAGAGAGCTATCAGGATAAATATCTTGTGTTTTTGCTGGAGCACTACAAGGAATTGAAGCTTCCATATTCTTATCCGATCTCGTTGAGTTTTCTGGCAAGCTCGGTTCTGATGAAAAAAGAAGCTTTTTTATGTTTTAACGAAGAAGATGAAATCATTGGGGCGTTCGGCTATATTTGCGGAACCGCGGAGAATCAATATGAGGATACGCATGTAGCGCAAATTCAGATTGTCTTCATTGTTGATGCGTATCGTCGAAGTCGACTCTTTTTGGAAAGCCTACAATTTCTAACACAGTATATCGCACAGTTGTCTGAGCCGATCACTGATTTCCGATTCTGGGTACCGGTCGATCTTAGGCTGCATAAGCTGCTGTCCAAGATTGCGGAGAGAAAGAATACCTGGGAGACCGTACAAGGCGTGATTGATGAATACCATGCTAGATTCAGTGAATGGCAGGCATACGTGTTGAAGTTCCGACAGGAGGTTTATTTTCCTTCCTAAGGCATGCTCTCTTGCGATTTATGTGACGACTCTACTCATATGAACGGTTAGGAGGTACAGTAACCCATGTTTGCCCATTATAGGAAGTGTCAAAGTGATGAGGATTATGCACAGTTTACGCTATATTTTATACGCAACCGCAAGGAATTCAGCCGCCAATTCTCATTGGGCGACGCGCTTTTTCACGTATTGGAATCGATTCATGACTCTGAAATTCTGCTAATCTTCGATAAGAATGAGCAGCTCATAGGCTGGGGGCATTATCGCTATGTCAATGCAAAATATGAATACGATCCCGAAGGGGATATCGTCTTTATCAATTCTGTAATTGTACTGCCATCCTATCGCAGCAGCAGCCTCTTTTCTCAAGGATTCCGCTATATGTTGAATCAAATAGCTGCAGAAAACTCTAGCGTAAAGTTTGTTCAATTTCATGCTCAGATTGATAACGCATATCTAAATCGCCTTTATTCCAAGTTTTCCAGTGTAATTAGACAGCGAGAGGGCTACTATGGTATGGAAAATGTTTATTCCGTCGACTTCGGGCAGCTGCACGATTATTTGAGTGCGAAGCAATCCAGAACATATCGTTAGTCTGTTGTTGTAGCAGAGGCGGGGACAAAAGTCGCGAACAAGAAAGTGGCAAAAAAGAAATAGGAGCAGAGATGCTCTATTGAATAAATGCCTCAGAGAATTTTCTCTGGAGCATTTTTTTCGTTTGAACGACATACTGGAAAAATGAAGTAACAGCAAAGGGAGCAGGTTCAAGCATGAAATGCCGAAGCTAGATATAATCCCATGTATGGTTCATGTGGTTGTGCTCTAGCAAGGAATGATTTTTTAGCTTCATTTCATATTCTCTATGCTCAAATAGTGGTAACATATACTTGTCTTCGTTGAGGTTTTGATGTGAAACGGACGCGAAAAATGATTTTTAAGGATAAATAAAATCTTACTGGTCTGTGGTTTTTTCATAGAAAGTCATTGAAATAGGATAGTAGTTACTAATGCAACGGAAACAAATGGCTGGTGTAGGAGAAGACGGTAAAATCTCAAAAGGGAGTGTAAAACAATGAATTTAGAAATGGTTATGCAGGAGCTTGAAACTCTTGGCAAGGATCGAACTAAAAAAATATACCAATCCAATGGCGCACAGGAACCGCTTTTTGGTGTTGCTACAGGCCAAATGAAGCCCATTTTCAAAAAAACAAAAATAAATCAACCGTTGGCTGAGCAGCTTTATGCTACAGGGAACTACGACGCCATGTATTTTGCCGGAATTATTGCAGATCCCAATGCGATGACGGAAGCGGATTATGACCGTTGGATGGATGGAGCTTATTTTTATATGCTGTCCGACTATGTTGTTGCGGTAACCTTGGCAGAAGCCGATATTGCACAAGAAGTGGCTGACAAATGGATCGCAAGCGGAGAAGAACTGAAAATGTCTGCGGGTTGGAGCTGTTACTGCTGGCTTTTGGGGAGTCGGCCGGATGATGAATTTACCGAAAGCAAAATGGCCAATCTGCTCGAAACTGTGAAAAATACGATTCATGATGCTCCCGAACGAACAAAATATGCAATGAATAATTTTATTTACACAGTAGGGGTATCCTACATGCGGCTCCATGATAAAGCAATGGAGATCGCATTGGAAGTAGGCCCGGTAGAAGTTAATCGGGACAAGAAAAAAAGCAGTTTTTTGGTCGCATCTGAACAGATTCAAAAAGCAGTTGATAAACAGCGGCTTGGTTTCAAACGCAAGCATGTAAGATGCTAAAGGTACTTCGTGGATTGTTATGGCGCTAGCGAACAAGTAATACAAGGTTATTCTGATGGAAGTCGAGTTGCCGAAGGTAATAGCTTTGTAATGGTTTATATCGCTATGTTAAGCACTCCACACATGTGGAGTGCTTTGTGTCGCTCGTTAGTAATTAGCATTTTAAGAGCCACATTTACCTGCCATTTAAAGCCCGAACGTATTCTACGCTAGGGCTTTAATATACATAGAATAGAAGGAGTTGGTAACTATGAAGTAGGATTTCCCGGACTAGAACTCTCATTGCAATAAGCAGGTCCCTTATTGATTTCAGTAAGTTTGGGATTGACGGAAAAGATTTTTGCATTGATATCTGTTATACCAAAGTCAGCTAATCTGCTAGTGTGCATAATGTTATATTTTTCAGCCGTTTCTTTTGTTTCAAACAAATAAATTCCACCGGCTTCATTTTTTTCGGAATTTTCTGTCCAGATTTTCCACATGAATCCATCTTCTTCATTGATACTTTTTGCTAAATCAGAAAACGCCTCTGCCATCTCATCTCCGAACGGTCCATTCATTTTAAAATCCACTTGTAATACGTACGACATTATAGTCACTTCCTTTGTTTATTTAGTAGCGGTAAAATACAATTCTCCTAAAATTTCGTTCACTTGATAATGATTTGTTGGAAGCTCTTGTTCAATAAGAAATTTTACGTCTGCTTGTTCAACATCATACATGACTTCAATTTCTTTGGAGAAAAGAAGCTTTTCTTTTTCAAGCAAGTCAGCAAGGGAAGGGACTGGTTTGGGTTGTAAATCTTCGAGATTCAGAACTTTTTTCAAACCGTCAACATAGTTATCCAACGGACGGCTGCCAACAATTTTTACGCCTTTATTCTCTTCATTAGTCATAATAATGGTAGGGAAACCTCTGACACCCAACCTTCTAACTAGATCAAAATCCTCATGTAACAATTGAAGACCTACCTGTTGTTCAGCTTCGTTTACAATTGCTTTTCCATCAAGGCCGATATGATTTGTAATTTCAATCATAACCGATTTATCTGATATATTTTGATTAAATGCAAACAGTGCTTCTCTTGAACGACGCAAATATTCTGTTGCTTTTGCATCAGTATGATTTTTTTGAATCACCTTAAATACACGAGAAGGCGGGTAGGATGATTGAACTGGATTATCTATCATTAAAGTCCCATCAATTGGCATTCTTGAATGCTCTCCAACTTCTCTCCAGTGAGGGGCCACATCGGCTGGTTTATGAATGCCGTTTGCCGGATCGATTGGTCCATCATGCCATTTTTCCAGCAAACCGCCCATAACCGTATGGAAGTTAAAAAAGTTCCCGTATTGCTCTACAAAACGACGAAGCACAGGTTCAAGCGCCCAGCAATGCGAACAAATAGGATCGGTCACATAGTAAAGATTAACTGCTTTTGTGGGCTGATTAAAATCAATATTCTCCATTTCCTCCTCTTCAGCTACCCCGCATACGCCTGTTTGTAGATCACAAACCATATTATTATTGTTCCCCATTTTAATTCCTCATTTCTCTTTTAATAAGTAAAGATAAGCGATGAAAAGCAAACACTTATACCTCGCTAGCGAAATACATATTTATTTGCTTGCAATTAAATTTTAAATCATAATAAAAATCATCAACACCAATAGTTCTGCGGATGTGTCGTTTATACAACACATTTAAGAAGTTGTTTAAAAAGTAGGAGGTTAACAAAATGACCGAATCAAAGTCGGACCCCCGAGTTCTACGTACCCGCAAATTAATTATGGATTCTTTCATTGAACTTTCAGGGAAAAAGGAATTTAAAGATATTACGATAAAAGATATAACTACAGAAGCGATGATTAATCGTGCAACTTTTTATTATCATTTTGAAGATATACACAACTTATTGGAAAAAGTACTGTCAGAAGTATTGTTAGTCAATTTGAATTATGACTTTTATCAAAATGACGAACTAAATGAAGAAGTATTTATTAGCATCTTTGAAGCTGTAACAAATTTTCAAAAGTCATTATCCAGTCGTTGCCATAGAGGTTACGAAGATACCATTGCCCGTATTATTAGGGAACAGCTCGAAATTATTTTTTATAAAATGTTGTTAAAGCAGCATAAAGCGGAGAAGGATGAAGCTCTAAAACTTACAGCTGTCCTATTAAGCTGGGGAATTTATGGGGTTTCTGTAGAATGGAGAAGAAATAGTCACAAGACACCGCCGGAAGAATTTATCAAATTAGCGATTCCTTATATACGGACTGGAATTGATAGAATGTAAGGGGAATCGAATAGCTATTTGAAATCTCTTGTGAAATCGGCTCTTAAGAAAGCTAGTGTGAAAACAAATAAGACTAAGAGTGAGCTGTATAATAATTAGAAGAAGCTTAAAGAGTTACAACAATTCAAGGTATATTTGAACAAGTCAAGAAGAGGGGTGCACGCAGCCCCTCTTCTTTTTGTTTTATTAAAACTATTTATTATTCGTTTTCCCTCTTATAAACCAACGGATTTTTAATACTCGCTGCGATTCCGCCCGGCTTGCAGCCTGGCAGCCAATTTTCAAGATCAGAGCGTCTTGCCTTGCTGTCTGGCTCACCAACGAGTGTACCGTCTGCATAGTAGATAATGGTCATCACCTTGCGCATATGGTCAGTTGGATTACCCGGAGCAGAGTGGATGGTCCAGCCTGCATGGAAGGTAGCGTCTCCAGCCGCCATAGCACCGTAATTTACTTGAGGAATGCTGCGTCCTTCGATGAATTGACCAAGGGTTTTATGTGATTCATCCGAAATTTCTTGCCTGCTGACATAACCCAAATGATTGGTGCCGGAAGCAAAGTTCATTGTACCCACTTCTTCAGGAATAGGGACCAGCGGCATCCACAGCGTAATGGTATTATTGGTATCGAAAGGCCAATAAATTTGGTCTTGATGCCATGGAGTATGACCGCCGCCAGGTTCTTTGAATAATGCTTGATCATGATAAATCCGGACACCCTCAACACCCATCAATTCTGCAGCTATTTTTGCAAAACGTTTTGCAAGTGTGAATGCAGCTGCAGCCTCACTCATCTCCCAAAGGTTGCCTACTTGTATAAAAGCTTTGCCGTAAGTATCCCGTTCAGAGACCGGCTTATCATGGTAATTGTGTTTAAATACCAAGTCACTAATGATTGGTTCATACGTTTTTATCATTTCTGCGGATGCGACATTTTTTAAAAAGAGATGGCCATCCTTTTGATAAGAAGCGATTTGTTCTTGCGTGAGAGAATAGCTTTCTTCAAGCAGGGGCAGCGTGCTTAACCTATTGTTTTCATTCATCATATTTCCTCCTAATTGTATGTGTTTGTTTCAGCTTCGCAATACATACAGTGTAAGGGATTCTTCTATGATCTGGCTTTGTCAAAGCTTCAAATAATTTTGTCAAAAACAACTGTAATTGTGGGATAGATATGATATTCTGTGAGTAATTACGAGTAGAGGATGAGGATGTTCATGAAACCTGGCATGGATGCAACGATGAACCACCGGATCGTGCCCTATATACGAGAGTGCGATTTTGCGCTGCGAAAACCGTGGGTACTGCCGGAACGCCGTTTGCTTGATTACTTGCTTGTCTATGTACAGGAAGGGGAATGCTTGTTCACAGTTGATGGGGTGGCCTATCCATTCGAAAAAGGTGAGTTTTGTTTCATTCAGCCAAATAGTGTGAATCGTTTGGAAGGGACAACGAATACGGTAACGCCGTTTGCACACTTTGATATATTTTATAGTACGACTAGCGACCAAAGCTTCCCAACACGAGCGGGCCAATTGGATTTGACCCCCTATCAGCATCTTATGCAGCCGAGATTGGACGAGCAGTTCCAAACTCATATTCCGGTGAAGCTGAAGCTAAGTCATCCATCTAAATTTCGTGATACATTTTTGCAAGTGGTGGAATTCTGGCAGTATAAGGACTCCATTATGCAATTGAAGGCACAAACCCGAATGATGGAATTGGTTACATTCATACTAGAGGATTACATGCCTGCCAATCATGTCAAGCAAATGTCACCGCAGGCATTAAATTGGATTACTTCTTATTTTTCGTTTAACTTGAGCGAACCTTTATCGGTAGTTGATATGGCGCGAAGAGCTAATCTATCTACTTCAAGATTTAACGATGTATTTAAAATGCAGTACGGTGTAACACCGCATCAATATTTGTTAAAAACACGCATAGATCATGCTTGTGAGCTGCTGCTTGCATCCAAGCTGACACAAGAGCAGATCGCAAGTTATTGTGGGTTTTCAGATATTCATCATTTTTCTAAGGCATTCAAGAAAATAGTAGGAATAACTCCTGGTGAGTACAGCAGGGGGAGAATGGGGCGATGATACTAGATTCATCGGTCAAACGATAGTACAGCAGTAAGAAATGAAAGGGGGAATCTGACGAAGCTCTCAAACAAAAGGCAAGCATCCTTTCACATAGTTGTAGATGAGCATGAAGCTATGGAGTGTTTGCCATAAAACTCGAAAAAATTGCAACAAAAGCACCGTTATCTATTTCCAACACCCCCAAATTAAAGTTAAATCCAACACCTATAAAAAATTATAGAGGTATTTTATTATACTTTTAGAAATTTAATTCTAAAAGCAACCATCTATTAAAAAACAGCCGTTTTTTCATTTGTTTTTCTTCGTCCTCTATATACTCTCTGGCTTTTTCTAAAACCTCCGATAGTTGAACTGCATCATGCTCAGTATCTTAGATATGGGCCCTAACCCTATTTTATGATAAATATTTCCCAATCACATTTGCTGACACTGGCTTTAGCCCAAGCTCTCTTATCCAGACGGAGAGCTGTCCCATATGGTGTATTTCGTGATCGATCACATGACGCATCATTCACCTTTTGTATAGTGTCGATCGTAAATAGCTCACTTTAAGAACAAATAAGTTCTTATAGATCCAATTTAACTCGATCAGGCGCTGAAGTAGCTCTATAAGCGCATATATGTTCTTACAGCCAACAAACCCGGCCGTTTCTCTCGCTGTAAGAACACATATGTTCTTACAGATCCAATTCAACCTCAACCAGACGCTGAAGCAGCTCTATAAGCGCATATATGTTCTTACAGCCAACAAACCGGGCCGTTTCTCTCGCTGTAAGAACACATACGTCCTTAAAGTTCCAATTCAACCTCGACCAGACACCGAAGCAGCTCTATAAGCGCATGATTTTTTCTTCTGGTTCACTTCATTTATTCTCTCACCTTAATCTATTAATTTTAGGAACGCATGTGCTTAATGCCGCAATTCTTACTTATGTAGTGCTTTCAATATTTGATTTTTATAAAATTTTAATAAAATATCTGTGAAATGTTTAAATATAAAGGAAGTTTTTCTGCATGTGATGTACTAAATGAGAAGGCGCTGACTAGGCTAGCAAAAGGTTAGATTGGAAGAAGATATTGTCAATGGAAAAGAAGCTGAAGAAAGCCGGATGACATAGCTGAAATAAGACGAGAAGGGTTATAATAGAAGGACCTATTATATGGAGGTTAATCAACATGTCTATATTTACACGCACGGATCATATTGGCGTCATTCAACCGGATATTAAAGTATATCAAGCAAAACCAGAGGATACGGAAGCTGTATTGCAGCTTCTCATCCAAACAGCGGAATGGCTAAAGAGCAAAGGTTCTACGCAGTGGAGCGGCTTGCTGAAGGGGGAGGATTCTCATCAGACACCGGAGGCAATTAAACGCGGTGAGGTATACATATTTATGCAAGGAAACAGTTTGGCAGGCATGGTCATGCTTATGCAGCAAGCAAGCGCTTGGGATCGCGAGTTATGGGGTGAAGAGGGGCATGAACAGTCCATCTATCTGCATCGACTTAACATTAACCGTGAGGTTGCAGGCAAAAACTTAGGTGAAGCCATTGTGGATTGGGCAGGATCAGGTATTCATTTTGAGGGAAAAGATCGTATTCGGCTGGACTGTATTGCGAATAATCCGAAGCTCAATGCATTCTACCTAAGCTGCGGGTATGAACATAAAGGTTTATCCTCCAATGAGATGGGGGAATTTAATTTATACGAGAAATTGCAGACAGTACAGTAATAGAAGAGGGACGGCGCAGTTCATACTGCGCCGTCCCTCTTTTGCATTTTTTAAAAAGGTTATTTGCTCGCTAATCCCAAATTATCAAGCAATCTCATCACTGCTACGACTGCCTGTGCTTTCGTCACTTTCGCCTGAGGATCAAATTTCGTCTCGGATACGCCTTGCAAAATTTGCTCTTTAACTAACAGTGCAACAGAAGCTTTAGCATAGGAAGATATAGAAGCTTGATCACGGAAAGACTCAAGCAACGCTGCATCACCGTCTGCCGTACGATCAATCAGCTTCATCACTTTTGCCAAAATGACTGCCATGTCCTGACGAGTAATCGTACCGTTCGGATCAAATAGCTGCTCGCTCTTGCCAGTAATGATGCCTAATTCCTTAGCTAATGCAATATCTCCAGCATATTTGGAATCTGCCGCTACATCATCAAATGGAGCGCCTTCTACTTTTGGCACGATGCCGAGGCCTCTGCTGATCATGGAAATAAATTCAGCCCTAGTGATGATCGTGTTTCCTCCGAATTGTTCATTCGATTGTCCAAAAACGATTAATTTTGCTGCTGCACGCTCGATATGGTTTTTGTTCCATTCAGCCGTCACGTCTTTGAAGACGAAGCTGGATTCGACAATGGTATAGATGCTGTTGCCGTTGCTGACCAGATGAGCGGTAAATCCGCCTTTATCGTCTTTTTTGAACACCGTATGGAGTGGACGGAATTGATTTGTGCCAGGCAAGTAAACAACACCGTTTGCACGGTTTGTATCTATATCTTTAGCATTCAATTGATAAATACGGGTGAAAACAGACTTGCCAAAATCAGTGACTTCCTCATATTTGTTGTCAGCTGTCAGCTTATAAATTTTAAAGTCAAGCGACGAAACTTTTAGCGTATAGCCATTCTTTTTTGCCAATTGTTCTATTGCAGCTGCTTCGCTCGCAGTCGGTGGAGTAATCGAAATTTTGATATCTGATTTCAGGTGAATCGCATGGGCTGGAATGACATAGGTAACTCCGTTCCAGATGATGGACAAATTCGCCTTATCGTTTTTGCTGGCAAGTGCTGCAATAACTTCCTTAGGAAGGATGACATCCACTTGGGCTGCATCGTTGCCGACAGTCACTTTTAGCTCGGCGGAGCTAGCCGCTCCAATCGTTTGAATAGCCGCATCTTTCAAAATCGTAACGGTCCACTTGCCGCCGGATTTCGTAACGTTGGAATCAAGCTCATTTTTATCTTTGACCGCTTGCGGGTTCCCAGATGACGACTCTGGCGGAGCCGTGTAATCTAATGTTTTTGCCTCTAGTTTTGTCATTTCGGACTTTTCGATTATCTCATCCTCATTTTTAGTAATGGCTACTACACCAATGAAATAGGTCGTACTGTGCGTCAGTTGCGTAAACGTGTAGTTTGTAGCAGTTGTAGATTCCACCAATTTATCACCCAGATAAACGTCATACCCAGCTGCTTTCGGAGAAACTGTCCATTGAACGCTAATCGCGTCATAGGTTGAACTCGTAACCGTGAGATGAGCTGGAGATATTACGCCTGCTGTACTTACAACCAGTGCACTGCTTGCAGGAGAAACCTCTGTAATGTTATTGCCGTCTTTTCTGATACTGAGCACGGTAACGGTGTAGTCTGAGCCAAGGTTCAGCTTGTCTGCTTTAAACTGTGTATTCACTGTATAGCCTGTAAATATGGCGTTCACGAATACTTCATAGCCAGCAGCCCCTTGGACAGCATCCCATTTAATTTCAAAGGATTGTTTGTCCGCGCTGAGCTTTGTTACATTTTGAGGAGCAGCTAGTGCGTTTTCATTCACCTTGCCGTCAATTGGAAGATCACTGATCAACTGCGTTGTAAGTGTTTTGTTGCGGTCACCGCTAATGTCCCAAGTCATAACGCCAGCCAAATCCAAGGTTTTGACAAGCGAAGTGCTATACATCATTGTCGTTTGGTCATTATAAGTAATAAACATTCCGGTTTCACTATTGTAAACATAAGCGACCTTTGAATGCTCGTTCCAGTAACGGGTATATCCGTTTTGGTCTATCATATTGTTCTCAACCTCGGCAAAATCGAACTTACCGCTCTCCCATGATCCATAAGGAATGGATGTGCAGTTTTGATATTCACCGTTTGCGGAACAACCCTTCCAGCCTATTCCATAATAAGGAACACCCATGTTTAGTTTAAAAGCCGGAACGCCGCCGTTCAAATGACCAAGCAGGGCGCCTCTAACATTGTTGCGCTTCGCAGAGGCTCTTACATTATTAGGGTCTTGATAGAGAGGCGAATTATGGAAAGCTCGCAGTTCCCAGCTTCCGCTATAGTCATAGCTCATAATGTTGATCATATCTAGGTATTGAACAGAATTTGCGAAGTCAGCATTGACTACGAAATCATCTCCTTGACCGGATGCGATGGTGAGCAAATAATATTTGCCATCGATGGAGCCGGCTGCATCAAGCGCTGCACGAACGGTTTGCATGAGAAGAGTGAAGTTTTGTTTATCCTCTGGACGATTGATATTATCCGATTCTCCGCCCTCAACCGGATATTCCCAGTCGATATCGAGTCCATCCATCTTATACGTACGCAAATATTTAACGACGGAATTCGCAAACGTACGACGTGTGACTTCAGATGCAGCCATGTCGGAGAAATGATTGGAGAATGTCCAGCCGCCTACGGAAGCCATCAGCTTCAGCTCAGGGTTATTATTTTTAATTTTGTTAAAAGCAGCAAGCTGCTCAATATCGACCTTCTGGTCTCCAAGCACAAGCTCTCCGTCGAAAACATAATTCGCTTGCAGTGGAATGTCTTTATTTTGGCAAGCTACACCGTTTGAACCAACTTTACGCCAGCATATATCGGAAAAGGCGTAATTGAGATGTGTAAGCTGTGAAACATCGATGTCTTCTGGAAAGTATTGACGATTATTGTCATAGGAAAACCAGCTGCCGTAATAGGTGAAATTAGTGTAGTCCGCACCTGGAATCGTCGTTGCTGCGCTGCTGGCAGCTGATTTCCATAGCGCATTTTTGGCTGCAACTGTAAAACTGTAGGATTTGCCTTCTGTTAAACCCTCAGCAACATACCGATTGGAATCGCTGGAGCCGATAAGCTTGCCTGCTTCATAGATGTCGTAGCTCGTTGCGCCAGGGGTCGGTGCCCAGCCTAGAGAAGCGGTTGTGCGGTTGGCTGTAATGACTTGAAGATCGAGCGGCACCGCAAGCTCGCCCCATTTGATTTCTAAAGGCGGACCGTTAACCGGATCTTTGCCGGAAGCGCCATTTTGCGCGCCAACCATAAATTTGTAGATGCTGCCTGCTGTAAGTCCTCCTTCTGGGAACGTATAGATGAATGTGTCGGAGCCATTCCATATTCCGCCTTTCCAACCACCGTTAACATAGAAGTCATAGCCGTTGGCATCAGGACTGCCTGACCATTTGAACGTAATATTGGATGATGTAATATCGCTTACCTTTAAATATTGAGGAGGCGTTAATGGCGGTTCTTTATATTCACTTGTATCCTTTGGCGTAGTGAAAGTAATCGAATTGCTCTTCTGTTTATCTGTTAGATTAGCATATTGCGTACCGTTCGGACCTAAGAAGAAGGTATATTTGGTTTCTTCCTTTAATCCGCCAATCGTGCTGCCTCCTACTTGCGTGAAGCCGGAATAAGGATCTTTGTTAAGAGGAGGATTCTCGGGATTCCAAACCCAGTAATCATCCAGCTTATGCGCAGGATCAAAGGTAACGGTTACCGTATTATGTGTAACATTCACAATACTTAGGTTGCTAGGCCCTGGATTGCCAGTCGGCTCATTGGAAGGCTCGCCGGCAAGTGTCGTAAATTCAACGTAGTTGCTTCGCAACACCCGCGTGTAAGGTCTCTTGTACCAAGTGGTATACAGTTTGTACGTCGTATTAGGCTGCAAGTTTTGCAGCTCCACACTGCCGCCTTTCCCTGTAGCTAAATAGTTGTTTATATCTTCTTTTGTTGGATTAGCAGGATCTGGAGCTACGTAGTACCATACATCAACGTCAGCTTGCTCTGGATGAACATCCCATTTAAGCTGTGCACTCGTCGCAGTGATGGAATCGGTTACAACAGTTAGGTTTTGAGGGACGGGAGGGGCTGCCTCATAGACAGCATCCGTTACGGCTCGAGCAGCTTCGTTCACTGCGGGCAACGCTGCTTCATTCCCATAGGCTGTTGTTGTGTCAAGGAAAGGAGATACGAGAAGTGCGAGACACATAAACATAATGACAAACTTCATTCCTTTATTTCTTGCAAAAATATTCACCATATCACCTCTAATTTTCATAGTCGAACATTGCAGCATTAGCATTCATGTGCAAGTCTGGGTGTGGTTGTTTTCTCAATGTGTTACGGAGTATTTTGAGCGGGTTCTTGCTTTTCCGAGACCGAATTTGGCAGTCACAATCACCAACTGTCACGGAATTAAAAGGGGATAATTTGGTATCACCTCCTGCAAAGCTTGCATTTAATTTGTATAACTATTCCTAGCATGAGACGTTGATTTCATGAAAGGAAGGGGTAAATTACGATGATAAAAGGGGAATATTTTACAAAAATATAATAAAAAAGGGATATTCCGCACAGGAAATAGAGGTTTAACTCGATCTTTAAAAACAACATCGAGTGAAACCCATAGCATGCGAGAAAAAAGCATTTTGAACGGTCATTGTTGTAGTTGTGATAAAATGAAAGAGATTCAGAAATAACCTAATAGAAATGATGGTCGCTATGAAAATCGAATTTGAAAATCATATCATTGAGTTTAATGTTGAATATGCCAATAGAAAAAAGATATATATCCAAATGGACTCATTGGGATTCATAACCGTGAAGGCTCCCAATGGAACAACGGAAGAGAATGTCATGCGGGCCGTGCAGCAGCATGGTAAACAGCTCACTCAGAGATTGCAGCAGATCGCGAAGGTTCGAGATACCCCGAAGACAAAAGAATATCAAGAGCAAGGAAAATTCCTTCACCTTGGAAAAGAGTACTTTCTTCATGAATTGATCGACACAGCTGATCTGAGTGAAGAGGAGTTAAAAATCAATCTTAAAAAGTTTTATTTTGCAAGCTGTAAGAAAATCATTGGAGAACGAATCAAACGATATCAAGAGCAGCTGAAAGTAAAACATAAAAGCTTCGAAATCGAAGAGTCAAGAACGAAGTGGGGAAGCTGCAGCTCAAGTAAAAAATTAACCTTTAATTACCGACTGGCGATGGCTCCGCTTGAGGTGATCGATTATGTCGTCATCCATGAGCTTTGCCATCTGACGCATATGAATCATGATCGTTCCTTCTGGAGACGAGTGGGCAGCATTATGCCGGATTACAAAGAGAAGGAAGAGTTTCTAGCAAAACATGGTCAAGCTATGACACTGTAATCAAGATAACTTGCCTCCCGTCAAAGGGAGGTTTTTTGCTGTATCTCTATTATATCGTCTATTTTTCAAATGGTTATGTTTACTTCTTATACATACTAATGATTTTTATCACTAATCGAGGGAAATCGTGAACATTAGATGCAGCGTGCTTTATTTCCGTTCTAGCCTTGCTGTCTCCGCAGGTAATTTTCGTATTCAACGGTAAACTCGAGTGCTTGCTCGAAGTCTGGAGACAGCAGAGAAAGTGCCGCTATTACATCTGCTTTCGATGTGGCGCTTAATGCGATGATTTGAGGTTGGCGAGGAATACGGAACATCGTATGATCGTGAAATGTGATGGTGACGACGGTTCCTATTGCCTCGTCATTGGAGGAATAAACCGTGCTCCACATCCAACGCTGCTGGTCGGTTTCCTCCGCATTTCCCCATTCCCGCGACAGGTCGAAATGGCCTGGAAGTTTGGGTTCGAGATGGAAACCGGACTCTTTAAATTGCCTATGAACAGGGAGGAACATCAGATTGAGAAATGTTCCATAAGCAGCATCTCCTGCCTCGCTATAAGCTTTTTGCAGTATATCTTGATGGTTTAGAAGGATGGATTCCCAGCTCTCATTAATATGATTTGTAATGTAGCTTGCAATCGCTGCAATGGTACTTTCATCACTTTCCTCAAGAAATGCTTGTAATGGATTTGTATGCTTCATACGTTATCCCCTTTCAATTTCCTTCGATTTTTGGAGTTACATTTCAATCTTACAACATTCATGCAAATGAAAAGGTTTGACGTATTTTTCTTAGAAGCAACGGGTCTTTAATGAACAAAACCTTATCATGTAGGTTTAATCTTCAAAAAATATAGCAAGACGATAAATGAAATTGTAATGAAAAATGCGAAACATAATGTGCTTAAAAACGCAATAAACAGGGTACATTCATACAAAGACGAATTCAGGGAGGTAGTACCCATGAGCAAGAAAAAACTATTGATAACTGCAATTGGAGCTGGCGTCACTTATTTAATGAAAAACAAGGATGCGCGAGATAAGCTTGTCCATACGCTGCAAAATTTCAGGAAAAAGAATCGTTAATGGAATGATCGATAGTGGGCTCGGCAAATCAGCTTAGATGACAATTGGAAAAGAGAACGACTAGTTGGCTTCGATCATTTATGGTAAGATGTCTAAGACTAATAAACGATAAAAAATCAATCAATAGGAGAAGCAGGGTACAAGATGATACCCTGCTTCTTTTTGTTTGGAAACGTTATATGCTTTGAGTAGCATAAAGGAGATTGAAAATGCCTACTATAATTGCAAAACCATTTGATCAAGAAATGCAAAACCTGTTAAGCGATATACACACTGCCTATCACGCAGGGGAGCTTAGCCAAAAGGATAAATCAGAGCTTCCGGAAAACATATACGTCATCGAGGCTGAGGACGAGATGGTTGGATACGGAGTCGTTTGGGAGTACGATAACGCCAAGCAGCTGATTCAGAAAGCAGAACAAGATTATTTTAACGATGATGAGAAGTATTTGGAGCGGGACTTTTATATTGAGATTAAAAACAAAAAGAACTTTGTATTTATAGAAGCACTTGATGTTTTAAAGGAATTTGAAGGCAAGGGTTACGCTGCTGCCTTTATTCAATGGGTTAAAGCAAAATATCCGAATAAAAAGATGTATGTATATACGTTGGATAAAACAAGGAACTTTTGGTATAAGCAAGGCTTTGAGCCTTTGGGAAACACCGTTTGGATGACTTTTAATTAAAGGTTGAAAAATGGGCCTAGGCTACTGTCTCAAGGATAGAGGTTTATGTCGATTATATCGTTTTATTATGCTATACTTACTTGTTATGTCTTAAAGGAACGGTTTTTGGAAATGCTATGCGATTATAAAAGCAGCATGATTGAGAATATAAGGCTTCAAATGAAGGAGAAAAGATGACTTTTAATGATCTAAATTTTAGCCCTGCAATTCTGAAGGCGCTAACCAAGGAAAACTACACGAAGCCTACGCCTATTCAGGAGCAGGCTATTCCCGTAGTACTAGCGGGCAAAGATTTGTTTGGCTGCGCTCAGACAGGGACAGGGAAAACGGCTGCATTCGCATTACCCATCATTCAGTTATTAAGCGGCCAACCTACTAAACCGGGGGCACAGCGACGTATTCGCTCATTGATTTTGACTCCTACAAGAGAGCTTGCCCTCCAGATAGAAGAAAACATGCGTGCATACGGACAATTTACCGACTTGCGCAGTGTAGCTATCGTGGGCGGCGTTTCACAGAAGGTTCAGGAGCGTGCACTTCGACAAGGCGCTGATGTTATTATTGCCACTCCAGGCAGACTTATCGATCTTATTAATCAAAAGTTTGTTGATTTGCAATATGTACAAATATTAGTGCTTGATGAAGCAGATCGAATGCTCGATATGGGCTTTATCCACGATGTGAAGAGAATCATCGCCAAAATGCCAAGAAAAAAGCAAACACTCTTTTTCTCGGCTACGATGCCTCCAGAAATTTCGAAGCTTGTCAAAACGCTGCTTGTTAATCCGGCGAAAGTGGAAATAACTCCAGCTTCCTCAACAGTGGATCGAATAGAGCAATCTGTCTATTTTGTAGATAAAGGTAATAAACAAGATTTATTGAATGACCTGCTGCAGGATAAATCCATCGCTTCGGCGCTTGTATTTACTCGAACGAAGCATGGTGCAGATCGTGTAGTGCGCGGACTGACTAAAGTGAATATTTCTGCACAGGCTATTCATGGAAACAAGTCTCAAAATGCCCGCCAAAATGCGTTAACTAATTTTAGAAGCGGTGCAACTCGAGTACTGGTTGCCACAGATATTGCGGCGAGAGGTATCGATATTGACGAGCTTTCGCATGTCATTAATTTCAACCTTCCTAATATTTCAGAAACGTATGTTCATCGCATTGGCCGTACAGGCAGAGCTGGTTTAAGTGGAATCGCCATCTCTTTTTGCGAAGTGGATGAAATTCCTTATTTGAAGGATATTGAGAAAATGATTCGCAAAACTATACCTGTAGTAACCGAACGTCCTGATGGGGTTCTGATCAGTTAAGCAACGAAGAAAGCCGAAATATAATAAATTGACCTAGGGGTGATCGTCTGAGAAAGCAAAAGCCAATGTCATTCGAAGATTTGTTGAAGGAATTGCAAGGACAGAAGTCGATTCAGGAAGATCCGAATCATGTTTCATTTGATGATTTGTTTAAAGAATCGTTTATGAGCAAGCATTCCAGCTTTACAAGCTTTAGCGCGTTTCTTGAGAAGGGCAACTTTCAAGTAGAAACAAGAGAAGATGTTCAGAACATTCCGGATGAGCTATTTGATCGTCACGTTGCAAGAGAAACGGATTTTGCCAATTGGCAGTCTATGCTCGATACAGCAACTTCGGAATACAGCGGCAAGTAAGTGCCAGCATTGCGTCAATTATAGGCAAGTAGAAGCTTGAGCCCATCGCGGCTCAAGCTTTTTTTTGTTTATTTTGATGTTAATTTCACATTGTAATGAGCCATTCACGCTCTGTTCATATTCCAAACGTAAACTTCAGCTATCAAGAGAAGGAATGGAGATGGTTGAACATGTTTCTAGCACTGCGCGAATTGAAATATGCGAAAGGCAGATATTTTCTAATTGGATTAATAATGGTTCTGGTCGCATGGTTAACCTTTATGGTTTCAGGATTAGCCAATGGGCTTTCATCAGATAATGCATCCATTCTAAAAAATATGGACGCCGATTATTTCGTGCTTCAGACGGATTCCGAGCATAAGCTGACGCGGTCCGCACTAGGTACCGAGAAGCTGGAGGAGGTCAGGCAATTAGAAGGACTCTCACAATCCGAACCGCTTGGGCAAACGATGCTTTCGGTATATCGGAATGATTCCAAGAAGAAGATAGATATTGCTTTGTTTGGTATCGAGCCAAGTGGAAAGGTAATGCCTAGTATTACTGAAGGGAAAAGCATGGGGGCAAGCAATGAAGTGGTCGTTGACTCCTCGTTAAAAGAACAAGGCGTGCAAATTGGCGATACGCTAGGAGATCAAGAGCTCGGCATTGAATGGAAGGTCGTCGGTTTTACCACTAATCAGAAGTTCAGTCATACGCCGGTTGCATTTATGGATATCCAAAATTTTAATAAGCTGATGCAAGCATCCTTCGGTAAGCAAACAGCTTCCTATAACGCTATTGTCATTCATTCAGATAATCTAAACAAAGAATCATTGCAAAAGAGTGTAGCAGATACGGAGGTTATTACAAAAAAAGAAGCGGTACAGGGCATTCCGGGTTTTAAAGAGGAGCAAGGCTCCCTGACGATGATGATCGCTTTCTTAATTGTTATTGCCGCTTTCATACAAGCTGTTTTCTTCTATGTCATTACACTGCAGAAAATTAGCCAATTTGGAGTGTTGAAGGCAATCGGAGCAAAGACGTCCTATCTGGCAGCAAATTTAGTGGGACAAGTATTGCTTTTGGCTATTGTGGCTGTTGCAATAAGCATTGGACTTACTTTTGGCGTAAGTGCGATTTTGCCAGTGAGCATGCCTTTTGAGTTAGGTGTAAATATATTGTCTCAATATTCCGGTTTACTTATTCTAGTCTCGATTATCGGTGCGTTGCTGTCCTTAAATCGGATTGCAAAAGTTGATGCGATTGAAGCGATTGGGAGGGTTGAATAATGAAGGAAAAACTTATTCTTGAGCATGTAAATAAAGTGTATGGCGAAGGTGAAACAGCTGTTACGGCGCTGCAAAAGGTCTCTTTAAGCGTAAAAGCAGGAGAGTTTGTCGCTGTTGTTGGACCATCGGGTTCGGGCAAAAGTACTTTTCTTTCCATAGCGGGGGCGCTGCTCTCACCGTCAAGCGGACGGATTTTAATTAATGAGAAGGATGTCACGAATTTATCTTCAAGCGAATTAAGCGAGGTTAGAGTCAAAAATCTTGGTTTTATTTTTCAAGCATCCAATCTTGTTCCTTATTTAAGAGTAGTGGATCAACTGCTGCTTGTATCGAAGCTAGCAGGTACAGATGGCAAAGAAGCGCTTGTGAAAGCTAAAGCGCTTCTTGAGAAAGTAGGACTGCTGCATCGGATGAATTATTATCCGGAGAAGCTGTCCGGCGGAGAACGCCAACGGGTTGCCATTGCTAGGGCATTCATGAATGATCCCGGTGTTATTCTAGCCGACGAGCCGACAGCCAGCCTCGATTCTAAACGGGGTAGAGCGGTAGTGGAGCTCATGGCTTCAGAGGTTAAGCAACGGGGCAAGGCGGCCGTTATGGTCACCCATGACGAGCGTGTATTGGATTTATGTGACCGGATCGTAACGATTAAGGACGGTATGCTTTTTGAGCAAAATGATCATGCTGCTGCGAGCAATAGGCCAGATGCAGTCGCACATAGGTGAATGAAGGTTGATTAAGCAGTGTTCTCTTGCACGTCTTGCATCAAGTTTAGATGGGATGTCTCTGAAGGTCTATGACCTTTAGGGACATCCTTTTTTTCTGAAAAACCCCATGAGGAAGACGGAGTGTGAGTTCATTGGCAGCAGCTGTTTTGGGGAAATGCGTTTCGCTTCATACTTTGCATGTTTAATAAAGTAAGACCCTGCTGCAGCTAATATTGGATATGCATGTAGTCAGGTTGAGAGTTCATACAGAAGGAGATGAGACGATGGGCAAATGGAAAACATCGCGGGTTTGGCGCAGTATTGGTTTGCTATTGCTCATGCTTTGCTGCATGGGGTTAATCGTATCTGCTTCTAATCCGAATACACCTGAAGGATTTTTAATTATCGCACATCGTGGGGCTTCTGGTGATGCTCCTGAGAATACGATGGCCGCCTTTGAGCAAGCGGAGCGTCTGGGTACTGATTTTATCGAATTTGATGTACAGCTAAGCAAAGACGGTGAACTAGTTGTCATTCATGATGATACGGTGGATAGAACGACGCAATATACAGGAGCTGTGGACGATTATACATTAAGTGAACTTGAAAATATGGATGCTAAGAATGATAAAAAAACTGACGATACGGATGAGAAGATCGTTTCATTCGAAGAAGTTATGCACCGTTTTGCTGGAAAGCTAGGCATGCTCATCGAGATTAAAGAATCAAAGCTTTATCCTGGCGTGGAAGAGAAGGTGGCTGAGGTCGTACGTCGTTATGAGCTTTTGCTCCAAGTTAATGGCTTAGAGGAGGGCCGAAATTTTACAGCGGTTGAACATGTCAAAAATAGCGTGGGTATCATTATTCAATCCTATAACTTTCAATCCACCCGTCTAATTCACTCCCTGCTGCCGGACATCCCGATTGCTGCGCTTATTCAGGAGGATCAGCATCCTCTGTCAGAGAAGACGCTGGATGAACTTGTTTCTTTCGCGGATTACATTCATTACAATCATGAATTGCTTGACGAGAAGATCGTAGAGCAAATTCATCATCGCAACCGGAAGGTCATGGCGTGGACGATACAGTCAGAGCAAGATATGATACGGATGAAAAAGCTCGGAGTGGATGGGGTTATTACCGATTTTCCGGGGTAAGGAATATACGAGAAACTATACTTCCTTCTATACAAAATTATTCAATCAAATACAAATGTTGCCATAATGTGAGGTTTGATGAATAATAGGGGGAGAAGGGTGGGATGGTCATGAAAATGGCTTTTACTGTCGATGTAGAGGATTGGTTTTGCAGTCCGAACCTGTCTCTTTCCGAATGGGCTGACTGCGAATTAAGGCTTGAGCAGCCCGTTCATCAAATATTGGACCTTCTGGACGAATATGAGGCGACGGGCACTTTTTTTGTCCTGGGCTGGATCGCTGAGAAAAGGCCTGATTTGGTGAAAGAAATATATCGAAGAGGTCATGAAATTGCATCACACGGCTATTCCCATCGTCTCGTTTATGATCAATCAACACTAGAATTTAAAGCGGATATTAGGCTGTCAAAAGATATTTTAGAGCATTTGATCGGTTCAAAGGTGACTGGGTATCGTGCCCCCTGTTTTTCTATGACAGATTGGGGACTTGATATTTTAATAGAAGAAGGATTCGCTTACGATTCTAGTATTAGTCCGAATACACCAAATAACCTATATTCCAAGTTTAATTTGTCCTCGAAAGTTGCGCAATCTTTTAAAATAAAAGATCATCTATGGGAAGTGCCGTTGCCTGCTTTTCGCTTAGGCGGCGTTAATATTCCATGGGGCGGCGGAGGGTATTTTCGAATTTATCCTTATCGTTTTTTTTATAGCGGAGCACGAAAAATTATAGGCGATAAAGATTATTTCGTTTATTATATCCACCCTTATGATTTAGACTACGATCAACCGCAAATTTTTAACACCTCTTGGTCAAATGGCATTCGAAGATACTACGGATTAAGGGATACATACGCAAAAATAAAACAATTATTGTCGGATTTCAACTGTATGTCCATAAGTAAATATGATCCTCAAATCGGGGGAATACATTAGCGTGGCCACGAAAACAGAGATTATGTCTAACCGGCGTTTATTGGATGGTGTCGCTTATTTATTTTGCAGAGAAATGGGGATTAGAAGGGTAAAGATACAGAAACCATCGGCAGAAGAAGTGAATATGCTCCTTATGAACGGCATTTTATCCGAAGATCTTAAGCTTGTGGAAAAATCATTTGGTTACGCTTGTTACGAATATTACAGGCAGCTATATGACCCCGATTCCTTTGACCACCTTCTTATCGCAGAGGCCAAAAATCGAAGGAAAATGCTGGACTTGTGCTGTGGGGGAGGGGCTACCGTATTCTCTTTACTTCAGAACGAGCCGGATATTATATATGGAATCGATTCGGACGCGCACCAGATCGGTCTTCTAGAAGCACTGCTCCACAGAAGTGAAGCTTATAACAAAGTAGTCACAACGATAGCAGATGCGCACCATATTCCGCTTGCGAACCATTCAGTTGATTTTGTCGTTTGTAGAGTAGCGCTGCAATATCTTCATGTGGAGCAGGTGCTGCAGGAGGTTTTTCGTGTATTGTCCCCGCGAGGAAGGGTGTTTTTTCTCGTACATGGCTCGGGATATATATTGGATTATTTATTTGCGCGAAGAGCTATATTGAATAAAAAAAGTTTGAAATTTGCAATATATAAGCTTTTTCATTTAAGCAGTAAGGCTAAGGAGTTTAACCGCGCGCAAGCGAATTTTTTGACCGCAAAGGATTTGAAAGAGAAGCTGGCTGCTGCAGGATTTCGAGACATGAAGGTGCACACCCATAAAGAATGGATGAAAATGGGGGTGTTTCCGGTTTATTTTGCGGTAACGGCTGAGAACTGAATATAGTCTGCTCAAAGACAACGGTAACCCAAGTTAAGTAAACTTGGGTTATTGCTGCTTGACTATGTACTTTGTTTGCTACTCTCGAGTCAAAGCACATATTAAATACTGCGTACGCTGTCTCTAATCATAAGTTCTGTACCCAGCATGACATGGTGAATGATTTCTTTACCTTCGAGCATTTCAATAAGAATTTGCGCCGCTTGGGAGCCTAACTCGTATTTATGCTGGTGAACGGTAGTAAGCGCGGGTGTGCAATAAGCCGTTAAATCAATGTTGTCGAAGCCGATGATCGATATATCATCAGGTACCTTTTTTCCCATATCCTTAACGCCCTGCAAAGCCCCGAGAGCCATTAAGTCGCTGGAGCAAAATATAGCAGTCACTTCAGGACGGCTGGACAATATTTGGCGTGCGGCCTCTCTTCCACCATGCTCGGAAAATGAACCATTCAGCACAAGTGTTTCATCAAAGGGAACACTGCTGCTTTGCAGTGCTTGACGGTAGCCCTCTAGCCTAAGCAGGCTTACAGCTGCTTGCTCATGGCCGTTTATCATGGCGATATGGCGATGTCCTGATTCGAGCAGATGGTTGGTTGCCGCAAGAGCACCCGTTGTATTATCCGAAGTAACGTATCCGACGTTAGGCCCTTGAAGAGTGATATCAATAAGGACGCATGGAATATCAGACGATACGATTTCCTCCAAATAAGGATCGTCTAATCGAATACCCATGATGATAACCCCGTCTACGCCTCGTTCCTGGCATAATGTTTTATATGATTTTACCTTTTGTTTCTGAGGTGTTGTACTGAATAGGACAAGGTCATAATCGAGTTCGCCTGAACGATCATTTATTCCGCACAGGACTTCGAATGCGATATTGTCTTTGGAGCTGTCTCTTGTAACATTGGAGAGAAGGAGGCCAAGTGTCTTTGTTTTTTTCGATATGAGCGACCTTGCAGCCATATTAGGGCTATAACCGAGCTGGTCTGCTATAGTCTTAATTTTGAGCCGAGTGCCCTCGTTAACGTCGTCATAGCCGTTCAAGGCACGCGATACTGTAGTAACAGATACACTAGCAGCTTTAGCTATATCTTTAATCGTAACCATACAATACCTCCGAAATGTTGAAAACATGTAATGTATTATGATAAAAATTAAAAAATAAATTGACTCTTGTAAATGCTTTCATCATGATCTATAATTCGATTATAACTTATCCGAAACGTTTTGGAAAGTTAGATTGCTTCGTCGAAAATGAGTAAGCATATTTTTTTGCCTCTTTTCCGAAACGTTTCGGATAAACGAATGCTTGTTTGATTTAAGGGAATAAAAAAGCTATTACAAGAAGAAATGAGGGAAACACTTGGATTATCGAGTCATCAAAGAAAACGATCTATTCCTCATGACGGACCGGAATGGAGATATTCCGGAAGGTGATGTTTCAGGTCAGGGTCTTTACACAAAAGATACCCGGTTCATAAGCAGGATGGAGATCCGAATCAACGGTCAGAAGCCGATATTGCTGTCTTCAGCAGCGGATGAGAATTATATCTCTACGATTCGCCTTACCAATCCACATATGGAAGAGAAGGGCGAGCTTATCTTGTGGCGTGAGTCCGTAGAAATTGAACGTACACGCTTCATTTATGATGGAGCATTGTATGAGACGTTCAATCTCACCAGCTATTATCCTAAAGCCATTACATTTGATTTCTCCGTGTTATTGGATGCGGATTTTGCAGATATGTTTGTCGTTCGCGGCTTTCAGCATGGCGATTTGGGAAGAAAGACGGCAGAGAAAAGCGGCCAACGGGAAAGAGTAATTGGCTATCTCGGGGCTGACGATATACGCCGTGAAACGAAGATTAAATGGGATACAAATGAAAGTCGCATAGGCGAGACAGGTGAGCTTCATTTCGATGTGGAACTGAGCCATCGGGAAAGCCATGCAATCGCTTTCTATATTGCGCCAATCGTTGACGGCAATGAGCCGCAGCAGCATGATCCGGCGGAAGCGATGGTTAAGCTTAGACAATCGTATGCGGATTGGAATGGATCATCCACATCCATCCAAACGGATGTACCGCTATTTAACAAGCTGCATCATCGCGGAGTGCAGGACTTAAGAGTTCTGCTTACGGATATCGGGTATGGAGCATTCCCAGTTGCAGGCTTACCTTGGTTCTCGGTGCCATTTGGCCGTGATAGTTTAATTACTGCGCTGCAGATGTTATCCTTAAACCCGCAAATTGCTAAGGGAACGCTGCTCACGATGGCCGCTTATCAAGGCCAGAATGAAGATGAGTGGCGCGATGAGCAGCCAGGTAAAGTGATGCATGAAATTCGGTATGGCGAACTAGCAAGCACAAATCAGGTTCCATTTACGCCGTATTACGGCACGATTGATGCGACGCCGCTATTCCTTCTATTAGCTGCCGAGTATTATCACTGGACCGGAGATGCTCAGTTTATTAAAGAGCTAATGCCTCATCTTAATGCAGCACTCGCTTGGGTGAAGGAATATGGCGACTGCGACGATGATTCCTTTGTTGAGTACTATCAGAAATCTTCTAAAGGGATTGCCAATCAGGGGTGGAAAGATTCTGCGGATTCCGTTGTTCACCGCAACGGCGATTATGCAGAGGCTCCAATCGCGCTCGTCGAGGTTCAAGGTTATGTTTACCAAGCGCTTACAAGGCTTGCCCCTATATTCAAGAGCTTAGGCCACGAGGAACAAGCCGCTGGCATGGAGCAAGATGCAGAACAGCTTAGAGTTCGCTTTGAGCGCGATTTCTGGATGGAGGATGAGCAGTTTTACGCGATTGCGCTTGATAAGGATAAGAAGCGCGTAGATTCCGTCACTTCGAATTCAGGACATATTCTAATGTCGGGCATTGCTTCTCCTGAGCGTGCAAGCGCTGTTGCGAAAAGACTGGTTGCTCCTGACATGTTCGGTGGTTACGGCATTCGTACGATGAGTACGGAAGCAGCCGGCTACAACCCGATGAGCTACCATGACGGAAGCGTATGGCCGCATGACAACTCCGTTTGTTTGCTTGGTCTTAGTTATTTAGGCTTCCAAGAAGAAGCGATTACCGTCATGCAAGGACTATTGAATGCAGCAGCAAAGTTTGAGTATTACAGATTGCCTGAGCTGTTCTGCGGGTATGATGATTCGCTTGGTGCGCCAGTTCCTTACCCCGTTGCTTGCTCTCCGCAGGCATGGGCAGCAGGGACGCCGCTCACATTTGTACAAGCCTTGCTTGGGCTTCAGCCTAACGCTCTAACGAAGCAGATTACAATTAAGCCTTCTTTGCTTCAAGGGATGAACGAGCTTCTGGTAGAGCAAATGCAAATTGGCAGCGGCGCTCTAAGCCTGCGCGTTACTCGCGGTATCAATGGCCCAGAGGTGGAAATACTGTCTAATCTGACAGGATATGAGCTTCTCATTTCATAGGTTTCACGCTTTATGCTCTATATACAAAGTTCATATTACTAAGGAGGTTGTATGTAAGATGAAGAAAATAGGGGTTTCAATTTTATCTTTAATGCTGGTAGTTGTTCTTATGTTAACGGCTTGTGGCAAGAGCAATGAAGGCAACAAAAACACTGGTAATACAGCAACGAACGGCGGTACAGAACAAGAGGCGACAAAAGAGCCAGCCGCTGAGAAGGTAACCGTTACACTTGCAGGTTGGGGAGCAAGTCCAGAAGAGCAGGATTTGCTAAACCAAACGTTAAAGGAATTTGAAGCAAAATATCCAAATGTAAAGGTTAATTATGAAGTAATTGCCGATCAATACATGGATGTTATCAAAACAAGACTTATTGGCGGTGAAGGCCCAGACGTCTTCTACCTGGACGCATTCGAAGCACCTGCACTTATTGAGCGTAATGTTCTAGAGCCACTTGATAGCTATGTGACACCAGAATTTGATGTTGCAGACTTTGAACAGCCTATGGTTGATGCTTTCAAACAAGATGGCGTTTCCTACGGTTTCCCTAAGGATTTCTCTACGCTTGCAATGTTCTACAACAAAAAAGACTTTGCAGAAGCAGGAATTACTGCTCCGCCAACAACTTGGGATGAGCTGAAAGAAGCTGCAGTTAAGCTTACTAAAAAAGAAGGCGACAAAACGGTTCGCTTCGGCTTTGGTGTTGCGCCTGAGCTTGCACGTCAACTGTTCATGATTCAAGCATTCGGCGGCAAAGTTGCAGATGAGAATGGCAATGCTGCATTCGCGGCTCCAGATGCTCTTAAAGGTTTGCAGCTTGTAACGGATATGCACAATGTAGACAAATCATCCGGCGAGCCAAAAGAAGTAGGCGCTGGCTGGGGCGGAGAAATGTTCGGTCAAGGCAAAGCTTCCATCGTATTCGAAGGAAACTGGGCAATTCCATTCTTGGAGTCCAACTACAAGGATCTAGATTACGGCACAGCTGAACTTCCAACTGTAAATGGCAAACAAGGCACTATGGCATTCACTGTTGCTTATGTAATGAACAAGGAATCGAAGAAAAAGGAAGCAGCTTGGCAGTTGATCTCCTTCTTGACTGGTAAAGAAGGAATGAAAACGTGGACGAGCAAAGGTTTCGCGCTTCCAACTCGTAAATCGGTATCACAAGAGCTTGGCTACGATAAAGATGAGCTTCGCAGTGCAATTGTAGCAGGCGCTTCTTATGCAACGCCTTGGCAAGCAGGCTCCACACTTCCTACAATCATGAGCAACTTCAACAACCAATTCGTTGATACATTTATGGGTAATTCGAATCTTGAAGATGCAATGAAGAAAGCAGAATCGGTTGCGAATAAGGAAATCGCAGCAGCGAAATAAGCGAGGTGAAGGAGGGAGGGTGCAAGACGCTCCCTCCTTCAATCTCTGATATTGATATGAAAGGAGAAGGTGCAGCATGACCCATGTCTCTTCATGGAGAAGAAAGCTGAAAAATAACGTAACCGGCTATCTGTTCCTGCTTCCAACCATTCTAGTTCTTGGTACTTTTTTGTTCTTGCCTGTATTCTATTCCCTTTATTTATCGGGGCATAAGGTCAATCTGCTTGGCGAAGTAAGCTACAAATGGGTAGGAGTTAATAATTTCACGCGTATGGCAGGCGATGAAAGAGCCTGGATTGCGCTTAAGAACACAGCATCCTTTGCTTTGTTTGTTGTGCCTCTGCAAACGGCGTTTGCTATTTTACTAGCTGTTATTTTGAATGCTAAGCTCAGATACAAAAACTTTTTCCGTATCGTATTTTTTATGCCGACCGTTACTTCGTCGGCGGTACTATCACTTATATTTATGTGGATATACAATTCAAACGGTCTTTTGAACCGAGTGCTTGAATTTATCGGTTTGCATGGATACAACTGGCTTGGAGATCCTGCGGTCGCCATGAAGGCGATCATGCTTATGAATATATGGTCTACCGCTCCATTCTTTATGGTTGTTTTCTTGGCTGCATTACAAGACATTCCTGATGCGCTGTACGAGTCAGCTATGCTAGACGGGGCAGGAGGCTGGAGGAGATTTATTTCCATCACGCTGCCGCTAATTAAGCCTGCGACCTTCTTTACGGTCGTTATGGGTATTATCGGTACCTTCCAACTCTTCGACCAATCTTATATTTTCTCAGCAGGTTCAGGCGGACCGAATAACTCGACCTTGACCGTAGCTCTGCTTATTTATCAATATGCTTTCAAAAATCTCGACTTCGGCTATGCCTCTGCGCTCGCTGTCATGCTGGCTGCTGTCATTATGATCGTGACGCTGATACAGCGTAAGCTATTTGCCGAAGAAAAGCTGAACTAGGAGGGCGACTAGATGGTATTTCAACAATCCAAATGGGGAAAGGCGATTCTTTATTTCCTGTTATTCTCATACGGCTGCATCACTGTTGCTCCTTTTCTATGGGCGCTTTCCTCTTCGTTTAAGCCGCTCAGTGAGATTGTTTCCGGGGGCATCAACTTTATTCCGAAAGAATTCACCTTGCAGAACTATTATGATATTTTCGTGAAAGAGCCGCTTTTCCTCAGGTGGATGTACAACAGTGCCTTGATTGCAGTTGTTGCGACGGTTTGCAATACGCTGTTCAACTCAATGGCGGGTTATGCACTTGCACGTATTGAATTTGCCGGCAACAAAATCATGTTCATCCTTATCTTAGCGGTGCAGATGATTCCAGGCCAACTGACGATCGTACCCGCTTACTTAATTATGAAGCAGCTCGATTTGTTAAACACCTATGCCGCACTGACTTTGCCGATGATGGCGAATGCGACGTTTATCTTTATGATGCGGCAATTTTTCCTTAGCTTCCCGAAAGAGCTTGAGGAGGCAGCCGAGATGGACGGGCTTAATCGGTTCGGCGTGTTTTTCCGCATTGCATTGCCGCTTGCGATACCTGCATTAGCAGCTCAAACGATCTTCGTTTTCATGGGTGCATGGAACGAGTTCCTGAAGCCGCTCATGTTCATGTCCGACAAGTCGATGTTTACGTTAACGCTCGGTCTGAATACGTTCAAAGGGCAGTACATTAGCCACTGGAACTACATTATGGCTGCATCGATGGTATTTACGCTTCCAGCGCTGCTGATTTATGCGTTCTTCAATCGATTCTTTATTAAAGGAATTACGTTTACCGGCGGTAAATAACATAGTAACGAAACGGGGCTGTCCTGAGGTCATTTAGACCTCTTGGGACAGCCCTGTTTTTAATTGATTCACATATGCATAATGAGACATAGGATGCTCAGTGGGCAGGCTGTGAGCGGTAATAAGCCTATTTTTTAGTCCTATTTTTGCGAAGAGGGCTGATTGGGCGAAAATAAGACTAGATTGCAGCTCTATTTTTGTCTGAAACGGATATTATGGGGAAATTGGCAGATTTTGAGCGGTAATAAGCCTAATTTCTAGCCCTATTTTTACTAAGCGGGCTGATTGGGCGAAAATAGGACTAGATTGTAGATCTATTTTAGTTCGAAAAGGATACAAAGAGGCGATTGGCAGGTCACGAGAGAAAATAAGCCTAATTTCTAGCCCTATTTTTACTACACGGGCTGATTGGACGAAAATAGGACTAAATTGTAGATCTAAATTTGTTTGAAACGGATACAATGATGCAATTGGCAGCTCAGGAGCGGTAATAAGCCTAATTTCTAGCCCTATTTTTACTACACGGGCTGATTGGACGAAAATAGGACTAAATTGTAGATCTAAATTTGTTTGAAACGGATACAATGATGCAATTGGCAGCTCAGGAGCGGTAATAAGCCTATTTTATAGTCCTATTTTTGCGAAGAGGGCTGTTTTGATGAAAATAGGGCTAGAATGTAGATCTAATTTTATTTGAGACGAGTATAGAGGGGCATATGGCAGAAAAGCCTAAGTTATGATCATGCTTGCTGTGCAGGGCAAGTCAGCTCTCCATTATGGATGTCTAAAGTCGAATTTATCGTGAGGAACATCAAGACTATGACCATTAATGATGACGGTATCGTTATCGCTCCAAGTGATGACCGCTTGATCCTCGCGAGCGTTCCAATAAATATTTTTGGTTTTATGATTGCGTTTAATGAATACCAATTCACCGCGAATCATCAAAGGAGTAGTCGCTCCTCCATTTATAAGGTACGCTTTTAAACGGTAAGTCCCATCAGGGGAAGCGGCCTCTATAAGAAATTTTCCCTTCGGCAGTCTGCCCATGTCATAGAAGAGCCAATAAACACCAGCTCCAATAGTTAAGGCGAA
Source organism: Paenibacillus sp. FSL K6-3182 (assembly GCF_037976325.1). Taxonomy (NCBI): domain Bacteria; kingdom Bacillati; phylum Bacillota; class Bacilli; order Caryophanales; family Paenibacillaceae; genus Paenibacillus; species Paenibacillus sp. FSL K6-3182. Next base: position 1,185,932 of record NZ_CP150265.1, read on the forward strand.
GAATGTGCAGATAGAAATAAATATGATGAGCAGCTTTTTTAAAATTTTCTTGTTCTCAGTCGCCGCTTGAACATCAATATTTTCATCGAACAACGGTATCATCTCCTGGAAAATTTGGATAACATTAGAATATCACAAGTTACACTCCGGAGAAACCAAATGCGAATCATAACAACAATTAGATATAAACGATGCCCTGCCGAATAAAACAAAAAAAGCAGCCCAATCGGGCTGCTTTTTATTTTATTAATCGGAGCTGGGAAGCAGCAAGAGCTTATTCCTTAACCGCACCAATGACAATCCCTTTTACAAAGTAACGCTGCAAGAAAGGATAAACCAATAGAATCGGTAATGCGCCGATAAAGATCTGCGATGCGCTAATGGTTCTTTGCGACATATTGGCAACCATTTGTGGATCAAGCTTAGTCATATCCTTTTGAACGATAATCGTTTGCATGAAGCTTGCAAGAGGCAGCTTCTCGGCATCCTTCATATAGATAATACCGTCGAAATAGGAATTCCAATGTCCGACCATAATAAACAAGGAAACCGTTGCAATCGCAGGCAAGGAGATCGGCAAATAAATCATGAAGAAAGTGCGCAGCTGGCCGGCTCCATCAATAAAAGCAGCTTCTTCCAGATCCTTAGGAACAGTACGGAAGAAGTTTAGCAAAAGAATAACGTTATAAACGCCGACTGTACCTGGTAGGATAAGCGCCCATAAAGTATTCATTAGTCCGAGCTTAAGGATGAGGAGGTAGCTTGGAATAAGTCCGCCTGCAAATAGCATCGTAACGACAAAATACCAAAGATAAACATTGCGAGCACGGAAGATATGAGAATCTTTGGACAGGGCATAAGCAGCAAGTGTACTAACTAGCATAGCAAGCGCCGTACCAAGGATGGTCCGCTGTGTCGACACCCACAAGGAAGTAAGGAAATTGCTGTTGTTGAACGTCTTAGCATAGGCTTCTAATGTGAAACCGATCGGCCAAAAAGTGACCAATCCCGCGTTGGCGGGAGCGGACGCACTCATGGAAACCATGAGAAGGTGATATAGCGGCAGCAAGCATAGTATGGAAAGAAGAATCAAAAACACGTTGTTAAATATGCTGAAAATACGGTATGGCAGTGTTTTATGGTGCATACGTTGTCACCCTTTCTAGAAGATTCGGTAACCGGCAAATTTATAAGCAAGACGATAAGAGATTACGATTAGAATCAAGCTGATCCCTGATTTAAACAGGCTAACTGCTGTTGCAAAGCTGAATTGACCGCTGAGTAGACCTTCACGATAGACAAAGGTGTCAATAATATCACCCTGCTGATAAATCAAAGGACTGTACAAGTTGAACACTTGGTCGAAGTTTGCATTTAGTACGTTACCAAGCGCCAAGGTTGCAACTACAATCGCAATTGGAATGAGTGATGGAATCGTAATATGCGTCGTTTGCTTGATACGGCCTGCACCGTCAACTTCAGCAGCTTCATAAAGTGCTGGATTAATACCGGCAAGCGCTGCAAGGAAGATAATTGTATTGAATCCAAATTCCTTCCACACATCACTAAAAATAATGGTGAAGCGGAACCAGGCGCCATCGCCCAAAAAGAAAATCGGCTTAATGCCGAATACATTGCTTATAAATTGATTAATAATTCCTGTCTGTGCGAGCATATCGATCAAAATTCCGGATAGCGTGACCCAGGAAAGGAAATGCGGCAGATAGACGAGCGTTTGGATTGATCTTTTGAGCCCCATGTTCCTGACTTCATTCAGAAGCAAAGCAAAAATGAACGGAATGATCAAGTTCAGCACGATTTTGGAGCAAGCAAAAAATAGGGTGTTCCACGTAATTTGCAAGAAATAATCATTTTGAAACATATATTCAAAATGCTTCAAGCCTACCCATGGAGAGCCCATCATTCCAAGTGAAGCTTTATAATCTTGAAACGCCATCATAATACCTGTCATCGGTATATAGGAGAAGATGAAAACCGAAAGTACCGCCGGCAGCACCATGAAATGCAGCATCCAAGGTTGTTTATATTTGTGTTTTGTTTTTGCTCGTGGTGTGGTCTCCAAAGTCACTTGCTTTTCTGTGTTTGCTTCCATAGCTATCCCCCGTTCCATAAAATTGGTTTGTGTATAATAAGAAACCCTGCTATATATAGTAACAAGCATTTCTCTTACTGGACTATAGGACAATGTTAGGATTGATATGGTTTTGTTAGGGGATATCGTCTGGAGGAATGAATGATGGAGATTAGTAACGGTCTTGCTTTTGTCAAAAGAAAGATGGGTGCTCGGTTTAGTCTGTTTTCTAAAATGAATGGGTTGATCTTAATTTTGTTCATCCCCATTGTGATCATGTATACGTATTCAAACGACGTGGCCTTTAACGTTGTCAGCAAGGAGCTTAAGCTATCGAACACGAGACAGTTGTCCTTTTTGTCCAGTCAAATTGACTCGCGGATTAATCAGATGGTCGATTTCTCCAATACATTCTCGAAAGATCCGAATGTGCAGCGATTTAATGGGCTTAAAATATGGGAAGATCGTTATGACCGCATGCAGACTAGGTTTATCGTTCAAGAGAAGATGGCACTGCAATCAGGCGTCATTAACATATGGCCAGTCAGATACACCGTTTACTCGCAGCAAAACAAAGAGTTAATATCAAATTACAACAATCCTGCTGAGTACGATGAGGAATTTTTAAAGCGAAATATGAGCGGGAAATGGACCTATGGCAATGGCGAAGCTAAGGCCGATAATGAACCTAGTTACTTTCATTGGTTTTATACCGAATCATATGGCCAGCAAGGTAAACTGAATGGAAGCAATCTGGTCATTGAAGCGAGCTTCAGTTATGAAAATATCCAAAACATGCTGGACACCTATAAATCAGGTGGACAAGGCGACCCGATTTTTTACCATAAAGGGGACGCTCCGATTACGAACCGCAGTGCGGATCAACAGCTTTCAGGAGAGTTGGTTTCCTACTTGGACGAGCAGTCGCTGGAAGACACAACGCAGCAGGTAGTGAAGCTGCATGGTGAGAACTATTTGGTGAGCTCGGTTAAATCAACTTATTTGGGCTGGCATTTAGTTGACGTTGTTCCGCTTGATCAAATATTGAAGCCGATATCGATCACTCGCAATTTGTTTTATGTCTCGATGATTTTGTTATTTGTTGTGGGCATATCTGCTTCCATTCTGCTTTACCGTAATGTGCAGCGGCCGATTAGGCAATTGATTAAGGGTTTGCAAAGCGTACAGCGGGGGGATTTCTCGTTTCGGATCAGCTCAAGCGTAAATAATGAATTTTCATTTTTATTTTACCGTTTTAACGATATGTCACGACAAATCCAAGACTTAATTGAAAATGTGCTGAATGAAAAAATTCGGTCAAGGGAAGCGACATTGAAGCAATTACAGGCTCAAATTAATCCGCATTTTCTATATAACTGTCTGGGTTATATAATTAATATGGCACAGATGAAAGAACAGGAAGCGGTTGTGTCGATGGCATACAACTTAAGCGCCTATTATCGCTATACGACTCGAACGGAGAGACAAACCGCTGCGCTGGACGAAGAAATTAAATTACTTATTAATTATTTGGACATTCAGAAGCTGCGCAACGGCAGAATTGATTATACAATAGATATCCCAGCAGAAATGCTGAAGCAGCGCATACCGCCGCTTATGCTTCAACCTATCGTAGAAAATGCGGTCATTCATGGTATAGGAAAATCCTATACATCTGGAGAAATTCGAATTACCGGCGAGATGTCAGACGGGTTATGCAAAATATATATCGATGACGATGGACCAGAGCTTGAGCCAAGTGTGCTTGAAGCGTTGAATGCAAAAATGAGCGAGCCATTGAAAGAGGAAATGGGCTGCGGTCTTTGGAATACGAATCAGCGTATTATTCATCAATTTGGCGATAAATCTTATTTATGCTTCAAAAAATCGCCATTAGGAGGATTTCAGACAGAAATCGTATGGGAAACAGCATCTGGAGAAGAACAGAGACCATATCCTACTTTACAAGGAGATACACAACATGCAGATGATAATCGTAGATGATGAAGCACACTGGGTAGAGAATTTATCGATGCACAAGCCTTGGCATACACTTGGTATTGAGCAGGTTCATAAAGCTTACTCTGCACATGAGGCGCTTCAAATTATAGAAACGAATCCCATTGATATTGTCATATCCGATATTTTAATGCCCGAAATGACAGGGCTTGAACTCATAGAGAAAATACGAGAACGCGATAAAAGAATGAAATGTATTATTTTATCAGGACATTCGGATTTTGAATTTGCCAAAAAAGCGGTTCAAAATCAAACGGTAGATTATTTGCTAAAGCCGCCATCGGATAACGAGCTGTTCAGCGCGGTTAAGACTGCGATTGACCAATTGCAAGCGGAATGGGAAGCAGTCAGCTCGCAGGAGCGGACGGAGTATACGCTGAGGGAGAATCTGCCGATGCTGCGCGGTCAGTTGCTGATTGATGCGCTAAAAGGCTACCGGATGTCTGCTGATGAATGGACTCGAAAGCTTGAAAGCTACGGCTTGCCGTTCAGCTATGGAGATTGCACTTTGCTGCTTGTACGTATGGAAGAGGAATTTGGGCAATATACAAGTAACGGACAACAGCTGATGGAATATGCCATTATCAATATGGCGGAAGAGATCTTCAGTGAATTTTCTGAAGTATGGGGAGTTAAGGAGGAGCATGGTTATTTAGTGTTCTTGCTTCAACTGAAGGATAAGGGTTCAATCCCTGGAAAAGAGAAGATTTTGGAGAAGCTTGCGATTCAGCTTCAGCATAAAGTAAAACAATTTTTGAAGGGCTCCTTATCCATCGTACTATCAGAATCTTTCAAGTTTCCTGAACAGCTTCAGGAAAATTATCGCAAATCATTTGCTTACTTTAGGCAAATCGTAGGGGACGAGCGAGAATTTGTTATGCGGGTTGGCGATATGGAGCCAAGCGTTTCGCATGGTCCGTTGGACGCTCTTTATATGCCGCCGTCTTTAATCAGCTTATTAGAGGCGGGGCGCTGGGAGGCTGCGGAGGATAAGCTGGTGGGCGTTTGCGCGGAGCTCGATGAGAGATGGTCCGACTCATGGGAGCATTGCATGGAGGCTGGATTTTTGATCGCCTCCTCGTTCACACAGCTGGCACATCGGAACGGGCATACGCTGGTCAAGCTGCTAGGGGCAGATATGGAGCCTCTACAAAGCGGAGAAGCTTTTACATCGATCAGCAAGCTGCGCAAATGGTCGCTTAACGTGCTTTCGAAGCTGAAGGACGGCACCTCAAGTGAAATTAAAGATATACGTTCTTCTTATGTGAAGAAGATTCAAAATTACGCGGAGGAGCATCTTCACGAAGACGTTTCTTTGCGAGCACTCGCTGACCATGTGAATTTGCATCCTACCCATCTGTCCAAAATATATAAGATTGAGACGGGTGAAGGCATAAGTGATTATATATCACGTCTGCGCATGGAACGTGCCTGCCACAAGCTAAAAACAACAAGCAAAAAGATTTATGAAATTAGCATGGAAATCGGCTATTTGGACCCGGCTTATTTTATCAAAGTGTTCAAACGCCAATATGGTGTAACGCCGCAGGAATATAGGGACGGCAATCAATAGCCTAACAGAGTCCTATGGAAACTAACAATGTCCTATAGATACCCCCCCGTACAAATTGTTAAAGTTACTCATGTAAGGATCTTACACCGTAGGGGGAAAAGAAAAATGGCTAAATTCAAAAAAGCAGGGCTTCTACTTGCAGCTTTGGGACTCGTTTTCGTTACAGCTTGCAGCGGTAATACCGGCAAGAACGTAAACAAAGAAGAGTCAGGTTCAACGAATACTAGTACTAGTACAGCTGATAGCGCATTCGCCGCTGGCAAATACGATCCACCGATTGAAATCAGCACCGTATTGATGCCGATTAAGAACTATGGCGGTAAAGGCGATACGAAGGAAAACAACGTCCACGATCGTTGGATGCTTGAAACACTTGGTATTAAACATAAGGATACTTGGTATCCAGCAAGTGATGATCAATACAGACAAAAGCTTCAACTTGCTATTTCTTCAGGTGAGAAGCTTCCGGATTTTGTAAAGGTACCAACAAACGCTGTATTGACTAACCAACTTATCGATTCTGGTCAATTTATTGCAATTGATGAGCTGTTTGACAAGTACGCAACAAAAGTTTGGAAGGACCATGCTGAGAAAAACCCTGAGCTTTGGTATCCCTTCACAAGAGATGGCAAGAAATACAATGTGCCATTGATGGAGTACACGAACAATGACAACACGCTGCTTTGGCTTCGTGAAGATTGGATGGAGAAGCTGAAACTAGAGGCTCCAAAAACAATTGCAGATCTAGAAGTCATTATGGACAAATTCAAAAACGAGAACCCTGACGGCCTAGCGCCAAAAGATGTTTATCCACTAGCGATTTCTTTGAAAGGCGCTACGAACACTTGGATGGGCGGACTTGATTGGTTATTCGGTGCTTATGGTTCTGTTCAAGAGCAATGGAACAAAGATAAAGACGGAAATCTTGAATACGGTTCCGTAAATCCAGGAGCAAAAGCAGCACTTGCTAAGCTTCAAGAATGGATGAACAAAGGTTATATCCATGCAGACTCCGCTTTGTGGGATGAAGGCAAGTCAGCAGAAAGCTGGACAAAAGGCGCAGCAGGCATCTTGCCAGGCGCAAACTGGGTACCAGATTGGCCGGCTCCAGATTTGTTGAAAAACGTACCAGGCTCCAAATATAAAGCTTACCCGGTACCTGCAGGTCCAGATGGTTACATGGGTACAAAATGGCAGAACTCTGGCGTAAACGCCAGTATTATGATCAACAAGGATGCTAAGCATCCGGAAGCTATTTTCTTGTACTACAACTACTTGCTTGAAAACCTAGCGAATCCTACGGTTGGCAGCAAATATGAACATGGCTTTGCTCAAGGTTATGACTGGGATATCGTAGATGGTCAACCAACGAGCAACAAGGATAAAATCCCTGGATTTACGAACGAATTCCCGTTCATTACTGGTCCGGCTCGTATTCCTGATCTGTTTATGACAACTTTGGTTAAGCTTGCTGACGGAGCTGCTCCGGAAACACCTTACGAGAAACAAACGGCTGAATTCCGCAAACCTGAAAACTGGTATGCAGCAAAAGTCGTTATGGATCAAAAGGATATTCGCAAACAAAACTACTTTACAGGTGCAGCAACAGAAACAATGGTTTCAAAATGGAATTTGCTGCGTCAATCCGAGATGGAAACGTTCAACAAAATCATCTACGGCAAATTGCCGGTTGATGCTTTCGATGAGTTTGTATCCAGCTGGAAAGCAAATGGCGGAGACCAAATCACGAAAGAAGTTAATGAGTGGTTCCAATCCGTTTCTAAAAAATAATGATCTTGGCCCGCAGAGTCTTCTGCGGGCTTTTTTTTGTGTGTTGGGTTATGTGGTGTGAATGGGGGAGGAGGTGGGTGGCACGAACAAGATAAAAAGGGGGAGAGCGCGGCTGGTGCGTGGAAGGTGGATTGTTACGTAGAACAGTGCTGCGTGAAGCGGATAGAGCAGACCTGCTTGAGCGTAACGGACATCAGAGCGCTTATTTGTGTAGAATCGGCTGTTTTTGCAGAGCTAACGGACATATGTTCCGTTATTTGGGCTAAAGCGATTGATTTTAGCGCCTTTTCACTAGAATAACGGAACCTATGTCCGTTAAAATCCAGATTAGACGTAATTATTGGAAATAACGGAACCTATGTCCGTTAGATGTAAGCCTAAGGATGCCCAGCAATGTTTTTGAGGTTGTGCTTGTTGGAAATAACGGATCCTATGTCCGTTAGGTGCAAATAAGGATGCCCAGCACCCCCATTGCCATCGTGATAATGTGCTAATAAAGGTGCTGGGTTAGTTTGTATGGTGTAACGTAGTGGCTAAATGGACTTCGAAATCATCTGAACATATGCGGCATACATGCGTCCGAGCGCTCGCAATAACATCGGTTGCACAAATACGAGCACTAAGCCGATCCCGCCAGCTATCCAAGAGCGCTGTGCAGAAGTAATCTCTGCGTAAAAAGGAAAGAAGGTCCAGGTGGACTGAAATAAATCGAAGTTGAAGAAGTCCGCACTCACCTTATAGGCAAATGGGGAAAGCATGACTGCATAGGCGGTAACTGGCAGGACAATGCCTAATGTAAACCCGGTAATACCAATCGGAAGCTGCAATAGGCTGTACAGAATACCTTGGTAGGTTTGACCTTTTCCAAGAAGACGAACCAATGACCGAGAGCCTTCCCAGCTAAGAGATAGTTGATCGTCGTCCCGATGATGCGATTGGGAATTACCTCGATACCAAGCTAGAGTAGATTGTTGTTCCTTGACCATCATCCAGCGACATGCTGCAAGTGTCGCCCACAACATGGGCAACCCAACCCATAAAATGATCAGCGGCAAGCTTACTGATAAACCTGTAACAGCTATTACAAATGCTATGATTCCTTTCGGAAGCGACATTAGAAGCATGGCCCAAGCTTTTAAGGCACTTTGTTTTTGCATATTTAAACCCCTCTCATACCAACACTTCCTTCAGTATAGAGGGATCATTCTACTTAAGCATTGATCCAAAGACTGGATAGCGTGCTCGACTTTGGTCTAGTATTCTTATCGTTTTTTTGGAAAATAAACTCAGACCAACCGCTCTGTATCCTGCGTTCTCTCAACCAACACGCGCATTAAGCCTTTTAAAACATGAATTTTTTGAAAGCAAAAAGTAAATACCTGCTCTCTAGTCAGTTCCAGCAAGATGGTGCGGCTAATGGCTGTACAATCGGCGGAACGCGGCTGTCCGTCGATGATGGCCATCTCACCAAAACATTGTCCGACCTCGAGTGTTGCAAGCTGCTCAGATCCCTTATGCACTTGCACTTTCCCCTCAATAATTCCGTACATGGTGTCACCATCCTCACCAATGCCACAAATTCTCTCACCGGGCTCATACACGGATTCTTCCACCATTCGAGCCAGCTTTATAAAATCTTCTTGTGTGCAGTGGGCAAAAAGGCTAATCTTCTGCAGCACTAGAATACGCCTAATAATCGTCTCGTTTCGGTCCTCAGCTTCAATTGACGCAAGAGCAGGATCCTCGACAGTGGCTTCTTCTATTGCAGCATCCAGAACGGCTCTTGAAACCTTCTCATTGGTGTTGCGCAATCGAAGCGACAACTGCTTCATCAGCTCCATAGCAATTTCGGTTCGATCAAAAATCATTTCGTAAAATGCACTCGAAGTCAGCTCGTATAGAACGACATCCTCTTCCGCTATAACGGTTGCAGAGCGAACTCTTTGTGTGATGACGCTTATCTCGCCAAAATAATCGTAAGCGCTGAGCTCATTAATTTTGTGGCCATGGATATAAATGCCTGTACGGCCTTGTTCAATAAGATAGAGAGAGTCACCAGCTTCTCCTTCGCGAACGATTTCGACTCCTTTTCTTATCCATACCTTTTGCAGGCGCATCGCGATGTTGAAGAAGTCACGACCAGTTAAACCAGCGAACAACGCTACACGTTTGAGCAAATGAATTTGTTTCATAAGTGAATCCTGCTCAAGCTTATCGTCTGATTGTGTTAAATAATCAATATTTAGATTAATCCAAGGATCGCTTTGATCATAAAACCACTGTATTGATTCTTTAACATGCAATTCTGAGGGAGCTTCTTCTCCGGGAGTGGAAGACGATGAAATGATTTTTGTCATGTCAGTCCGCAATTTCCCTTTAAGCAGCTGGTCAATTACCTCAATGGCATTAGCCTGCTGCCTAGCATTGCCATCCTGCCAATTGGCATACACAGCCTGAATGGACCTTGAGTCATAAAGAAAGGCCAGCAGTTGAAAAATCCTTTTTACATGACGAACCCGCATCTGTTCAATCGCCTCAGCTAGATCACTCATACGATTTGTATTACCGATAAGTGCAAGTTGCTCCACCCATTTAAAATAATAGGAAATCTCCTGATCGATCAAATGCTCAGCATGTTTTTTGTCAACCTGATTGGTTCCAGCATGAATCCGAGTTGCAGACTCAAGTGTTTTCTCCCTAAGTTCGCTGGAAAAGAGCAGATAATGCCTCAATAAGGCATCAAGTGCAGCTTGTGTTCCAATTTCCTCTAATACGCGTGGCAAATGAAGGTTAAGCTCTTTCGCAGTCATGCGGCTTTCAAGTATAGGAATGATGATGGCCTCATCATAGCTTGTTAATGCAGCAGTAGCTTGAAGCCTGACCTTGCTATCATCAAGAAGCGGAATAATGAACCGAACCAGCTCGGGTACTCGCAATATGGAAGCAGACTTCAATGCCCGTATACGAACGAGATGGGAGGAGTCCTCGAACATCGGGATCAACGGTTTGTAAAAGCTGGCAATCCCAATTTGTCCGAACAGGCCTGCCATGGCAATACGCTCTTCTTCCTGCCCATTTTTGAGCAGCTCCTTTAATACACCGACGGCTTGGAACATGCCTTCTATGCCGTAATATTTAATTAGTCCGACGATAGCTGCTGCTCGTATATGAACATCCTCATCATGCAGATAGGCAGTAATGCGATCTAATTGCTCTTCCAGCGCATAGGCAGATAAGGCAAGGATGGCATGAGCGCGAATGGTAACTGATGATGAATAAAGATGGGCTTCAAGCTTCCTTTCACCAAGGGCAGGCGTGCTTAATTGAAGGTATTTTAACGCTTCGATCTGCAGCTCCTGAACGGGATGCTGTAGCAGAGGCGTGATCTGCTCATTCATATCAAATTCTTGTATGCCGCTAAGAATCGCAAAAGCATATAAAGCCTGCTGCTTGTCGTGCCTATGCAGCGCTGACGCTAAAATTTGAATGCTTGCTGGATCTACGAAATCCGGCTCATCTTGCAGGTCCATGCTTTTCGATTGCAGGGTTGATAAAAGCATGCTTAAATAGTTTTTCTTAATTTTTATCGCCGCAACGATACAGCAGCCAATCAACGCAAGAATAAAATAACTGAATTGCTCAATCGCGAACCATTGCGAAAGCACAATGAGACTGATTGCCGCGATCCCTTTGGCGCCATTTCGTACGATGCCATCGAGGAAACCTTTGGCTCTGCCGCGCCATTCGGGAGCAATGGGAAACATGATGAGCTGACTTACGGAGGAGTATATCGTATCGCCAAGCACCTTATCGCTTGCTTTAACTGCAGTTGCAATGGCAAGCACAGGCATGATGAGGAGAGCGAAGCTTCCTGTAAACAAGACGATCGGAAAAACAAGAATGGCAGTCATGACACCGTAGCGGGTTATCATTTTGCCGGAAATGAATAATTGAACAAATAGTGCAAGCAATCCCGCAAATCCATAAAAGCTGCCCATAAAGCTGGCGAGCTCTTCATTTTGCAAGGTGCCGCGAAGAATAACTTTGAATTGATAATCAACAAGCGTCAGGGAGATTGTGAGCGTACCGGCCATAATCGCCACATATTTAAGATGAGGCACGCTTTGGAATAAGCCTTGTTTCTCTTCAACGGCTCGCGTTTGTGCTTTAGATAATTTTTTAATAGTAGTTTTAATCGCGAAAAACTCGGCAGGATTTGGCACTCCTCGCAGAAGCTTAAGGATAAATAGCAGGCAAAGCAGCTGTGCAGCAGCATAGATGAAGATTAAATTTTCGGTTCCTAACGACTGTACCAGCAGCTTTAGACCAAAGCCGCTCAAAATACCGCCAACAAGTCCACCGCTTCCTACAAAACCAATCATGCGTTTCGCTTTGCGCTGATCCATAATGGAGGTCGCAAACTGCCAGAAGCAGACGATCATCAAAAAGTTTAGTACATCATATCCAACGTAGATGACGGGGAAAATCCAGCTAAAGCCGATCCCGACAGCAAGACGCGAAAGAAGTGCGAGCATAGAAGCAATGATTATAACTCTAACAACGAGTTGATCGGTGCGGAAGCGTCCGCATAGCTTTTGGTATATAAATCCGGTTAAGAGAAGGGTGGCTGCTTGGGGCAAATACATATACGATAAGACGGATGCGTCGTATCTGCTGAGAAATAAAGTATCTGCAGCTGTTCGACTGATAGTAGAAGCAGCGACGATGAAAAACAGATAACCGAATAAATAAAATATTTTTCTATATTCTGTTCGATCGGATTGAAATTGACGTGAGAGCAGAGTGAATGGATTAACGATACTTTTCTTAGACATGATACTTTTTCCTCTCCGTTTCTCTTCCTGCCCGCAATAGCTTAAGAAGAATAGTATATATGAAGAAAATACATATTGGAACAAAATTTGCTAGAATGCTTCGCGATACGTATGGTCTGCTGGATATGTAGAAATGGTATGCCATTAATTCGTCTTATACGGCGAAAAGTAAAATAAACGCAAATTGGAGCCAATAGTAGATTCTTCGCTAAAAATAATGTCATGATTTACGCTGTCAGACATTGCAAATGATAATCGTTATCATTTATAATAATAATGAATGTTTATATGTAATGCTTTCACAGGGAGAAGGGAGTGATCCGACACGATGAAAATGAGTGATCACCTAATGTTATGGAATCATGCTTCGATTAAAGTGATGGATATACGCCATACGGTCATGGAACCAGGCGAGGAGCTGCGATCGTATCGCTTGCCCACCAGCGCTTTTTTTTATGCGATTCGCGGCAGTGCGCAGATGTGGTCGGATGGAACGATGCACATTGTGAATCGATTTCATGTTTTGCATGGCGGCAAAGGAATGTGCCTGGATATTACCGCTCATGATGCTTTTGAATATTATATGATTTTTTATAAAGCTATTCTCGCTTTGCCTTCTCGCCAACCTTTAATGAAGCTAATGGAGACGGAGAACCCATTCCAACTGCAATATAGCTTTGTACCTCATTATCCGATCCCCTTATATCATAGTGTTGAGCTAATGAGCAAGGAATGGCGGGAGCCAGAACTGTTGGAGAAATTACATATAAAAATGCTATTCTATCAATTTGCCTATGAGCTTTTAAGTCAAATGAGCAGTCAAAACGTGAAGACCCAAAAGGTGGACCTCGTGTCACAAGTGGTTCGTTATATTCATGAGCACTCTTCAGACCGAGTAACATTGGATGAGCTTGCAGAGCTGCTGGATTGCAGCGTCAGCTACTTATCAAGAAAATTCAAGCATGCGACAGGTAAAAGTCCCATTGAGTATTTGATTGCTGTTCGAATCGACAAAGCGAAGGAGCTTTTGCAAAATACAGATGCAACGCTGCAAGAAATAGCCGAGAGCGTAGGTTTCTCGGATGACAGCTATTTCAATCGCATGTTCAAAAAACATGTAGGCATGTCGCTTGGTCAATTTAAAGCAAAGGTTCAAAATAATCCTGTGGATCGTTCAAGATATACAATTGTCCCACGTAGAATCAGGCGTTATAGTGGTAATGGTTATGAAAATCATTATCAATACAAGAAAGTGGGAATATTCAAAATGTATAGAGGATCAAGAACACCAATGGCTGCATCATTATTGCTTTGCTTTGTTTTATTTCTCAGCGCCTGCTCTGTGGGTACGTCAAATACGAGTTCAACAAACGGAGGGTCGTCTGCACCAACCACTAACGTGTCTGAAGCAGCTGCAACCGACTCCACACCAGCAAATGTTACCCGCGTAGTAAAACATGCGATGGGGGAAGCAACGATAACTGGCGCGCCTGAGCGTGTTGTCATACTTACGAATGAAGGAACGGAAGCGCTCCTTGCCGTTGGCATTAAACCGATCGGCGCGGTGCAATCTTGGATTGGCGACCCTTGGTACGATCATATCAAAGATGAGATGCAGGACGTTACCGTTGTAGGCGATGAACTTCAGCCGAATATTGAAATGATCGCGAGCCTGAAGCCAGATCTAATAATCGGGAATAAGGTGAGACAAGAAAAAATATATGATCAGCTAAGCCAAATTGCGCCGACCGTATTCGCAGAGGACTTGGTTGGAGATTGGAAAATCAACTTTAAGCTTTATATGGAAGCCGTGGATAAGACGGAAGAGGGCGAAAAGGCAATGGCTGACTTCGACAAGCGTGTTGCTGAAGTGAAAGCGAAGCTAGGCAGCAAAGCGGATACGAAAATTTCGGTTGCACGCTTCTCCGCTTCCCAGGTACGAATCTATCAGAAGCAAACCTTCTCGGGCGTACTCTTAAATGATTTAGGATTTGCACGGCCTGAGTCGCAGGATAAGGATTCATTTATTGAAGTGATGTCCAAAGAAACGATTCCAAGCATGGATGGAGACGTATTATTCTACTTCGTCACGGAGGCAGCTGGGAAGACAGATGCATCCAAGGTGGTAGAGGAGTGGATGAACGATCCTTTATTCAAAAAACTAAATGTCGTGCAAAACAACAAGGTAATAAAAGTAGATGAAGCGATTTGGAATTCTGCTGGAGGCTACAAGGCTGCAAATTTATTGCTCGATGAGATTGTTGCCTATTTTGATGTAAAGTAGCTTAGCACTGTTAGTCAGCAAGCTGACGTCGTGACTATCAGACGTCAGCTTATTTTTGATGAAAGGGGTGAAGTTAACATGGCATTAAGGCTCCATAGCCGCAAAAGAAAGCTGGTGAGCCTGGTGGCAGGCGCAGTGTTGCTGCTCATCGGTATGCTCGTTAGTATTCTATATGGCATCCATCTATTCGAATTAAAAGATTTATGGCGTGCCTATACGCAATTTGATGGTTCGGATGCACATCTAATTATTAGAAATACGCGAGTTCCTCGAGCATTAATTGCGGCAGCAGTAGGGGCGAGTCTTGCTATTGCGGGTGCAATCATGCAAGTGTTAACCAAAAATCCGTTAGCTTCTCCATCTATATTCGGCATCAATTCAGGTGCTGTTCTATTTATTGTTGTCAGCTTGGCTATGCTAGGCTCGTCTCTAACCATGAACGGAATGGTTTGGATTGCTTTAGCAGGCGCAGCCACTACTTCTTTGCTTGTTTTTACACTGGGAATGCAGGGGAGAAGCGGGTTTGAACCAATTAAGCTTACGTTGGCCGGAGCTTCTGTAGCTGCATTTGCTTCCTCCCTATCCTCTGGCATTATGCTGATAAATAAAGAATCTCTTGATTCTGCATTGTTTTGGATGGTCGGCTCTGTATCTGGGAGACAATTAACTCATCTAACTATCGTATTTCCTTATATGCTTCTAGGATGGGTCTTAGCGCTGCTAATGGCAGGCTCTTTAAACGTCATGGCTTTGGGTGATGATAGTGCCAAAGGCCTTGGCCAGCGAATGATGCTTATACGGGTTGTATCTGTCCTTGCTGTTGTACTTCTAGCAGGAAGCTCAGTTGCGGTGGCGGGGCCCATTGCGTTCATTGGATTAATTGTGCCTCATCTTTGCAGATACATATTTGGAAATGACTATCGCTGGCTATTGCCCTATTGTGGGCTGGTAGGAGCAATTCTCCTCGTATTTGCTGATATTGCTTCACGGTTTATCCTTATGCCCAAGGAGGTGCCTGTAGGTGTCGCTACTGCGCTTATTGGTGTTCCTTTCTTGATTTATGTGGCGAGAAGGAGTAAACATGCATAGAGGAATAGGGAAATCTATCTTAATACTCGCAATATTAAGCATCGCACTGATTGCTTTGTCTATTCTTTGTTTATCCATAGGCGGTGTAAGCATTCCTATTAAGGAAATCTTCCTTTCACTGCTGGGTAAAAATAAAGAGGGCAGCGACTTAATTATTATGCAGTTTCGTATGCCGCGAATTGTGGCAGCCGTTTTAGTCGGCGCTGCCTTAGCGGTTGCAGGTGCTGTGCTTCAAGGCGTGATACGGAATCCGCTTGCATCACCAGATTTGCTGGGTGTGACCGGAGGGGCGTCTGTTGCGGTTGTAGCTTTTATGACGCTATTCACAGGATACAGTGTTCACTGGATTCCTTTTATAGCTGTCGCGGGGGCCTTCGTTATTGCTGCTCTAAACTATACGCTAGCTTGGAAAAATGGGGTTTCACCGTTCAGGCTCGTACTTATTGGTATTGGCATATCGACTGCTATGGGGGCACTTACGATATTTCTGCTTATTAGCGGACCGGCCTATTTGGCTGCGCAAGTGCTGAACTGGATGACCGGAAGCATCTACGGGACGAGTTGGAAGTATATTGAGGTGTTGTGGCCTTGGGTCGCCATCTTCATTCCTTTATCCATTCTCTATGCAAAAGAGCTGAACGTACAATCCTTAGGTGAAGCAACGGCCATCGGATTAGGCAGCCGACTTCAATTAAGCCGTATGATTCTGCTGTTCTATAGCGTAGCGCTTGCAGGGGCAGCGGTTGGAATTGCCGGAACTATTTCCTTTTTAGGATTATTGGCTCCACATATGGCTAGAAAGCTTATCGGCCATTCTTATAAACTAGTAATCCCAGTATCCGCTCTTCTGGGTGCGATGATTTTGCTATTAGCTGATCTGGCGGGGAGAACGCTTTTCCAACCGCTTGATATACCAGCCGGCGTCTTTACCGCAGGTATAGGCGCTCCGTTCTTTATGTACCTTTTGTTTAAACGGAAAGCTTTTAAATGATGTTGTTCGCTCAAAAAGAAGAACGGCGACCGATTATGGTCGCCGTTTTTTCTTGTATAATTATTCTAGGAAGCTTTATAGCCAAGCAGGCTAAGAAAGTTAATATGACAAGGAGGCAAGTTATGCCCATTTATAATAAATTAGTCCGCGATCGGATTCCAGAAATCATAAAGCAGCAAGGCAACACATTCACTACGAGAATACTTGAGAACGAAGAGTATCTGAAAGAGCTGCGTACGAAGCTGGTAGAAGAGACGAATGAATACCTTGAAGCAGATTCTAAAACGGAATCAATAGAGGAGCTAGCGGATATTATGGAGCTGCTTCATGCGCTTGCTGAATTCCACGACGTAACGATTGGGAAGCTGGAGCAAATTCGTGCGGAGAAAGCAGAAAAGCGCGGAAGCTTTAAGGAACGTATATATCTTATGGAGGTGGAGGAGAGCTAGCTAAAAAGAAAATCCCCTGTATTGTGAACAATTCAGGGGATTTTCCGTGCTAATAGTAGCAACGATTAAACATGCTTCTACCCTAATAGCCTTATTTTCTGCTGCTTAAATTCATCTTCCGTTATAAGATTATCTCGCAACAAGGAGGAAAGTTTTAATAATTCATCTGCAACTGAAAGTTGATTAGCGTTAGTCGGCTTTTCATTTTCATCCACTTGCTTAATTAAAAAACTCAACATAGTATGCCAATGCGTAATCTCATTATCAACGGATTTGAACATTATATTGTCTTTAGTAATGCCCTTTGGGAAATTCTCAAACGTAATGCGATGGAATGGTTTTGACATATTATTAACAACGATAAGAAGTTGAACTTTCTTGATTAGATCAAGAGTGGTTCTTGAAGCGCTTAGGCCACCAATAATAGCTCCAGTATTTCCAGCAATAGATCTGCCAAGCAAAGCTCTGCCAATGATGTCCGTTCGTGAGGAAGAGGTTACTGTAACACTGTCATGAAGAATGGTTGATTGTAAAATATCTTTATAGAGAAAAATCTCGCATTTGTAATTGTATTCATTCTTGCTTAATAAAGGCTCCGTATTAGTCTCCTGATTATAAATGATACATATTTTTTTATTTGTTTCATCTAATGCAATATAGCTTTCTTTATCATCCGACATAAATTCTTGTGAAAGCTTAAAATCTTTTATGCCTGGCACCATATCTTTAATTTGTTTTTCAAGATTTATCGATAATTGATAATAATTTTTACTTTTCCGATTAGCGGCAGTAAGTGTGAATAATATAAAACCTGAAAATCCAATTAGCATAATGGTTTCATTACGCGCAAACAAACCAATAATACCGACAAGCAAAAATACTGCCAAAAAAAATACAGATGGATTTCTATACATCGTTTCTCCCCTATCAAAAACGAACGCAAATGGTTGGATTTGATCATTCGTTTACTTATTAGGAATATCGTACCATGAAAATCTTCAATTTGTCATAACAATCTTCTCCCCATTTTCTCCTGCCAAACGCTTAAAGATGGTTTATACTAAAAACAACAGAAAAAATCGAATTCGAGGTGAAAGAGAATGGCTTATATGGTCCCAGAGGTTATCCGGACGAGTGCGACTGCTGGGGAGCGGTTATTGTTTCGTACGCTGAAGGATTATCTGCCGAGCGATTATGCGGTTTATTTTGAACCGGAAATTGGGGGGAATCGCCCTGGCTTCGTAATCATAGGCCCAGATCTGGGATTGGTCGTTCTTGAAGTGAAGGACTATACGAGGTCTGCTCTATTCGAGGTTGATCGTGACGAGTGGCGTTTGCATGCATCTGGAGGTCAGATCGAAGCTGTAATGAACCCTTATCAAGAAGCAAGGGAGAGCTTGCGGCAGGTGGCGGGCGAGCTAAGAAATGATGACAGCCTCATTGAACAGAAAGGCAAATTTCAAGGACAGCTCAAATTTCCGAATGGCTTCGGAACGGCTTTTACACGGCTGAAGCAGAAGGATTTTATAGAAAATGGTTTGTACGATGTCATTGCAGAGCAATTTGTGCTTTGCCGCGACGAGATCGACCCTGAGGATGCTGGATTTACAGCCGATGCCCTCATTGAGAAGATCCATGGCATGTTTACGGCACGCAAGCGCAGCAGCTACATTTTATCGCAAGAGGAGATCAGGCAGATTCGTAATCACCTCATACCTGAGGCGCGGATCAGCGCGGAATTTCTGCAGCCTGCAAATCAGAAGCAGCAGGAGCAGTTCGTCCTGTCGCATCACAATATTAAGGGTATGGATCTGCATCAGGAAAATATGGCAGAGCAGCTTGGGGATCGCCATCGGCTTATCCGCGGCGTGGCGGGGAGCGGGAAGACGCTTGTCCTCGCCAGCCGAGCCAAACATTTGGCCAATCATCATCCAGAATGGAAGATTCTTGTCCTCTGCAGCAGCATTGCCTTATCCCGAAGCCTTCGGCAAATGATTGACCGGAAGATGGAGGAGCCGGAGGATTTGCTTGACTGGATTAGACTAGCGGAGCAAAAGGAAGGCAAGCCTCGCGACCAAAACGTCGAGGTCTATAATTTTCATGAGTGGCTGCGAGCAGTGCTGAACGTAAGAGATACGGATGTCGCTAAGCTTATTGGCAAGCTGGAGAAGAAGGAAGCTATTTTACCTACCTATGAAGCAATCCTTATTGATGAGGGTCAAGATTTTCAGCCAGAATGGCTTAAGCTTCTAAGTTATTTGCTTAATCCCGCGACACAAAATTTGCTGCTGGTTGAGGACCGGGCACAATCGTTCTTTAAACGGAAATCGAGCTTGCTGCAGGACACGGGGCTTGATTTTCGCGGACGTTCGCGCATTCTCTCCGTTAATTATCGCAACACGGCTCAAATCGCGCAGTTTGCTTGGGATTTCTATCAACGGCATTCTCTGTTTCAGAACAAGGTTCAGTACGGATTGTCGAAAGGGGTAGAAATTATACCTCCTCAGAGTACACGGAGAAGCGGACCTGAGCCAATATTGGAGCGTCGCGGGAGCTTTCAGGAAGAGATGAAGACTGTCATTGAACAAATGCGATCCTTGCATGACCATCATAAGATTGCTTATTCAGAGATGGTCATCTTATACCGAGTAAAGGACAATTACTACTCCTCCTTCACGGATATGATCAAGAGGGCGCTTAAGGGACAAGGCTTTCCCGTTTATTGGATCACAGAAAATGCCGATTTGAACCAGGAATCAAATATAGCCGGCGATGCGATTAATGTATCAGACATTGACAGTGTGAAGGGGCTTGATTTCCGAGCGGTCTTCATCGTAAATGCCGAGAACATGCCTTTCTCATTGGAAGAAGTGGAGGAGCGGGAAGTATCGCTGTTTTATATTGCCATGACACGCGCATTGGACTGGCTGCACATCTCCTACAGCGGTGATTCCAAGTTTACGCTTTATTTGGACGAAGTGCAGCAGCAGCGGCTGAAGCAGGAGCATGCTATAAAGAAGATGGGATGAAGCGAACGGCTGATTCCCTGATAATGAAAGGCTGTCCGATAATGTATCGGGCAGCCTTTTTTGCTGTCGTGAGCTTGAAGAGGGTTGGTTTAGGCTTCACAAGGAATTTGAGGAACTTTGTCGAATGATAGACGAATCGAAAAAAAGGGAGGCATCGTCATGGACACAAGACAATGGATGTCAATATTGCTATGCTTTGCGACCGCTGTGATGCTGTTCGTGGCGTTCCTCTCCTACCGGAAACGTCATTTGCAGATGGCAAGGACCATGATTTACATGATGACAACGGCGTCTTTTTACGCACTCGGCTACACCTTTGAAATTTTTAGCGACAGCTTAAGCGGAGTGAAGTTTTCTCTACAGGTCGAGTACATCGGCATCCCCTTTGTCTCTGCATTTTGGCTGCTGCTCGTTATCCAGTTCACAGGACTTACGCCCCGCTACCGGAAGCAGCTTGCGATATTGCTGTTTCTCGTTCCAACAGTGACTTTCCTACTCCATCTCACTAACGATTGGCATCATCTTATTTACAAAGAATACGTCTTGAACACGATTAAGACGGTTCCCTTGTACAATACGGTGAAGGGACCGTGGTATTCCGTACACGCGATCTACAATTATACGATTCTGCTTCTCGGCATTTTGTTGTTTATTCCCATGTATTTGCGGGCATTGCCTATCGTGCGGACACAGATTGTCGTCCTTATTTTGGGCGCGGCCGCTCCTATGCTGTTTAATATCGCCTACATGTTCAGCAAAGTTATTGATTTCACGCCGCTTGGTTTCGCTGTATCGGGCGTTGTTTATGCTTGGGGCATTTTCCGGTTTAGGCTGCTTCGTTTAACACCGCTTGCATATGCTAAAATGTTCGATACGATCCGCGACGGCGTTGTCCTGCTCGACTATGAGGATCAGATTGTGAACCACAATCGCGCGGCAGAAGAAGTGTTTCCTGAGCTTGGATCGGCAAAAAGTTTTCCTGCGTTCATCAAGGACTTGCTGCCAGACTGCCCAGAGCTGCTCGAGCGAATTGCCGCAACGGAATTCCGAGATGATCGGTTTTCGCTTCAGCGCTTGCAAAGCGATCGGCAAAGGTATTATATTTGCAGCTTATCTTATATTTATGATACAGGTATGGCCCCTATTGGAAAAATGCTGATGCTCAGCGATATTACGGAGCTGAAGGAGAACGAGGAGAGGCTGCGCGAGAAGTCTGAACGATTGTCTCGGCTGAACGCCTTCAAGGACAAGCTGTTCACCGTAATGGCTCACGATATCCGTGATCCGATCGCGCTGCTTGTCAGCTTGACCGAGCTGCTGGGCGATGAGCCGAGCGACACTGACATCGCGAATGCTGAAGTGTTTCAAGAGATTAGGAGGCAAGTGCGCGGTACCTATTATCTCGTCGATAATTTGCTCGACTGGTATCGCAGTCAAAATGGGGAAGTAGCGTTTCGACCGCTCACGTGGAATTTGCAGCAGGTCGTTCGCCAAGCCATCTCGTTAGCCGGAGCAAGGGCTGGCATGAAGAACATCAGTATCTCAGAGCACATCGACGAGAGGCTGACAGTGAATGCGGATAAAGAAATGCTCGATCTCATTTTCCGTAATTTGCTTTCAAATGCGATTAAGTACACGGACATTGGCGGGGAAATTGCGATAAATGCATCTATCGATCGGGACCAGGTGACGGTGACTGTACGCGATAATGGGAGCGGGATAGACGAGGAAACAGCACAACTGCTGCATCATGATGAACTGTTTTTCAAGGAGCCTGGATTTGCCAGTGGAGAAGATGGTGGAGAGATGAGGTTTGGTCTCGTATTAACCCGAGAATTTCTTCGCATGCATGGCGGCAGTCTTAGGTTCGATAGCTTGCCTGGCGTAGGTACAACATTCTTTTTCACATTGTCCGGCTCATCGAGTCGTGGCGGAACGATGGAAAGTGAAGGAACGGCGGTGATAGCTGATGAAAGTCATATTGATTGACGATGAGCCCGTCATGCATTTGATCATGCGGAAGATGCTCGTGAAATATGCTGAGCTTCAGGTGACGGGAACGTTTGTAAATACGGATGCTGCGGCTGCATTTCTGAGTGAAAATCCCGACGTCGAGCTGGCGTTTGTGGATATCTCCATGCCCGGTGATAGTGGACTTACATTCGCCGCAAGGCTGGACGAAGCAGGCTGTAAGACGCAAATCGTGTTTGTCACCTCGCATAAGGATTATGCGCTAGAAGCTTATGAGTTGTCCGTGCTTGATTATTTGGTGAAGCCGGTAACTCAGGAGCGGCTGGAGCGGACGATTAACCGGGCACTGGAGAGCAGAAAAATCGTTCAACCGCTGCAGCAAGCAGATACTGCGATTCGGGGTATGAGCCGTGTCAGCGTTGCCACGCTGGGCGACTTTTTTGTGCGTAATGAATCAGGACGCGTAAAGTGGATTTCCAGCAAGAGTGCTGAACTCTTCGCCTATTTGCTGCTGAATCGGGGTAGACGAATTTCGCGCTCGCGCCTTGTTGCAGATATATTCGCGGGTATGGCGAGCGTGAATGCCGAAAAATATTTAAATACAACCGTGTACCAGCTGCGTAAATCATTGGAGCCGATAGGGCTCCGGGAAGCTATTCGTTCTGAGAATGACGGTTATGCGCTGGAACTGGACGATGCAGTTATTGACTACGTTGAATTTGAGCGTCAAACAGAAAATCTGGGAAGTATCGACGCGGGCAACGTGGAAGAAGCACTTATCGTTGAAAGGCTCTATACGGGTGATTTGTTCGGCAGCAAAGCTTACGTATGGGCGATTCATGAGACAGATCGGCTGTCAGAGCGGTATGCATCTTTTGTCAAAAATGCAGCAGAGACGCTGCTCACCCTGTCGAACACGGCTGCGGCGTCGAAGCTTCTTCTGAAGCTGCATGCCCGTAATCCGCTTGAAGAATCGGTGGTCGAGCTGCTGATGAAGAAGCATGGACTGGACGGGGATAAGAAAGGGTTAACCGCACAATACACCGACTATGTGAGGCTTCTAAAGCGGGAACTGGGCATTCGTCCATCCCAAGAGCTGCTTATGCTGTATGATTCTCTTATCAGCGGACTTTCCGAAGTAGGAAAATAAATATTTTGAACAGGTTGCAAAAACCGCGAAGCCTTGATGCTGCGCGGTTTTTGTCGTTTTACGCGAAAATCTTTTATTATTCTTTCATCGCAGCCTATTAGACTTAAGCTTAAGTGCTGTTAACGTTGCCGAACTTGGGCTCTATCAAATACAGAGTAAGCTCTTAAGCCAATTGGTGAAGATGGAAGGGGAAATCATTGTGAGGAAACAAAAAGTTAGAATGTTAAGGAGCCTGCTGCTCAAGTGGATGATGATTGCTAGCCTAGTTGTCGGTCTGGTAGCTCCCGGCATAGGCAATGCGAGCGGGCAAGCCTTCGCGGCATCTGCAATTCCGGCCAAAGTGCCCGCTGCATTCTCAGATCTAGCGGGCCACTGGGCGGAGAAGACCGTCAGGGAGTGGGCAGGCCAAGGTTTAATTGAGGGTTTTCAGGACGGAACCTTCAGGCCAAATCAAGCTCTAAGCCGGATTGAATACGTAACGCTGGTCAACCGGCTATTCGCGTTCAAAGGAGCGGGGACTAAGCAGTTCACGGACGTCGCTCCGACCGCTTGGTATGCTGTGCAAGTGCATGCAGCCGCGGAAGCAGGGTATATCGAAGGCTATGGCAATGGAACATTTCGGCCAGAGCAGAAGCTAAGCCGAATAGAAGCAGCTGTTGTGCTTTCGCGCCTTGTGCCGGTAATAGGCAAAGACGGGGCTAGCCTGCTCAGCGAGTTTAAGGATGGGGCTAGCATTCCTGGTTACGGACGCGATGCATTGGAAGCCATTGTTGAAGCGGGCTACATTAGCGGGCTTGCGGACGGCACGCTTCGGCCGGTTCAGCCGATGACAAGGGCGGAAGCCGTTATGATGCTCGATAGAGTGCTGAAACAATCAACTAGGTCAGCAGAGGGAATAACCGTTAGCGCAAAGGTTCTTGAAACAGGGGGCACATGGGGCAAGGCGCAAGGGAACTTTGAAGTCGCTGGCGATTTGACCATTCAGGCTCCAGGCACAACTCTTCGTAATGTGACGATTAAGGGAAATCTCACTATTGGGAAAGAAGTCGGCGAAGGAGATGTGTTTCTCAAAGGTGTGAAAGTGCTTGGAAGCACGTTTGTAAACGGCGGCGGGCAGAACAGCGTACATATTGATGACTCGCAGCTAGCAGCTGTCGTCGTCGACAAAGCAGATGGACGAGTTAGGGTTGTCATCGGTGGAACAACGATTATAAGACAGCTGGATGTGCAATCGGAGGCGAATATTGAATCTCCGATATCTGAAGGCAGCGGGATAGAGGGCATTACGATCTCCTCTTCCGGCGAAGTTATTTTGTCCGGCAAGTTTAAGCTAGTCGAGGTTAAGAGCGATGTGCAGTTAACCATTGCTTCGGGATCTGTAGAAAAATTAACCGTTAGTGAGCAGGTTAAGACATCAACCATTTCACTTGCAGAAGGCGTCAGCGTTAGCAGCATGGAACTGCATGGGCCAGCGAATGTG
Organism: Paenibacillus sp. FSL K6-3182; assembly: GCF_037976325.1. NCBI lineage: Bacteria > Bacillati > Bacillota > Bacilli > Caryophanales > Paenibacillaceae > Paenibacillus > Paenibacillus sp. FSL K6-3182. The sequence continues at coordinate 1,210,685 of NZ_CP150265.1, forward strand.
AAAGGCAAAGGAACGATTGAGAAAGCAATTGTCGATTCTCTAGGCGTTGTTTTTGAGAAGGAGCCAGCTCAAAAAGAAGTAACCGAGAAAGGTGGTTTAATTGGAGGTGGAGCATCAGGGGGAATTGGTTCGCCGGGCGGGCCAACGAGCCCAACTAATACACCTAAACCAACCGATACTCCCAAACCAACAGAAACGCCAAGACCAACGGATCCGGTTGATGTAACAGTAACCGCAACTGCGGGTCAAGCAGCAGCGACAGGGTTTAGGCTTGCGTTTAGCGCGCCAGTACCAGGGCTCACCGCAGCACATCTGACACTGAAAAACGCTGCGAACGGAAACATTACTGTTGCATCAGCTTCTACGCTTAATGGGGGCAGCTCTTACTTTATTACAGCAGCTCTCACAGAGGGCGAGTCTTATAAGCTGACGATTGCTAAAACTGGGTTTCAGTTCGGGGCTGGGATTTTATTTCAAGTTCCAAAGACTGAGCAGCCTGCCATTTCGGTTGCAGCATCCGTATATGGGTCCAGCAAAACGGGGTTCTCGTTGCTGCTGAGCCCGTCGGTTGTTGGATTGACGCAAGCTGAGTTTACACTCAAGCACGGCAGCGAAAGTGTCGCAATAGGTTCCGTAACCGAGCGGACGGGAGGCAGCGCTTATGATTTCTCAGCGTCACTTGCCGAGGGTGAAACGTATTCGCTTACGGTTGCCAAGGAAGGATATTATTTCGGCAGCGCAGTATCGATATTCGTTCCGATTACTGATCCAGAGGTTGTATCTGTAGTGGCCTCAATATCCGGCGCAAGTACAGCTGGTTTCACAATCAAGCTGGATACTCCTGTCGCGGGGCTGACAGAGGATCATTTGACATTAGCGTTAAACGATCCAGGCACTAAGATTGGAGTGACGGAGGTCGCAACTGATGATGACGGCAGAACTTATGCTGTCAAAGCGGAGTTGGTCGAAGGCGAGACATACTCACTAACGCTAAGGAAAGCTGGATACAGCTTTGGCGCGGCGCTTAGCGTTGCGGTTGCCCCGCCCAGCAGTATTGCTGTCCATGCGGCCGTTAGCCACATCTCGACATCCGGCTTCATACTGGAGCTCGATCGTACCGTCCCAGCTATCGATGCGCTAAGCTTTATTTTAAAGAATGCTGCTGGAGCGGACATAGGCATTAATATGCTAAGCGCGGTATCTATCGGCAAAGAGTATGAAGTGTATTCCTCCCTAACGAAAGGCGAGACGTATACCTTATTGCTCAATAAAGAAGGTTATGCTTTTGGCAGCGAAATTGTCTTAAAGGTAGAACCTTCCCCAATTCTATCAACTGTAGAGTGGGTCAATCGTCAAGGCTTTCAGTTGAATTTCCCAAACGACACGGTCGATTTGGCTAAGGCCTTGATTACAATAGAGGATGGAAACGGCAAATCGCTTGCTGTCACTTCTGTCCAAACGAACGTGGATGGGCATTCGGCTATCCTATCAACCGATTTAATGGCTGCTGGGAGCTATCGGTATAGAATTGATGTGGATGATGACCGCTATACGATCGGTACGCTTATCGTTCCAGAGAAGATAGCCGTATCGAAACAAACGGCGTTTGATCCGTCCAATGCAGGGATTATCGTGCACTTCAGCGTACCTGTTCCGGGATTAACCGCAGCAGCGTTTTCTCTAGCGGATACAAACGGTGATCAAATTGCAATAGACAGTGTATCGACTCTGGATAATGGCAGCAGTTATTTCGTTAAATCGGCGGCCATGCAGTATCAACCCATAAGACTAAAAATAAGCAGTGAGGGTTACGACTTCGGAAACAGTGTAAACGTTGTTCGAACAACGATTAACCCATGGTATATAGGCGTTGGTCCGAATAATGTCATGGTTGGGCTTAACCCGAATATAGCGGGTTTGACCGCCAATGATTTCAAGGTCATGGATGCGCTCGGGAACGCGGTGGCCATAACGAATGTCGTGTGGGACCCTCAGCAAAGATTTTATGTTGTCTCTTATAACGGAGTGAGAGGAAAACCATATTTTATTAGCGTTGTACGTGAGGGCTTCGACTTTGGTTTACCGAAATCGGTTACGCTCGCGGAGAAGAACACGATTACTGACATTTCCTATACAGGATTCACCTTTGTTCTTAATCCTCCTGCTTCTATTGATACAGTCAACGGCTTTGTTCTCAAGCGGGCCGACGGAAGCACCATAAAACTCCGCTCTGCAGTGACAAGCGACGGCGGTTGGAGTTACCGAATTGCTGCTGATCTGACTCCTGGTGATTACGTGCTGAAGGTCAGTGCGACAATGGATCAGACGATTTATAACATTCATGTTCCGGTCGTTACTACCATTTCGGCGGATCAGATTGTCGATACGGGACTTCGGGTTAAGCTTAGCTATGCTATTGCGGGGTTAATACCAGGTCAATTTCTTCTGACTCGCAAGGGTACAGGAGAGCGGGTAACGATACAAGACGCTGTGACAATGGATGGCGGTCTTACCTACAGGCTGAAGGCAGACTTGCTTGGCGGCAGCTATAACCTAAGTCTTCCTAGTCATCTTCCGGCGCAGGGGATCGAATTTGAAGCGGGAGAAACGATCGACGCGGGGAAAGCGACCATCAGCAATACAGCCATGAATGGCTTTGATCTGGCATTTGAGCAAGCAGTTCCTGGATTATTGCCTGCTCATATTCAATTAACAGATAATCAGGGCAATGGGGTTGGCGGAATGGCGCTGACAACCGCCGATGGAGGATTATCCTATCATGTCAGTGCAAATCTGATCAGTGGTCGAGACTATACGATCGCCTTCCGCAAGGATTACGTGAAGTTTGACGGGCCGGCGACGTTTTACGTCAATCAATTGGTCACCGGAGTTATTACTGACGTCTCCAAAGATGGAGCAGTAGCGGTTACTTTCTCTACTCCTCTAAGGCAAATAGAGTACGGGCAGGGTCTTGCGGTGAAAGATGAACAGGGCAAACGCTATCACCCAAAAACGCTCGTCATGTCTGCCGATGGAATGAGCTTTGAGATGTCTTTTGGCGGTACGTTTGCTTTGACACGCGGACAAACATACGCCTTTGATATTGAGGTGGATGGTTATTCGTTCAGCCACCTAGCCTTTACCGTGCCTTCCGAAGCCACCGTTGCCGGATTTTCTGCTTCGGGTGTTACCGTGCATTTTGACATTCCAGTTATTGGACTTGGGAAGAAAAATTTCTTTATTCGGGGAGCTCAAGGGGAAACGATAAACGTAGCTTCGGCGAACACAACGGATTTCGGAAGCAGCTATGTATTGGAAGCAGCGCTGATTCCTAGTAAATCTTATATCGTTCAGGTAAAGCCGGACTTGACTTATCAGCGTTACGAGCCAGTATCCTTTGTGTTTACCAAGCTCATTACCGCTTCTGTATCCGAGATGAAGAAAGATAGCTTCAAACTCAGCTTCAGTGAAAAGATTGCTGATTTGAAGCCTGCCGACATTATTTTGCGAAGACCAGACGGTCAGCAAATTCCAAACTCGGAATACTCTTTATCAACAAAAGATCAGGGTTTAACTTATCTGGTGGCGATCAGAGCTGCGACTGGTGCAAAATATTCACTTGAGCTAAGCCGAAGTGAATTTACGCTAGCGTCGCCGATCACGGTGGATATTCCCGTAATAGGCTCACTTCAATTGAGAGGTACGACGGCAACGAAGATTTATGTTGATGTTTACCCGCTTATTTCAGATTTGACTGGGGACAGCTTTAAGCTGACAGACAGCAAAGGCCGGCCAATCGGATTTACGCTTCATTACGAAGGAGGCGCATCCTATTCTCTCATTGGCAATTTTAATGTATCCGAGACATATAGCTTAGTCATTACTTATCCGGGATATGACTTTGGAAATCCGCTGACCGTTGGGCTGAAGGTTCGTGCCGATGCGATACTGTTACGCCAGTCGCAGCAGGGATTCACCATCTATTTCTTCCCGTCGGTTCCGAATCTTCAAGCCGCAGATGTGATGGTTAAAGACAATAACGGAAATTCAGTGGCAATTGAATCCATTCATACGAGTGATGACGGAGCCAGCTATACGGTTACGGTTCCTTTAAAAGGAGGAATCACCTATACCGCTAGTGTTGAAAAAGAGGGCTACATGTTCTCTACGCTTGACAAGATTACACTAAACTCGAGATCCATTTCGGCCGTACAAGCAACGGCTTCGAGAGTCACGTTGCATTTTAAGGAACAAACGATGTTAAATACTTCGGATATTCATATAGTGGATGAGAACGGGGTAAACGTTGCGATTCGCACGAACGTGTCAAACGATGGAGGTTATTCGTATGAGCTAGGCGTCGCAATCGTTCCTGATAAGGTCTATTCGGTGTTCATCTCAAAAATGGGTTACGACTATGGTGATCCGCTAGCTTTCTCCATTCGCTCTGTAGGCGTTCGTTTTGGCGGGATGATTAGCGGGAACAATCGAGCTTTTATATTGCATTTAGATCAGCCGGTTCCGCATTTGCGAATAAGTGACTTCCAGCTTAAACGCGTGGAGGGCGGTACAAAGGCAATTACCTCCGCAACCACGAGTGATGGGGGTAATAGCTACCTAATTGAAGCTGAGTTTTGGGGAGCGGAGCAGTACACAATCACCGCTGCCAAAGCCGGGTATGATTTCGGAAGCGGAGTTGTGGTTGACGTTCCAATCATTGCAAATGCTGCAGTGCTAAGTTCAGGCGCTTCGGAAATTGTCATTGGTCTTAGCCCTGCTGTACCGGATTTGGATGTAAGCCATGTGGCTATCACAGACGAGGAGGGCAATCGGCTTACTGCAGCTTCGGTCGTTACAGAGGATGGCGGACTAACCTATCGGATTAAAGCCTCTTATAAAGGAGGCAAAACTTACTCTTGTGCGCTAAGCAAGAGCGGGTATGATTTTGGACAAGCGTTGTCGGCTTTGCTGCCAAGCGCGGTTTCGGTGACAGTGGAAGGCGCTGCCGAGTCGGGACTTGTCGTCTTTGTTGCACCGGGACTAAGCGGACTGTCTGCGAGCAGCTTCGCGCTAAAGGATGCCGAGGGCAAGTCGGTAATTATAAAAGCTGCAACAACAAATAACGGTGGAAGAACGTACACATTATCCGCAGCGCTTGAAGGCGGGAAAACGTACAAGCTGATCATAACAGCAGCAGGATATGATTTTGGAGCGGCATTGAACGCTTATGTGCCAGTACCAGTAAATCCAACTCTATCAAGTGTCAGTAAGGATGGGTTTAACGTGTTGCTTGATTCGGCTGTTCCGGGCTTGCGTGCAAGTGACTTTAGCTTGCGTAATAGTCAAGGTGCTGCGATTGCCATCGCCTCTATTACAGCCGAGAACGCTGGTATCGAATATGCGGTACATGCCTCACTCGAAGAGGGAGCGGCTTACAGTCTGACTTTAACGAAGAGCGGCTACGCATTCAGCAGCGGACTTCCGGTTCTTGTTCCAGCTGCGCCTATACCGGAAGCGCAGGTGCCTATCCGCATGACAGCAAGCCATATTACAACTAACGCTTTCACATTAGAATTAAGCAAAGCAGTCCGTAATATGGATGGCACATGGCTTACACTGCTTGATGACCAGGGACGAGGAATTGGATTCCAGCTTGTAAATCCGAATGGGAACAACCCAGATGCGCCAGATGCAGGACGAATCTACAACATCATTACTCCGCTGTCAGCAGGTGTGAATTACAAGCTGATTGCTCAAATACCGGATCGTGTGGTGGAAGGACCGCTGGATGTTTATATTCCGATGACGGAATATCCGAAAAGTTTAGCTGCGACTAGAAACGGCTTGACGATCACTTTCGTTGGAGCGGGTCCAAAAGATCTGCAGCCGGAAGATGTGAAGCTCTTGTCTAAAGATGGGACAGAGGTCACAGTCACTGGAGTGACAGCGGGTGTAGAGACAGGGTCGTTTTTAATTAAAGCGAATGTGGTTGAAGGGCAAACGTACACCGCAGCTTTTAGCAAGCAAGGCTATATCTTTGCTGGGCAGGAAAAATTAAATGCCGTTTACGTGCCGATTGTTATCTCTGCGACGCTTGTTCGAGTGAATGAAAATGGATTTAATCTGCTCCTTAGTGCTCCGATAGAAAATTTGAATATCGAAATGCACAATGGCAGCGCAGTCTGGTATCGCCCAACCTCTGTTTCAACGCCGGACTTTGGGCAAACCTATTTTATTAATGAATATATCGGATATAACAAGGAGTTTAAGCTTCGTCTGAGCAAGGACGGGCATGACTTTGGAGGGGATACGATCATCAGCAACGTGAGCACACCTCCCGAGCTGATCGATGCCGTATCGAGTGAAAACGGAAAAGCCATTACCCTGACCTTTGATAAGCCGCTGGCTGCTGTTAATTCGGGGTCAACGTTTTCTGTGAAAATTAACAACCAATGGCAAAGCGGGGTTATGACAAGGCTGACCTCCGATGCAACGAAAATCGAGTTGACTTGGAGCAGCAGCGGGGCGGTTATCAGTTCGACATCGACGATAGCCGTCGCTTATAGCGGCATCAACCGGGTCAAGGCAGTTAATCAGACGTATTTGGCCACTTTTGGAGAATTCCAGGTAGCTAATGTCGCTACGCTGGATGGTTTCCTGCAAAGCCATTCCACCCAGTACGATGCCGTTTACCCTGTGCATGTACTGCGGGTTGATTATGGCAAGTCTGCGTTAGAGTCATTAAGACTGCTACGGCAAGCTGGATTTACCCCAGCGAACTACGCAAAAGCGGTCAAGAAAGAATATGGTTTGGATTGGAGTGCATTCATCCGCCTATTATACGAAATAGATACTGATGCGCCTACCTTGTTCCAGGCTTTAAGCGCGTCTGGCTATATTTCCAACTATGTCAATTTGATACCGGATTTTGTGACAGCTGGCTATGAAGCTGAAGACATTGCACTGCCGCTTCGTAATCTTGGCTATCAGCCTCGAGATATAATGGCGTCGTTTAAGCTAGCCGGAGTAACAACCGCTTCATCCGCCTATGTTCTGCGTTATACCTATGCGGAAACTGGCGGAAACGCCGCTGTGGCATTGAAGCTAGGCAAGTACAGTATTAGCGAGATTAGGGATGCTGTTCAATCCGTTTACGGCTTAACGAACGAGAGCACCATCGAAGCTTTGGCTGCCGCGAAATTCACGGCAGCAGAATCCGCAGTTGTCATTAAAGAGGCTTATGCCGCATCTAGCGTAGATAATGCGAAACTGCTTGGCAGTGCTGGTTATCCTGCTAACAATATAGGAATTGCGCTGCGAGATCTATATTCGTTCAGCGACGTCAACGAGGCTGTTCTGACTTACTTGGGAGCAGGCATTGAGACAGGACAAGCTTATGTTATCTTAAAAAGCACCTTCGATAAGCAACAAACAGCTTCAGCTATGCTGGCGGCAGGTATTGCTGCTGCCCAGGTCGCCAAAGGTATTCAAGCCTCCGGCGATGGTGCAGCCGTTATTGTTGGCGCTATGAAAAGCGGATCATACGGGATCGGTGAAATTGCTAGCGCCGTACTCGGCGCATGGGGTTCCGAAGCGGCTGGACTAAGTGAGGCTATGAGAGGGTTTACGGATCATGGTTATGACATGGAAAGCAAGGCGGGATTGCTTCGAGAAAGCTTCGGGGCTGATATCGCTACGACCATCAGCGTGCTGTATCCGGGGGTGAAGGGCGACCAAAGAAAGACGATGCTGTTGTCATTAATTCGCGCTGGTTATGAGCCTGCGGAACTTACGGCTTATATTCTGAATAATCGAATGGCCAGCAGCCGTTCGGAAGCTCTGACGCTGCTGAGGCAGTCGGGTATGTCTACCGCGCAAGGATTAAGCACAATTCGAAATGCCGTCATTCGCGGAGGCGCGTCCTTCACAATGGAGGATGCGGTGGAAGTTATCTTCCGCAGCTATGACCGCTTCGAGGCTGGAGATGTATTACATGCGCTTCGAACGACTTTTGCAAGTGATGAAACGGTAAGTATGGATGCCACTACTTTGGCCCGTTCGCTCACAAGCATCAAAAGCTGGGAGAAGCTAGCCATTGGACAAGCTCTAAAAGCTCAGCTAGGCTTGACGCTGCAGCAATGGGTAGAGCTTGAAAGGACTACTGCATTTGATTATTTTAAATGTCCTTGCAGTGTATCAACGGTTGTAAAGGACTCGCAATATTTGTTCCCGGGAACGTCAATACAGGAAGCGACAGTGGCAATGAGCCTCTCTAGCTTCTATACGCTGGATGACATTATTGAAGGAACAATTAATCTTTATCCTACTGGCGGAGTACGTGCGAAAGGATTGCCGTATTTGACCGCAGCGCTAAAAGACTCGGGGTATAAATTCACGGAAATTGCACAGGCATTTGAAGCGCGGGGCTGGACGGAATGGATTGGGGCTTTCAGCAAACAAGGCATAGCAGCTAGTGAGGTTGCCGCCTATCTGAACCAACGGACCGAACCGCTAACGATAGGGCAAGTCATCACACGCCTTGCACCATATTCGGTAAGGGATATTGCATTAGTGCTTAGAACGGAATACGGCTTGCCATCGTCAGAGGCGTCTGCGCTTCTGCTTGCCAGCTATTCGTCAGAGGAAGTAGGTACTGCCATCGCTGCTGCTTATGGCGGAGACCCTATGACGATTTGGATCAAAGTGCTGAAGGAGCAAGGCGCAACGGCCATTTCTGTCATCAATACGCTGGGTGCGCTGTATCCGTCTTATTTTGACTCAGGCAAGGTTGGGCCGGCACTGATTAAGGGTGGATATTCGAAAGAAGAAGTAATGGAAGGACTTCTCATCCACACCCGAAGAATGGGTAATATGAAATCGACCATAGCGATTCTGCAGTCTTTGTACGGACAAGAGCAAGTGACGATTGCTGGTCTGCTTGACGCTTCGTCCAGCAAGGAGCCTAAGGATGGTATTGCATTTCTTAGAATGAGCGGTTATTCCTTATCCGTTGTTGCTCACAGCCTGAAAGATTATTATCAGCTTACTTCGAGCGAAGCTTCATATTTGCTGGCAAAAGAATATCCTAACGACATCGACGATATTCTGCTTGGCCTTGCATCCTTATATGGTCAAGGACTTGATGAAACAGTTGCAGGCGCGTTGGAGCAGCAAGGGATCACAACCTTTGATGAAGCGGTTAATTATCTATACGTCACAGGTTTCCCGATTAAAGATATCGTGAGCGTTGGCAAAAACCATTTTGGCCAATCGGCTGGGGTGATCGCGCTTCGCTTGTCAGCGGTATACTTGTCGTCAAGCAATGTGCTCATCCAGGCAGTAGCTTCAGCTTTTAATCAATCCGTTGAGTTAACGATGTATCAGCGGCAGGCAGCAGAAGGACCAGTATCCTTTGCCAGTGGAATTGAACTTGCTTATAAGGCGCAATTCAGCTTAGTATCGATCGTGAAGATGGCAAAGGATGGTTACGGTATTTCATCGGGTGCAGCTCTTCAAGCACTGCTGGATACTGGCCGGTATCGCCAGAGCGACGTGCTTTCTGCTATATCGAATGTTTACGGCAGCTCACAAAACGCAAGCATTGTTGACTCTTTAGAGGCTCAGCATCTGGTGACATTGAAGGATGCAATCCCTTATCTGACAAAGATGAGATTCAGCCTCCGGGATATGATTCAGGTAGGGAAGGATTATTACATTCTCGATTCCTCTAAAGTGGTACAAGCCTTAATGGATGGTGCAGTCGATGAGGAGAGCCGGATTTTGGCGGAAGTTTCTGCTGTTTACGGTTTAGCGTTAGAGCAGGTTACGATTCAGGCCATGATCGATCTGGGCATCGGAAGGTTGGCGGATGCAATTCCACAGCTTAAGCTTAGCTATAGCTTGCGAGATATTATCCGAATTGCCAAGGATTATTACCATATGACAGCAGGTGAGACACTAGCTATTCTCTCCGAAACAAATGGATATTCATTTAATGAGCTAGTAGCAACTGTCTTTGAAGTTTACGGAAAACCGATCGAGGAAAGCTTATCCAGCCTGCTTAAGAAGAGCAGAATCAATACGCTGGAGGATGCTGTTCCGCTCCTCAGAGGCATGGGCTATACGCTTCATGATATTGTGGGCGCAGCTAAGGATTATTTTGGATTTGCAGCAGACAAAACGTTAACGGTTCTAACCGCTCTCCAAGTGGACAACGAAAAGGTTATTGAAGTAACGGTAGCTGCCGTTTATGGGCAGTCATCAGAGTCTACGGCGCTGCAGTATCTAGAAGAAGGGGGAATCACGGACGAAACAGCGGCCATTCCTTACTTGTGGAATTCAGGCGTTCCGATGATAGATATCGTACGCGTGGTTAAAGGCTTTTACGGCAAGACAGCCGGCGAAACCGCAGCATTGCTAATTGGCAGTCAGCTGTTCGAGCTGAACGTCATTCTGAGCAGTGTAAATGCAGTGTACGGACAAGCGGTGAACGGCGCTTTAATCGAAGTAATCAAAGCAGGTGGAGCAACATCAGCTGAAGCTATGGCGGATCAGCTCTTGGATGCAGGCTACCGCATGGAGGACATCGTTAAGGCGAGCAAGGAGCAATATGGCAAGACGAGAGAAGCGTCGCTTGTGATTCTTCAGGGACTTGCCGTTTATCAAGAAGCAGCCATTCAATCAACGCTTAATAAAGTGTACGGAGAGGCTTTTGCTCCGGTGAGCATTATCAAGGATGTCCTTAAGCTGAAAGGTGTTGCGACGCCACAAGGAGCGGTTGTGTTCTTGCGGGATGCCGGCTATGAAATTAAGGAAATTGTCCAATACCTCAGGTTTGACTATAAACTAGACTCAGGTGCAGTTACTGAATTGCTTTCTCCCTATTATCCGGCAGAAGTGATTGGGCTTGCTATAGTGGGAGTCTATTATACCAACACAAATCTAAGGGTATTGGAAGATATTTTTCCGGCAACGACCGCATTTGTACCACTCAATGTTGTGCGGTTTATGAAAACCAAATTCACTGTCGCCGATATCGTACTCGCTATGAAGCTGTTATTTCAAATGGATGCAGCCACGATAATGGAAACTATTCCGGAAACTTTGATTCCGCAGGATCAGGTTCGGATGGCCGCAGGTGAAGTATTCGGCGGCAATCCGCTAATTGCTTACCTTGCCCGTATGAAGTCGAAAGGGACGGACGCCGCCGGGATTGCTACCGAGCTTGAACGGCAAAATCTGCTTGGTCCTGATCGTTCTGGATATTTGATCGGCACGTTAATGACGCTTGGTTATGATCGTGCCAGCATTATCCGTGCTTTCTATATGTTCTTCACGGCTGGCAGAGGGACGGCAACAACAATCGAGGAGCAATCGGCGCTGTTCGTCAAGCTGGGGTATTCAAAAGCGGGAGACATCATTGACGTTCTGAGGCAGAATGGGTACGTAAACAGTACCAGCTATGCATATCGCGTATTCACAACCGTCAAGATGACTTTATCGAGCGTTTCTATGGTCGATATTGCGAAGGAAATGAAAAATCGCGGTTATGACGGTAGAGAAATTTTGAACACGCTGAATCGGTACGATGCGCGAGAAGATTCGATCTTTACACTTCTGAAGGAGTATGGTTATAACGCAGAAGAGGCGCTTCGGTACATGAAAGAGCGGACGCTCGAAAATAAACTATATTGGCTGCATAAAAACGGATACGCTGTCGGTGAATACTTAAGATACACCTTTAATTGGGATAACGACACGATTTCTATTTTGAGACAGTTAGGTATTCCTTCCACCGACCTCTCGAAGGCTTTGCACAGCAGTGGCTACAGTCTTTATTATATTTCCAAGTTCTTGTACGACGGAGGATTCAAGGAAATTGCTGAGCTTACTAGAGCGCTGCTGGCGGTAAACGCCCACGTACAATGGGTTCCTTACAATTTGCTTGAGCTGGGTCACTGGTCGCTTAAGGAGATAGCCAAGGGTATGCTTGATTCTGGGCTGATCACTCTCGTAGAGCTTAGCGATGCCATACGGATGGCTAATAACAACAACTTGGATGAGACGTATCTGATTATTAAGGAAATATCGACACGTGAGCAGCAAGCTTTTTACGATGATCTGTCCAGTGCGGAACGCATGCTGCTCAGCAATAATGAAATTGCCATTATCATTACATTGACGACTCTTCGGGGCGATAGAGTAAGGATAGGTGAGGCGACTAAGCTAATGCGAAACACAGAGAGAGTAGACTATAAGGACTCCGTCATTATGACAGCTCTTTCTGGATATAACGTCCTCGATGCTCTTGATGCGGTATGGGATGTTTATCGCTTTGAAATTGGTGTCGCTATTCTTAAGACGATGATCGGTCAGACTTGTACGAAGGTACTTACGGAATTCAAGGATTACTACAGGCTGGGAAATCTGGTTTACAGGATCGTATCAAGAGTGATGAAATAATTTATTCAACCCATGATGTAGAATATCGCAATTACTAGAAAGCACCCTGTCAAAGCCATTTATCATGTATGGCTAGATAGGGTGTTTTTTCTTATGATTTAGTTTCGCCGCTAACGTAATTAATTCTACTCGAAGAATAGTCTGTTTTTCCTTTAGTTGACAAAATCTATCCTTCACCTTAAATTGAATACAAATACATTATAACGTATAAATATTCATTAGAGGTGAAATCATGACTCATTTATTATCACTAAGAGAGTACGACGCGGACACCATTCACTCCATCATCAGGCAAGGAATCGAGATAAAGAACAGCCCAGAGGCCTATTACCACGCAGCAGAGCGAAAAGGTCTTCTCATGCTTTTTCAGAAAACTTCTACTCGTACGAATCTATCGTTTCAATCTGGAATTAACCAAATGGGCGGGTACTCAGTCGTTATGGATTGGGATGCCAGCAACTTCAGTATTTCACCCATTCAGTATGAAGCGCAGTATGCTTCACGAAACTGCGATGTGATTATGGCCAGACTGAAGAAACATGACGATTTGCTCGAGCTTGCCAAGTACTCCAAGGTCCCTGTCATTAATGGCTGCTGCGACAAATATCATCCTTGCCAGGCTCTTGCGGACTTGATGACCATCTATGAGGTCGCAGGTACTTTTACGGGAATAACGCTTACGTACGTTGGCATTCATAACAATGTCGCCAATTCTTTGGTCGCAGGGTGTATGGCAGTGGGAATCAAGCTACTGCTAGTTACTCCGATCATTAACAAGCCATCTTGGGATGAGGAGCTTATGCAAAAGGCTTTTCAAAGTGGATTTGTTGAAAAGGTTATTGATTTGCCTAGTGCGGCAGCCAGATCTGATTTTGTATATACTGACACTTGGATCGATATGGAGTTTTTTTATGAAGACCACTATCAAGATGAGAAGAAGCGAAGAATGGAGAAGATGCTGCCTTATCAGTTGAACAGAAGCAATCTTGCGGGACACTTGCCTTATCTTATGCATGACATGCCTATCCATCCGGGCTTCGAGATAGAGGAGGAGTTAGTGGAGTCGGAGCGTTCCATCATCTATCAGCAAGCCGAGAACAGGATGTATGTTCAAAAAGCGCTGCTTATGCATTTACTTAAATAAAGTTATCAAAAAAGCTCATCCACGCATACTAAGCGCAGTTGAGCTTTTGATTGTTTTTTGGGATGTTCTCAAAATGAACCATGAGCGGCTATGATCTCTCTGACCTGCGTCATTGTATCATTAAAGCGGGTGTCATCATGGTTCCATATGATCACATCAGCATGCTGCATATACTCGCTCTTTAGTTCAATTTCCTCCGCGCGTTGCACCCTTTTGGCGATTTCCTCAGGCATTCCGCCTCTTATTACCAATCTTCTTTTAATGGATTCAACATCCGCACCTACATAGATCGCAATCACATGATCATACCGCTTCTTTAAAGCGAGTACGCCAGCAAGGTCCATTACAATATGGGCATTCCTATTTTGATCGAATACTTCTTCAATGCTGGATTTTAGTGTACCGTAATAATGCTCGTTGTATCGTGTCCATTCAATAAAGGCATCTGCACGAATGTGATTTTCAAACTGGCTCGTTTCCATAAAAATATAATGAATCCCGTCTGACTCATTCGGCCTCGGGAGTCTGGTTGTTGAAGTAATAATTTTTTGAAAGCCGCTAAGGGTCAGCTCTTTCTGGATTTCGGATTTACCTGAAGCGGAAGGGCCATAAAATGCGAATATTTTTCCCAAACGAAAGCTCTCCTTTATGAATTGTTCAGCGATCTCTTCTAATAAAGACCATATATTGTTAAAATGTTTCTAAATGAC